>WFOE01000023.1 GCA_015488215.1 Planctomycetales bacterium
CGATGGACGGCCGTTTTTCGGTGGCCGTGGAGGACATCCAGCGGGTGGCCGTGCCGGTGCTGCGGCACCGCATTTCGACCAACTTCCAGGCCCAGGCCGAAGGGCTTTCCACCGAAGACCTGATCCAGCGGCTGCTCAAGGAGATCCCGCCGCCGGAGGTGGAAAAGTTTGAGTGAGGGAACGGCTTGCGGCTTGCGACGTGCGCTGTTGCGCGAGAGCTTCCGCTCCAATGCAAGAACAAACGCAATAACACCGAGCGGCAACGACACAGACGGCGAGCCGCCAGCTTTAGCTGGCGGAGAAAAAGAGATCACGGCGAGCGTTCCTGCTTCCGTTTTCCTCCCCGGACTGAAAGTCCGGGGCTCGCCGGAGCGTCCTGTGGAATCATCCACTGGCCTGCTCAAAAAACGCGATTGGCTGGCTTCTTAGAACGGAAGACTGCAACCGTCCAAAATCCGGAAAGGAGACTTCCCATGCAACGTCCCCTGCGTCTGATGTTGGTGGCCGCCGCGGCGGCGGTGCTGTTGGGTTGGTTCGGGTCGCTTCGGGCCGAAGAGAAGTCGGTGCTTAAGTTCTGTCGCTTCCGCAGCGGCGACCTGGTCAGCTACGGCGTGGTCGAAGGCGACCTGATCCGACGCATTCAGGGCACTCCCTTCGGCCACTGGCAAACCACCAACGAGCTGTACGAGCTGAGCGAAGTGAAGCTGCTCGTGCCCACCACGCCCAGCAAGGTGCTGGCCACCGCCGGCAACTACAAGAGCCACCTGGGACAGACGAAGCCGCATCCGTATCCGGAGCTGTTTTTCAAGGCTCCTTCGTGCCTGATTGCCCACGGCGAAAACGTGGTCATTCCGCCGGGGACCGAGGACGTGCACTTCGAAGCCGAAGTGGTCATCGTCATCGGCCGCCGGGCCAAGAACGTGCCGGTGGAAAAGGCGCTGGACTACGTGCTGGGCATCACCTGCGGCAACGACATCTCGGCCCGCGACTGGCAGCAGAACGACGTCCAGTGGTGGCGGGCCAAGGCTTCCGATACGTTCGGCCCGGTGGGCCCTTTCATCGTTTCGGGAATCGACTACTACAATCTGCAACTGACCATGCGGGTCAACGGCAAGGTGATGCAGCAGGAAAACACCAAGAACATGGTGCACAACCTGGCTCAGATTGTCTCGTTTGCCAGCCGTTACATCACGCTGGAGCCGGGGGATTTAATCTTCACCGGCACTCCCGGCGAAACCAAGCCCATCAAACCCGGCGACGTGCTGGAAGTGGAACTGGAAGGCGTGGGCGTGCTCCGCAACGGCGTGGTCAAAGCGAGCAAGTAAGCCGTTACCCACCCAGTCGGGAACGCAGCCGGGCCAGGATTTGTTGCTCCAGCGCCGTGTCGCGCCCTTTGGGAATCCAGCCCTGGTGGATCGGCTGATCGGGCAGCAGTTCGCTCAGCCGCTGCATGGAGTTGGTATGGGGGAACACGGCGTCGCTTGCGCTGGAGAACTCCGGGCGCCGGGCGTCTTCCAGCTCCTTGTACACCGCCACTTCCACCTGAAACCCGCCGGAAGCCGGAACCACCCGCACCTGGGCGAATCGTCGCATGGTTTGCAACGTGGCTTCCCAGCGGTCGTAGGCCGTAACCGTATCCCACCGCCACGGTTCCAGCACCGTGGCGCTGACTTCCGGGTAGGTTTCCAACCGGCCTTCGGTCAGCACGTTGCCGAACTGCCGCACCGGTTCTTCCCGACGGATGCGAAAGTAGTCGTCCACCGTATCGACCAGCACCTGCCACAGCAGTTGGTGGTCGGTCGTGGGAATGAGTGTCGGGTTGGGCTGGAGCACCGCGGTGGTAGGAGCTGTTTCCGGGGCCACGACCACCGGCGCCGAGCAGCCCCCCGTGGCTGCTAACCCCAGCGGCAGCAGCAAGGCGAATACGCCCGCGGGCAACATGCACCGGGCGTTCCGGCTGAACCAGCGGCAGGACATAGACGACGACAGCAACAATCCGGCTCAGTCTTTGTGGATAACAACTTGTTTTTGAGCAGGCCCGGTGTCAGCACGCCGGCGAGCCGCCGACTTTAGTCGGCGGAGGACGGCACAGCCGTCGGCCACTGGGTGCTTCCCCGGCCGCCGGGACCAACGGAGGTCGGCCGAGTCTGGCCATTGGCTCCGCCCAGGGCAAGAGCAGCTACCAGGGGTGCTGGCATTGCCATCGGGCCGCGCTAAACTGGGGGCAATCGCCTGGCCTGATGGCCACCCCGAGCAGTTAGATTTCCATGCCACACTGACCAAGACCATGCAGCACGAGCCAATCCGACGGGTGTGCGTCTTCTGTGGTTCGCAACGAGGGCGGAACGCCCGCTACGCCGAGGCCACGCGGCAGTTGGCCCAGGCCCTCTGCCAGCGAGGCTGGGGGGTGGTTTACGGCGGAGGGCAAGTAGGGCTGATGGGCACGCTGGCCGACGCGGTGCTCGACTGCGGCGGCGAAGTGGTCGGCGTGATCCCCCGGGCGCTGGCTACCCGGGAACTGACGCACCCTCGGGCCACGCAGATGCACGTGGTCGAGAACATGCACCAGCGCAAAGCCCTGATGGCCGAGCTGGCCGACGCCTTCATCGCCCTGCCCGGAGGTTACGGCACCCTGGAAGAGCTGATGGAAGTAATCACCTGGGCCCAGTTGGGCATCCATCGCAAACCAATCGGGCTGCTCAACGTA
>WFOE01000024.1 GCA_015488215.1 Planctomycetales bacterium
CCCAAGCCTCATTCCCTCATCTCCCCCATGCCTCCATGCCCTCCGAAGGAGGCGGCTAGCCCCTTGGGAGCTACGCCGTTCGAGTCGGTTTAAAAAAGTAAAAACAAATGGCTACCGGCGGCCCACTTAGCCCAGGTTGGCCGTCAGGTAGTTGAGAATGTCGCGCACCGAGATGATGCCGGCCACCTGGTTGGTTTCTTTGTCCAGGATGGGCAGGTGACGGTAGCCGCCCACGTCCATTTTGTGCAGGGCGTAAACGATGGTGTTGTCCATGTAGAGGGTTTCCGGCTCCGGGGTCATAAACTCCCGGACCGGTTTGTCGCCCAGGGTGTCCATATGAGGGCCGATGCGGAGCAGCGCATCGCGTTCGCTGAAGATGCCCACCAACTGGCCGTTTTCCACCACCGGCACGCAGCCCAGCCGTTCCCGGACCATCATCTGCAAGGCGGCGCGGACCGTTTCGTCCGGGGAGACGGTAATGGCCCGCTTGGGCCGGAGCACGCGTACCGGATCGGAAACCAGGCGCTGTTCGATGGGTGAGGCCGGTTCCGGCTCGCTCAGGTGATCCAGCGGCTGGTGGCACTCTTCGCAGGTGTCGGCCCCGGGAATGTTTTCGTGATCGCAGTGGGGGCACTTCATTCGTTCGGGCTCACTTCCCATACGTCACCGGAATTGAACAAGGCGTTCAGGTCGCCGGGCCCGCGTTTTTCGCGGGCCTGGACCAGTTGCTCGTTGACCCGATCGTCATAGATGGGCCGCTCCACGTCGCGGAACACGCCGATCGGTTCCGGGAACTCGGGATATCGCATGCGGCTGAGCAGGTAGGCCAGCGTGGGCTCCTCGGCCTTTTCGTCGTGGAACATCAAGTCGTCGGCCGTGATGCCCTTGCCCAGCTCGACCACCTCCGGCTCCATGCCGTTGAGGCGGATTCCTTTGTCCCGATTCTTGCCGAAGATGAGCGGCTTGCCGTGTTCCAGTTCCAGCACGTGATCGGCTTTGGTTTTCCGGTCGGTGGCGTAAGAAAAGGCGCCGTTGTTGAACACGTTGCAGTTCTGATAAACCTCCACGAACGAAGTGCCGCGGTGCCTGGCCGCCCGCTGAAGCACGTACTGCAAGTGGGAGGTGTACACGTCGATACTGCGGGCCACGAACGTGGCTTCGCAACCGATGGCCAGCGAGATGGCGTTGGCCGGGTTATCGACCGAGCCGAACGGCGAACTCTTGGTCACTTTGCCCAGCGGCGAAGTGGGCGAATACTGCCCTTTGGTCAGCCCGTAAATCTGGTTGTTGAACAGAATGATGTTGATGTCCACGTTGCGGCGGATGGCGTGGATGAAATGGTTGCCGCCGATGGAAAGCGCATCGCCGTCGCCGGTGATGACCCAAACCTGAAGATCGGGCCGGGCCACCTTGATGGCCGTGGCGATGGCCGGAGCGCGTCCGTGAATGCTGTGGATGCCGTAGGTGTTCACGTAGTAGGGGAACCGGCTAGAACAGCCGATTCCGGAGACGAACACCACTTTCTCCCGCGGCACCTGGAGCGTGGCCAGCGTTTTCTTCATCTGGGCCAGGATGGAGTAGTCCCCACAGCCGGGGCACCACCGCACCTCCTGGTCGCTGGCGTAGTCGTTGGGCTTGAGAACCGGCAGGGGCATGTTGGACGTGCTCATGGCAGCTCTTAGCGTTTATTGCAAGTGCGGAAGTTCATTCTGTTCGGGAAACGCGGCAGGCCGGCCCGGGGCAGGCAAGGCCGGCGGAATCCGGCTACAGGTAGCGTTCGATTCCTTCGACCAGTTCGCCCACGGTAAACGGCTTGCCTTGCACCTTGTTGATTCCTTTGGCATCGACCAGGTAGCGGCCTCGGACAAGCAGGAGCAACTGGCCCATGTTCAGCTCCGGCACCACGACGTGCTCGTACCGGGCAAGCACGTCGCCCAGGTTGGTCGGGAAGGGGTTCAGCCACCGCAGATGGCAGTGGGCCACCGCATGCCCTTGCTCCTGCAATCGTTTGACCGCCGTGGCGCAGGCCCCATAGGTCCCTCCCCAGGAAAGCACCAGCACCTTGCCCTGTTCGGGACCTTCGACCTGGGCCGGGCCAATCAGCTTGGCCACGTTGGCCACTTTCTGCGCCCGCAGGTTGACCATCTTCTGGTGGTTCTGCGGATCGTAGCTCACGTTGCCAGTTACGTCTTCTTTTTCCAGGCCGCCGATGCGGTGCATCAGTCCGGGGGTGCCGGGCAACGCCCAGGGTCGGGCCAGGAGCTCGTCGCGCTTGTAGGGATAGAAGACCTGGCCGTTGTTGGGTTTGTCCGGATGGTGGATTTCGATTCGCGGCAGCTTTTCCAGGTCGGGAATGCGCCACGGTTCGGACCCGTTGGCAATGTAGCCGTCGGAAAGCAGAATCACCGGGACCATGAACCGCGTGGCAATCCGCCAGGCGTCGATAGCCGCGTCGAAGCAGTCGGCCGGGCTGCGGGCGGCCAGCACCGGCAGCGGGCACTCGCCGTTGCGGCCGAAGAGCACCTGGAGCAAGTCAGCCTGTTCGGTCTTGGTCGGTAGTCCCGTGCTGGGGCCACCACGCTGCACGTCCACGATGACCACAGGCAACTCGGTCATCACGGCCAGACCAATCGCTTCGGCCTTCAGGGCGATGCCGGGGCCGGAGCTTCCGGTCACGCCCATGCAACCGGCATAGGAAGCCCCCAGGGCCATGGTTACGGCGGCGATTTCGTCTTCGGCCTGGATGGTGACGACGTCGAAGTTCTTGTGCCGGGAAAGCTCGTGCAGGATGTCGCTGGCCGGGGTAATGGGGTAGGTGGCGTAGAAGAGCTTGCAGCCGCTCAGATGGGCGGCGGTCATCAGTCCCCAGGCCAGGGCCTGGTTACCCATCATGTTGCGATACCGTCCCGGCGGCAGCTTGGCCTTGGCCACGCGGAACTGGCTGTGGAACGCCTCGGTGGTTTCGCCGTAGTTGTATCCGGCCATCAGGGCGCGGCGGTTGGCTTCGGCCACGGCCGGTTTGCTGGCGAACTTGGTTTCGATGAAGTGCAGCGTCGGTTCCAGCGGCCGGTTGTAGAGCCAATAGACCAGCCCCAGGGCGAAGAAGTTCTTGCAGCGGTCGGCGTCCCGAGTGGAAAGCCCGGTCCCTTCCACCGCCCGACGGGTAAGCGTGGTCATATCGACCGGAAAGACCTGGTAGCCTTCCAGCGAGCCGTCTTCCAGGGGGTTGCTCTCCAGTCCCGCTTTTTGAAGGTTGTTCCGGTCGAAGCTTTCGCGGTTGACAATCAGCAGGCCACCGGGGACCAGGTCGGGCAGGTTCGTCACCAGGGCCGCGGGGTTCATGGCCACCAGGCAATCGACCTTGTCGCCGGGGGTGAAGATATCCCGGGCGGCAAAGTGAATCTGAAAACCGCTTACTCCGGCCTTGGTGCCCCGGGGGGCCCGAATCTCGGCCGGGAAGTCGGGGAACGTGGCCACGTCGTTGCCGGCCAGGGCCGAGGTGTTGGTAAACTGCGTGCCGGCCAACTGCATCCCGTCCCCGGAGTCTCCGGCAAAGCGGACGGTTGCCTCTACCAGTTCGCGGACCCGCTGGGAAGTCTGAGTGGGGGTTGGTGTTGCCATGGCTGGGAGGGTGTTGAAGTTCTGGCGGAGAAGACCATGGGGCTGATTATCGGCAAACCACAAAACGGGACAAGCCGCTCCCTCGGCATGGAATGTTCCATTGGCATTATTCAATTCCCTGGAATCCCGGGCAACGCACCGCCGGGGAGCGAAGCGGGGGAATCCGGGAATTGTCGGCTCGGTGGTTGGTTCCTAGCAAACGTGCTGTTTGTATGGGACATTTTCCCGTTGCAACGTTTCGCCTCTTAAGCACCTTCACGCTGCTGCATCACGGCATCCGGATCCGGCGGCAGGTTGTAAACCGTCTGCGGGAAGAAGTCCACCAGGTAGTGGACGATGTGGGCTACTTTGATTACGCCCAAGGGGCGTCCCAGTTCGTCCACCACCGGCACGCGACGATACCCGCCTTGGCTCATGGTGCGGATGGCGTCGGCCACGGTGGCCGAAGCGGGCAGGGAGACCGGGTTGGGGGTCATCACGGCTTGGATCGGCTGGTTCAGTTCGGCTCCCTGGGCCAGCAGCCGCAGGGCGTCCCGCTCGGTGAAAATCCCCACCAGCCGTCCGTCCCGGCACACCAAGGCGCTTCCGGCCCGGCGCTGCTGCAACTGCTTGAGCACCTCGCCCAGCGGGGCCGACGGTTCCACGCAACAGGGCTCTTCCATGCCCAGTTGGTCCAGGGTGTCGGAGGTCAGGTGTGTTTTCAGGTCCACGGCCGAATCTCCTTTATGCCATCCTTCGTGCGTTCCGGGCCAAGGGTGCATGCCCTGGATGCTGTGCAAGGATAGCTTACGACGACCGCCTGCATTCCCTGGCCGTAGGTCGCTTGGTCCACGACGAAGAAAACCAACGCATATAGAACACCGACTGCACCGGGGAGCCGCTGGCCGATTACACTACCGGAGGGAAACGGCAGCCGGCCAATCCGCATGGAGCTTTTTGCCGGTTTCCGCCGCGCTTGCCCTACTTTTTAACATGATCGGCCAACCAGGAAAACCGGCACGACTGGTTTTTTCGGCCCGAGGGAATTTTCCGCCCTGTTAGGCCCCTTCCGGCTCCGCTCCCTGCGGCGGCGGAGGCGGCTCCGGCCCGGCGTAAAACCGCGTGATGTCGATCCCCCCGCGCTGTTCTTCTTCCAGCAGCCGAATCCTCGCCTCCAGCTTTTCCATCCGCCGCACCAGGGCGGGCAAGGTTTCTTCGGTTTTCTGGGCCCGAGTCGGCCGTGGCACGCGCGGGTAGTTCAGATGCCGTTGCAATGCAGCAAACAGCAGCAACGGGTCCTTGCGCCGGTTGGCCAAGGCGATTTTCCCTTCCTTCTGGCTGAACAGCACCGGGGGCAGCTCGGCCGTGGGCAGCCCTTTCTGTATGCGGGTGTCGTAGTACAACTGACTCCGCACATAAATCAGGTCGGCCACGTCCACCAGCCCCAACTGGCTGCGAGCCTGAAGGATGAACTCCCGCCAGGCATCGTCGTAGATCGGGTCTTCGGCCATGGCGGCCAGCCCGCGGTCATATCCCAGGCGGTTCCGAGCGATGGCTTCGAACTGGTACAGGAATGCCCCCTGCGGGGTGGCTCCTTGGGCGCGGTAGGCCGCTTCGTGTTCCAGCACGCGGGCGGCGATGGTGAAGTCGAACCGGGAGCGTTCGTTTTCGGCTTCCTCGATGACGAAAGTCTGGAACGCCGTGAAATAATGCTTCAGCCGCCGCATGGCCGGGGCGAACACCCCTTTGAGCTTCAGCTCGGCCACCAGAAAATCAATGGCCATCGGCAGCCGCGTGGTGGAGAGAATCTCCTCCTTGAGCGAAACCATCAGCTCCTGAATTGCCCGCCCCTGTTCCAGCCGCTGGGCCAGCGACTGGAAGAAGTACGCTTGTTCGATGTATTCCTCTCGATCCAGCAGCGGCATAAAAAGGCCACACTCTCCGCTTGTCGGGACAACCGCAGGCCCCAGGGCCCGCACCGCAGGCGGTTCCGACCGCCGCAGCGCACGCTAGCACACCGGCCGCCGGAACGCAATTGCTTCCCCCGGCCCGGCTCCCCGGCCGATACAAGCAACCGAGGGCGGTTCCTGTCCCCGGTGGCCGCTTTGCCAAAATCGCTTTTTTCCGCGGCGAAGAGCTTTTACATTGGTAAGCGAAGTCTCCCGCCGTTTGTCCCACCCCCCGAGGGAGTGCCTGCCATGCTCAAGCTGGTAGATCGTGCTTCGGCCCGTACCTGCGACGGTCTCTCCCGGCGCGATTTTCTTCAGGTGGGCGTGCTGGGAGCCATCGGGTTTTCGCTGGCCGATCTGGAGGTGGCCCAGGCCCGCGGCCGCGTGCGCCCGGGGTGCGAAAACCGCTCCGTCATCATGATTTTCAACCTGGGGGCTCCCAGCCACCTGGACACCTGGGACATGAAGCCGCAAGCCCCGGCCGAGGTGCGCGGGCCGTTCAAGCCCATCCCGACCAAAGTGCCCGGGGTGCAGATAAGCGAAATCTTCCCCGGCCATGCCCGCGTGGCCGAGCACATCTCCTGGGTGCGTTCCTGCTACCACACCGCGGCGGCGGTGCACGATACGGGCCACCAGATGATGCAGACCGGGCGGCTCTTCACCGGCGGAATCAACACTCCCCACGCCGGCTGCGTGACCGCCTATCTGCTGGGCCGCCGGACGGATCTGCCGCCGTTTGTCATCCTGCCGGAGCCGATGGGACCCACCGGCGGGCAGCTTCCGCACGGTCAGGACGCCGGTTTTCTGGGCAAGGCGTACGATCCGTTCGTGCTCAACGCCGACCCGTCCAAGCCCGACTTCAAGGTGCCCGACCTGCTCCCGCCGCCGGAGATTGGTCAGGTGCGCCTGCAACGGCGTCGCCGCCTGCGTGAGCTGGTGGAGACGAAGATCAAGCAGTTCGAAGCCACCCCGGACGCCGAGCTGCTGGAAAAGAACTTCCAGACCGCCTACCGGCTGATGACCAGCAAGCAGGCGCGCGAGGCGTTCGACATTTCCAAGGAACCGCCCAAGGTACGCCAGCGCTACGGCATGACCCGATTCGGCCAATGCTGTCTGCTGGCCCGGCGGTTGATCGAAGCCGGCGTGCGGTTCGTGACCATCAACACGTTCATCACCGTGTTCAACGAGATTACCTGGGACATCCACGGCTCGAAGCCCTTTACGTCCATTGAAGGGATGCGGGACATCGTGGCCCCGATGTACGACCAGGCCTACACGGCGTTAATCGAGGACCTGGACCAGCGGGGGCTGCTGCCCGATACGCTGGTGTGCAACCTGGCCGAGTTCGGCCGCACGCCGCGGATCAACCCGGCCGGAGGCCGCGACCACTGGCCGCAGTGCTGGACCGTGTACTTTGCCGGCGGCGGAGTGAAAGGGGGCCGCGTGGTGGGCAAGAGCGACCCGATTGGCGCCGTGCCCGTGGAACGCCCCGTGAAACCAGCCGAGGTGGTGGCCACCATCTTTCACTCGCTGGGACTGGACCTGGAAACCCACCTGCCCGGGCCCCAGTCGCGGCCGTTCCCGTTGGTGGACTACGGCGTGCGGGAAATTAGCGAGCTGTTCTGAGCCACGCTCCCCAAAAAGTATCGCTCTTTTATCCGTCGCCTTGAGGACCGGCTTGGTGCGCTGGCCAGTCGCTACGGCGCGAAGCTGGGAGGGCCTAAGGCTTGCAGCCGAGGCTGCGTCTTCCCAAGTGCACTAGCCGCTTCCGCCGCAAGATGCGCGGCTTTATCGCCGGGACGGTCAAGAAGTCTTGCGGCTTTGCTGCGGCTCCAGAAACCGAAAGCCGAACCCCGGCAGCGGGACCGCCCCCTGGCCGCGTTCCCCCCGGAGCAGGTCTTCCCAGGCGTTTTTCCAAGGGGCCGGCACCTGGACCTGGACCGCCTGGGCCGCGAAGTTGGCCAGCAGCAACACTTGCCGGCCCGTTTCGGGACACTGCCGCACCAGGGCCAGCACGCAGTCCGGTTCCAGTTCCAGCACCTGCTGGCCCGCCCAGGGCGAAAACGCCCGATGCGCCCGCCGCAGGGCGAGCAACCGGCGGTACTGTTCCAGCACCAGCCGGGGAGCCCCCTGGGCGTTTTCCACCAGGCGGAGCAGTTCCCGGTATCCGTACTTGCGGCGGTTGATCGCCCGGGGATAGCCGCGTTGCCGCACCCCCTGGTGGTAGTTCGGCGTGGCCACCAGCGAGTGGAAGTAGATGCCCGGTACGCCTTGTAGGGCCAGCATCACCGCCTGGGTGAGCAGGAACCGCTGCACGTGTTCCTGGGTGCCTAGCCCCGGGGCGCCGGTGGCGTCGAAGTAGGTGATGTTCAGCTCGTAGGGAGCGTCGGTCCCGTCGCTCATCCGCCGGGTGCTCACCTTCCCTCCCCGGTCCAGCGTCGCTTGGACCAGACGGTCGAACCGTTCCTGGGAAACCAGCCCTTCCAGGGGGCGGACGCCCACCCCGTCGTGCGAAGCGGTGAAGTTGAAAAACGTGCAGCCCGGCGGCGCTTCCAGCCCGAGCAAAAACCGCCGCAGCGGGCCGGGGTCCTGGTTCAGCAGCGCATCGAGCAGCAGCGGCGGCAAGCTGAACTGATAGACCATGTGCGCCTCGTCTCCGCGGCCGAAGTAGGAGACGTTTTCCCGGTGCGGCACGTTCGTTTCGGTAAGCAGCACCGTTCCCGGGGCGAACCGGTCCACCAGCACGCGCAGCAGCTTCACCACTCGATGGGTCTGCGGCAGATGGATGCACGGCGTGCCCAGCTCTTTCCACAGGTAGGCGATTGCGTCCAGCCGCAGGATTCTTGCTCCCCGGGCCAGATAGAAGAAGGCCACGTCGAACATCTGCACCAGCACTTCCGGCTCGTGATAGTTCAGGTCGATCTGGTCCGGGCTGAAGGTGGTCCACACCCAGCGGCGGCCCCGGCTGGTTTCCACTTCGGTCAGCAGCGGCAGGCTGCGCGGGCGAACCACCTGGGAAAGGTCCGTCCCGGGGTCCACCTCGATGAAGTACCGCGTGTAGGGTTCCTCGCCCCGCAGATAGCCCTGGAACCACTCGCTGTGCCGGGAAACGTGGTTGATGACCAGGTCGAACATCAACTGGAAGTGCCGGCCCAGACAGGCCACGTGGTCCCAGGTGCCCAGTTCCGGGTGCACCTGGTAGTAGTCGATGACCGAAAACCCGTCGTCCGACGAATAGGGGAAAAACGGCAGCAGATGCACCGTGGTGAGCAACCCGTCCAGCTCCACGTGGTGCAGGAACCGTTCCAGCATCTCCAGGGGGGCCGGCTCGGGAGGCGGAACTTCGGGCCGAGGCGGAGCACTCGGACCCTGCCGCAGCAGCGAATCCTCCTGCACCTGGTCGGCGTAGGTGATAAGCACCGCGTCGTGTTCGCTAAGCGGCGGGCGTTCTCTGGCCGCAAGTGCATCCCGGTGGCGCAGGATTACCTGCTCCATCCGCCGGGCCACCTGGGGAGCCTGATTGCCATAGAGAAACCGCAGGTGGTCTAGCGCCGCTTCACCAAGCAAACTCATCGCCGGCAAACGTCCAATCGAGTGTGTGTTTCCACAGGACCGCCAGAGCCAACATCGGCTTTCGGCCCCCGGAGAGCAAGCCCCGTCGTGCAAGAAAAGAAAAACCAAGCGGCAAGCCACCAGGCGGCGGCGTCGGGGCTCTTACTGCCTGGCACAAAACTTCCGGCCGCAAGCACCGCGCCCGAGGATTGGAGCAGCACCGGAGGGTTTTGCGGCACGCTCTTAGAGCGGGTAGCCCATCGCTTCGATGTAGCGGCCCAGCCGCTCTTCGCACCGGCGGCGAGCCTGGGCGTCCAGTTGCGTTTGCCAGCGGTTCACCTGGCGGGGCTCGAACGTGCCGGACCAGTCGGTCGGGGCGATGCCCAGCCACGCGGTCAGTTCGTCCAGGGTGCCTTGCGGGTCCTGGGCCACTTGTTCTAGGGCGATTTCGCGGTAGTTGGCGTTCTGCTCGATGGCGTGCTGTTGTTTGGTTTGAAGCCATCGCCGGTAAACCGGCTCAATGAATGCTAGCACCCCTTCCAGGTCCGAGGGAGCCCAGGGCTGCCGCAGCAGCGATTCGACCACGCCCCGGGGGTCGCGCTTGATGTGGACGATGCGGGCTTCGGGGAACAGCTCCCACAGGAACGGGATGGCCAGCAGGTTGAACGGCGTTTTTTCGCACCAGACGCTCTTTCCGTTTTGCCAGGCCGCCAGCGAAAAGAGCCGATCCACCAGGCGGCGCATCAGGGCGATCAGCTCCTTGCGGTCCTCGAAGTAGCGTGCCACGTATCGGAAAAAGACCTTCTTGCCGGCTGGTTCTTCGAACGTGCAGGCGATGAGTTGGTCCAGAAACTCCTCCACCGTCTCCCGGTACTGCTCCTCGGGCAGCACCCGGAGCATGGGTTTCAGGATGCTGCAAAACATCAAGTCGCGAAAGCGATGAATCGCCGCATTGGCGTGGAAGTAGTCGAATCGTTCGTGCAGCCAGTGCACCAGGTCGGCCAGGCCGTCCGGGTCGATGAGAAATCGGGTTTCAAACGGCCAGGCGAACACTTCCGGATGGGAGCCCAGCACCTGGGCCAGCCGCGTGGTGCCGCTGCGGCCCGTGCCGGCGATGAACACCCGGGCACGAATGGTTCGCGGCCCCTGCGCTTGCGACTTGGGAAACTTGAGCCAACCGAAATGCGGCCCCTTTCCCGCACCGGCAATCCGAAGTGAAAACGCGCGCCGCGCGGACGTTTTGCTTTCGCCTTCCATGGCCATTAACTGTCCCCGATTTACATAAGAGGAGAAAACGCTGCCAAGGGGCGCAGTGTACCGCAGCCGTGTTTTAGCCCAATCGGGCTGTCCGACTCCAGGGGAGTTGTCCCCGGGCCGTGCCCCCTGATAGCAATGCTAGCCGGGCGGCGGCTCCTGCCGGCCCAGGCGACGCAGATACTCCAGCGTGTAGATGCCCGTGGTGTGCCCGTCGCTGAAGCAGATGTTGTAGGCGTAGTTGCCCACGGGCTGCACGCCGGTGATTTCGACCGGGGCGGCCTCTTGCGGTTGCAGCACGGGAAGCGGTTCCGCAGGGGCCTGTTTGCGCTCCAGGCAATGGGCACAGGGGCATTCCCGCCGCAGCAGTCCGGCCGAGTAGCGCATCTCCTGGCCGTCGCTCCAGCGGATGACCAGTTCCCGGCGCTGCTTGAGCGAGATGGACTCCGGTCGCATGGTGGTATTTTCCTCGTCGGAAAGGTACGTCGCTCCGCGGAACCCCGCCGGCGAAAACCGAACCATTGGCGGCTCTCACCATCGCCAGATACGAGTTATTAGAACCGCCCGTTGTTGCGTTGGCGAGTCCCGGACTTCAGTCCGGGGAGAGCCCCTTGGTTATTCTTGCACTGGAGCGGAAACTCCCAGTGGCTGCGGCGGGAGTCCCCTCCGCCAGCTAAAGCTGGCGGCTCGCCGAGTGCGAGAATAAGCGTTTATTCTTGCAGTGGAGCGGAAGCTCTCCCCCATCCCCCACGCCTCCAAGCCTCCATCCCCTTTGGAGCGGAAGCACCCAATGGCCGACGGCCCTGCCGTCCTCCGGGAACTGAAGTTCCCGGCTCGCCGAGTGCGAGAATTGGCGCTCATTCTCGCATTGGAGCGGAAGCTCCCCGCGCAGGGCGCACGGCGCAAGCCGCAAGCCGATTCCCGCCCGGTGCGGAAGCTCTTTGCCCAAGACCCAAGCCCCAAGACGCAAGGCTTTCCCAAGTCCCCGGCTCGCCGATTGCCTATAACGAGCGAGCGATTACGATTACGAGTACGAGCACGAGTGTAAACGCTTGTTTTTCCGCTGGTGCGGAAGCACCGTACGCAAGGCGCACGCCGCACGCCGCAAGTCCACTCCTGCCCGGTGCAGAAGCACCCCATCCCCCCACGCCCCCGAGCCTCCACGCCTCCGCCGACTAAAGTCGGCGGCTCGCTGGTTGCGAGAATTGGCGCTTATTCTCGCATCGGAGCGGAAGCTCCGCGTAAGGCGCAGGGCGCAAGCCGATCTCCGCCGTTTCTCCCCGCACTGACGTGCGGGGCTCGCGCCCCCACGCCTCCAAGCCTC
>WFOE01000025.1 GCA_015488215.1 Planctomycetales bacterium
AGCTGGAAGAACTGCTCAACAGCCCGGAGATTTCCCAGTACTCCAAAAAAATGCAGGCGGCGCTGCAACGGGAATACCGCAAGATGTACCGTAACCTGAACGGGATTCGCACGCTGGATCGCCTGCCGCAGTGCCTGGTGGTGGTCGACCCCAAGAAGGAACACAACGCAGTGCGCGAAGCTCGGAAAATGGGTATCGTCTCCATCGCCCTGATCGACACGGACAGCGACCCGGACGAAGTCGATCTGCCCATCCCAGGCAACGACGACAGCATCCGCTCCATTCAGTTGATTCTCTCCAAGCTGGCCGACGCCATTCTGGAAGGAAAAGCCCAGGGCACCGAAGGGGCAGCCACGGCAGCTCCGGCCGCGACGATCCCTTCGGCCTAGCTCCGGCTTGTTCCAAGACGGTAGTCCCCCGCGCGGGCCGTTTTCCGGCCAAGTGTTGAAACGCACTGCGCGCTTGGCTGGTAAACTACGATGGGCGGCCGAGAGCGGCCGCTGAGTCGCGTCGTGGTTTTTGCAGCGAGGCGCCTGCCCGTGTCGCAAGCTCCCGTTCCTTTACCGGCCGAAGCGTTGCCGCCGATTCGTCCCACGGTGGCTCACCCGCCGGTACGTACAGGGACTTCGGCCCCGGGACGGTTGGGGGTGGGAGTGCTGCTCTGGCCGCTTCGTGCCCCTTTGCAGGCCGTTCACTTTCTGCTGGGCACGCTCACCCTGCTGGGGGCTCTTGCCGTGCTGAGCACCGTGCCGGTGCTCCAACTGGTGACGCTGGGCTATCTGCTGCACGTTTCGGCCCACGTGGCCCGGCGTGGGCGGCTTTGGGGGTGGCTGCCCGGCTGGCGGCAGGCGGCCTGCTGGGGTTGGGTGCTGCTGGCGTTGGGAGTTTCGGCTCTGCCGCTTTTTCTGGGCGGGACGCTGCTTGAGAACAGCTACTGGATTGCCCCGGAAAGCCCCGCCCGGGCCCAACTGCAACGGCTCATGGCTGCCGGAGTCTGGATTTACCTGGGCGGATGGCTGCTGTTGGGACTGCTCGTCTGCTGGCTGCGACGAGGCACGTTTGCCCAGGTGCGCGACCATCTCTGGCGGCTGTTGTTTCATCATCTGCCGCGGCTTGGTTGTCTGGGTCTGCGCGGCTGGCTGGGTGCGGCGTTGTGGCTGGCCCTGCCGGTTACGGTGCTCGTGCTGGGGGCTTCCTTGGGCGTGGAACGCCGCAGCGAAGAGGCGCTAAACCAAGGGCTGCTGGTCAGCCTGATTGGCTCAATCCTGCTGGGCTGGGTGGCGCTGCGGCTGGTGGTGATGCAAACGCGGTTTGCGGTAACGAATCGCTTCGGGGAGTTCTTCCGCCCCCGGGAAGCCCGGCGCTGGTTCGCCCGAGCCCCGCTGGCCTGGCTGGTGGCCGTGGTGTTCACCCTGGGACTGGCCCTGCCGCTTTACCTGTTCAAAATTGCCGTCGTCCCTCAGGACGCCGCCTGGTTGCCCGGAGTGTTGTTCATCCTGATGGCCTTGCCGGGCCGATGGCTCAGCGGTTGGGCCTGGTATCGTTCCCGGCAAGCCCCGGGGCCTCGGCACTGGTTCTGGCGCCACGGCGCGCGGGTGCTGCTGGTGCCTGCGGCGTTCTTCTACGTGCTGATTGTCTTTTTCAGCCAGTACGCCGTATGGCACGGCATCTGGGGACTGTACGAACAGCATGCGTTTCTGCTGCCGATTCCCACGGTGGCGTACTGAACCGAAGCGCCAGCGACAGGCCTCTTTTTCCGAGCGAGTTTACCACCGGACGCAGCCGAACGCGTGCCCGCTCAGGGAAACGGCCTCCACGGCCATGTTGCCGCGGTGGGCCAGCACGCGGGTGAAATGGGGGTCCACATAACCGGCCTGCACGGCTTCTTCCGGCGATGAGGGCGGAGGAGCCGACTTGAGCAATACCAGCCGTTGGGCTTGCAGCTTACAGGCCACCCAGGCGGCAATCGAATCGCTGGTCACGTTCCAACTGGCCGGAAGCTCCGGCAGGGGACGGCCCCAAGGCCCCTTGCACAACCATCCCCAAGGGGCGCAGACGACACAGGCGAGCTGCTGCCGGGGCGCTTCCGGGGCCTGGTGCCAGTGGAAAAACTCCTCGGCGGATTCCAGCAGCCGGCTGCCGGAGAGCATCCGGTGCAACAGCCACGCGTTCACATCCAGCGCGCGCACCGCCGCCCAGTGCGAACTCTCCTCGTCCCAACCGTGTCGAGCGTGCCAGCGGCGAAGCACATCCACCAACTCGCCTCCGCCGGCCAGCAGCAGATAGTCTCCAGGGGGCTGTTCGCCTAGAAAGGTTTGCAACCGCTCGGCCAGTTGCTCCTGGGCGAACAGGCTGCCTCCCACTTTGACCACGCACAGGGAACGCTCAGGACGACTCATCGGACTGGGCCAACCAGGCGACGGCAAACGCAGTGGCGGCGGTCGAGAGGGCCGGGCCCAGCTCCTCGGCCAGCGAAACGACCCGGCCCCGATAGCCGAGCTGGGCCAGCAGTTGCCGCACCAGGAACTCTCCGCACCCGCTGGCGACCACCACGGGCGGTGCCTCGCCCCGGCGGGAGAGGAGCTGGTCCCACGCCTCGGCCAATCGGGCCAGCACCTGCCGGTGTACGCAGCGGGCCATTTGCCGGACTTCGTGTCGGGTAACCATCTGGCCGTCGGCACAAATCTGCCGAGCCAGACGGAAATGGGCTTGCTCCACGGTGGCTGGTCGTCCATCGGCTGTGCCTGTGGCCTGGGGCTCCGGGGCCAGATGGCCCAGGAGCAGATAGACGTCCCAGGTGGTGGCGAACCACTCGGCGGCCACCGGCACCCATTGACCTTGCCAGGGCAAGCGATTCACCAGGGCGCAGACCGGCGTGCGCTTTACGCCCAGGTACACCAGCTCTCCGGCGGCCAGGCGTTCCGGATCGGTCGTGCCGCGGGTGCATGGGCTACGGCCGTGCCAGGGGATGAAATCAGCCGTGGTGGAACCAATATCAATCAGCAACCCGGTGTCGTTTCCGCTTACGCAGGCGGCCAGCCGGGCCAGAGCGTGCCAGTTGGCCGCGGCCACCCGCAGCGGCTCGATCCGAGCCTCCGCCGCGGTGGCCCAGGTGCCGTCGGTCCGATAGACCCGCAGCGGTCCGGACCACGCCTGTTCCACGGCCCGAAGAATCCGGTCCACCCCTTCGGCCTTGGTGCGGTAGCAGTCGGCCAGTTCGCCGGTCATGGTAAGGGCCAGATGCGAGCCGCGAACACCCGCAAGCAACAGGGCCAGCGCCTCGGACAAAGCGGCGGCTTGTTTCCACAGTGGGAACTCATGCAGCCGGGCTTCTCCTTGGGCGGTGGCCAGTTTGAGATTGGCTCCGCCGACGTCCAGGCCGATCCAGCTCATCACCTCCATGTCCCCACGCACTTGCGGTACGGCCTTGAACACGAGCAGCAGCCCAACCTGGCTCAGCTTCCCGGCCGCAGCGAACGCCACGGTTCTTCCTGGCTCATATCCACCAGCGGCGGCCCTTGAATCTTGGCCGGAGAAAGAATGGCCAGAAACTCCAGCGTCTCCTCGCCCACGTTGTACGTGCCGTGAACCACGTTGGTGGGGATGTGGGCCACCTGGCCGGGGCCCAGGATTTTCTTGTTCCGGTCCACCCACTGCTCGGCCTTGCCGCGCAGGATGTAGATGATTTCTTCCTGTTCTGGATGGCGGTGGAACGCATGGCACTTGCCCGGCGGCATGTGCACCCGCACCAGCAGCAACTGCTCGGCCGGAACGATATCGGGGCGGACCATCCAATCGTGGGGCCCCCAGGGTAGCTCTTCCACCACAAGGTTCTCGTCGGTAACAAACGGATTGGCCGGATTGCTCATCGCGCGTTCCATCAAGAAAGTGGCAAACGACGGGGTCGGGAGAAACTCACAGGCTTTTCAGAAACGCCAGCAGCGCTTCCAGCTCCTGTGGGGACAAAGGTTTTCCGTCCAGACCGTGGCCAAAGCGGGTGAACACTTCCCGAAGCCCTTTGGCCCGGTTGTCGTGAAACAACCGCCGGCGTTGGCTTACCCCGCGCAGCGACGGCGGATTGAACTCCCGCAGCCCCTGCTCATCGGCCAGCCCCACGTCGTACACGTCCGGAGTGGTGTATTCCGGCGGCCGATGGCATTCCGCGCAGCCCCGTTGCTGGAACACCCGGCGCCCCTGTTGCACCAGACGCGGGTCGGTTTTTTCGAATTGGCCCACTCCCGGGGCCGGGGGCAACTGCTGCAGGAACGCAGCCAGCGCCTGCACGGTCTGCTCGTCAGGTTCCGGGCCGCGCATCGTCGCCTGGATCGAAGCGCGAATCTGCACATGAAGCTCGCTGCGGGAACCGTTCCATGCCCAAGGGGCCGTGCCGCCTGTGCCCAACAGGGAGAGCACCCGCTTGGGAGCCCCGAACGTGCCGTCGCTCAAGTTGTCATTGAGCAGGCCGTTGGTGTGTCCGTCGGTGTGGCAACTGTGGCAGCTCATCCAGCGATCCATGGCCAGGCGGCCGGAGTAGAACAGCTCCTCGCCCTGTTCCGGCAGACTGCGCGGTCGCTGCGGCCCCAGGGAGACGGTGCCCAGCAATTTGGGCGGCGAAAGCTGGAACACGCTCACCGTGTCGTCGAAGCGGTTGGCCACCCAGGCCACGCGGTCTTGGGGACCCAGCACCACGGCCACCGGATTGCGGCCCACCGGGTAGCGTTGCAGCACATAATCGTCCTGGCGACCCACGGCCACGTGGTCCGCCCCGCCCAGGGTGACAATCACCCGATAGTCGGCCGTAACAGCCACGTCGGTGGGATCGGCTCCGCCAAATCGCGAATCGCCCAGCAGATGGACGTGGGTGCCTTGCAGCACGGGCCGGTCCAGTTGCATCAGATTGGAAAGCGGGACCCAGCGCAGCACGTTGCTCATCAGCACGCCCCAATGGACGTCGTTGTGCGTGGTGCGGGCCAGGTCGTTCAGAATCTGGTGGGCCACCAGCACGTGGGTTCCCCGCGGGTGCAGCCGCATGGCCCGGATGTTATGAGCCGGGATTTCCCGCACTTGGGCTAGCGTCATCTGCGGGAGTCGGACCACGGCGATTTGCCCGGCAAACCCGTCGGCCACCAGCAGGGCGTCTTCGCACTCCAGTGGCAGCAGCGCCCGGGGGCAAAACGGCAGCTTCACCTCGCCTGCCGGACGAAGCCGCTCCAAGTGGCCGGAGGAGTCCATCGCCAACTGCCAGCGGCTCACTCGCCGCGACCACAGCGAACTGACCCAGGCCCAACGCCCGTGGTGCGAAACGGCCACCTGGACCGGGTACGGGGGCACCTCGGCTTGGGCACACAGGATGAGCCGGTCCCGTTCGAACCGCAGGGCGAGCAAGCGGTGGTTCCGGCCGTCCAGCACCAGCACGTGCCGCCCGTCAGGCAGAGCAGCCAGATGGGCCAATTGGGGGGCCACTTGCTGCTCGGCCACCAGGCGGCGGCTCCGGGTATCGATGACCGACACGCTGCCTGTGTCCCGATTGGCCACCAGCAGTCGCCGCCCCTGATCCACCAGAGCCAGGGCCACCGGCCGGCGCAAGGCCGGGGGAACTTTGGCCGCGGGCCAGAAAGTGGGAGCCGAGTCGGAACCGCCGCGTTCCGTTGGTCCGTATTCGGCCTGGGCCGCCGCCGGAGTGTCGCCAAGAGAGAACAACGCCACGAACAGGAGAACAGGCAGGCACCATTTCATGGGCAGGCAACCTTTTCTGCGGGGAGGGCCACGGGGCGGTTTTGCTGCCGCGGGAAAACACAGAAAGAAGAGCCGGAACGTCCGCGCACGACGTCCGACCCTGGCAGGCAACCCGCAGATTTCAGTTTAACGAACTTTGCGACTAACGGAAACGCCGCAATTTGCGGAGAATCTCGGCCGCCGCTTCGTCGCTGCTTTCGGCGGCAGGGGCTGATTTGGGCGGAGTGGGCTTCTTCGGTTCTTCCAGCGGAGTAACCTCTTCCGCGTCATCGGCAGCTTCGACTTCCTTCAGACCCTGCCCTTGCAGCAGCGTTTCGGCGTCGTAGTTGGCCGTATCGTCTGCCACGACCATCGTCCGGGTGGGATGGTCCGAGGAATCCGGCACGTCTTCCAGCCACTGGCTCACGTCCTCATCAGCCACAACCGAACCCCCACCTTCGGTCGAGCGAATCGCCGCTTCCCGTACCGAAGAGACTTTCGGTTTACGCTGCGGGGCTTTCTGGCTGACGAGGGTTACTTCGAACTTCAATGGGCCGATCCGCAGCACGTCCCCGCTTTTCAGCTCCCTGGCCGGAAGCACGCGCTGGTCGTTGACAAACGTGCCGTTCTTGCTGCCAAAATCCCGGACTTCGGCATAATCTCCTTCGATAATCAACGCACAGTGGTGGCGGCTGACCATTTCGCTATGGGGCCGCAACTGGCAGTCTTCCGCACGCCCGATCAAGAACTTGGGAGCTGAAATACGGATCACCTGACCTGCGTGGCGACCGGTGAGAACTTTGAGGTGGATTTCCATTGACGGGGCACTCCCGAGGCGCTTGCGACGTGAAAAACAGTACCGACCTCAGCGAGCCTTCCCTCCGTTTTCCCTCTGGTCCACGGAGACGAAAGCACGACCGACAAAACTTGCGATGCGCCTCTTTCCGTTCCGAAGACTCTCCGCGTCCCCTGTCCCCTTCTCCCTTTGGCCAACTAGTGAGCTTAACCGCTTTCCGGCCAGTTGTCAAATGGCAGAGCCTCTGACCTATCCCCTTTTTCCTGCCCGGCGTACAAAACTGGCGATGACCTCCAAGTGACGAGTGCGTAAAAGGTTAAGGGCCTGAGCAATCGTTTTTGAGCAAATTAGCAGACGGCTCTGTTCGGCACTTCCCCTAGCCCCGGACTCCGGGGAGGATCGGAGAAACCGGAGAAAACGCTTGTTCGTTCTTCTACTCCGAGGACGAAAGTCCCCGGCTCGCTGATTTTCCAGGGTGGCGTTCATCCTTGGCATCGGAGTGGAAACTCCCAGTGGCCGAAGGCCGGGCCGCCCTTCGCCGAATGAAGTCGGCGAGAGTGTGCTCGGCTTCTTCTCGCCCCGGGAGGCAAGAGGAAATGCTTTTCTGAGGTTTCTTCTCCGGGAGCTGAAGCTCCCATCCCGCCGGTGCTCGACCTGGAGCGAGCCGCAGTGGAGACAGCGAACGTCCCAGAGGG
>WFOE01000026.1 GCA_015488215.1 Planctomycetales bacterium
AGCGTCAGATGTGTATAAGAGACAGGTCCTTGCTCGTGTGCCGTTCGTCTAACGCAAGCCTCGCTGCTGCGGAAGACTCCCCAAGCTCTCACAGCTTTCGCACGCGGACCACCGTATCGTGAAACGCTTGCTGGCCGGTGATGGGGTCGGGAGCAATGGGCATGATGCGGTTCTGGTTCCAGCCTCGGCCGGTGTTTTGCCGCCACTGGCCCGGCGTACCGTCCGAAGGGTCTTCCCACCACATGTTGCGGGCCCAATCGTCGTCGTGGTGGGCTTGGTATTCGGTGCCCACCAGGTGGCCGCCGGAGGGTTTGCGCCGCGCCTGGGCCACGGCCGTGTATTGCCAGTGCCCGCAGGAGTTGGAAATGGCAATCACCCGCGGATGCACCCCCGGCATGATGACCACCGGAATCCGCAACCGTCCGGCCACCAGCCGGCCGGTCTCCGGGTCCCGTTGGTGGTGATGAACCAGGTGCGGAGACTGTTTTTCCAGGTACTCGGAAAAGAAGGCAGTCAGCTCCACCCAGTCGCCATCCCGCAGACCCAGCCGCTTGGCCGTCTCGGGATTAATCCAGGCCGGGTTGGTGTGCACGATTTCGGCCAGCCATTTCAGGTTCATCGTTCGCCCGTGGTTGTGCACGTTCCATTTGAAGCTGGTCATCACCAGCTCGTCGTCGCGCAGGCGCCGGTGCTCGGGCAGTTGGAACCAGGTGGGCACGGGCACGATTGAGGTCTGGTGTCCCTTGTGCTGCGGCGGGCGGTTGCGGGCTTTCACCCCGGACCGGGCAATCAACTGGCTGCAATCCTCGTTGCGGCCGATACGCTCGACGAACAAGCTCTTGATTTCCAGCTTGCGGCTGGGGGTGGCGAAGCCTCGCACCGCGCGGCCCTCGTGCATGATGCCGATGCCGCGGCCCTCCTTGGTGATGATGCCTGTTTCGGGATCCACCGTGGCCCCTTCCAGCTCCTCTTTGCTTAAGGGGCGAAGGTACGGCAGGTAGTAAGGCTCGTAGTCGGTGTCTTCCCACACGCCTTCGTCCAGCAGGCGATCCAGCCCTGATTTGCCCGTCTTGGGATTCCGGGGCACGCCGGCAGCCCACTGGCGGATGTATTCCTCCACGCTCTGCTCGGGGAACCATTTTTCCATCCCCCGTCCGATCCGCCGGGCCAGCTCGGGGAAGAAGTCGCGCACGTCGCGGGCTTCGCCCAGCGGCTTGACCATCGGCGTGCGCAGGCCCACGTAGGGACGCAACTGGTACGAGCCGCGGGCGTCCAGGTCCCAGCGCTCCAGGAACGTGGTCCAGGGCAACACCAGGTCGGCGTAGTGGGCCGTTTCGTTGTAAAAGCAGGTGATGGCCACATGGAAGCCGATGAGCTCCTCGTCGCAGAGCACTTGCCGGGTGAGGCTTTCCTCGGGCCAGGTGAGCGGGGAGTCCAGGTTGTAGGTCATATAGACCTGGAGCCGGGCCCGCTTTTGCAGCAGATAAAGGTACACGATTTCGCCCACCCGCATCCGGCGCCAGGTGTTGGCCAGCGGGTATTCCGGGGGGTCTTCCAGCACGCTGTAGGTGTTCGGCGTGGGCGGACCGGCCGGGGGCTTGAGCCGCGGAGTAACCCCGCTCCAGGGGCTCCAGCACCAGCCGCCCACCTGGCCCACGCTCCCCACCAGCGCGTTGAGCAGGTGGATGGCCCGGTCGTTGTAGTAACCGTTTAGGTGGGCCGAGCTGCCCCGGTTGCAGAGCGTGGTGCAATGGGGAGCGGCCTGGGCAAACTCCCGGGCGATGCGGCGGATGTCCTCCGCCGCGATACCGCTTACTTTTTCGGCCCATTGGGGCGTGTACGGCTCTAGCAGCTTGCGCAGTTCCTCGGGCGTAACATTGGTCCACTGGCGGAGAAACTTTTCATCGTGCAGCCCTTCGGCCAGGATGACGTGGGCCATGGCCAGGGCCACCGCCCCGTCGGTGCCGGGGAAGGGGGCGAACCACTCGTCGCTGCAGGCCGCCGTGTTGGAAAGCCGCACGTCGAACGTGACCAGCTTCGCCCCGTTGTTGAACCGGGCGTTCTGTATCCGCTGGGCCAAGGGCACATGGCCCTGATGCGCTTCGAAAGCGTTGGAACCGAAATTGAGAATGTACTTGGCGTGTTCGACGTCGGTCAGGTCCCAATCGCTTTCCCAAATGTAGGTGAGCATCGCCGCGCGGCGATTGCCCGAGCAAAGCGCCCGGTGCGAAAGCTGCGTGCGCGTGCCGAACGCATTGAGAAACCGCTTGACAATGTCTTTAGAACGCAAGCGTCCCTGGTGGAAGGCGAACTCCTCAGGCCGGCCCGAGTCGAGCACCCGCCGCAGCCGCTCGGCCAGCAGGTCGAGGGCTTCATCCCAGGTGATCCGCCGCCAGCGTCCCTCGCCTCGGCGGCCTACCCGCAGCAGGGGATAAAGCAGCCGCTCGGGATGGTATTGGTGGTTCAAGGCCGCCTGGCCGCGGGCGCACAGCTTGCCGCGGCTGTTGGGATCGCGCGGGTTGCCTTCCACCTTGAGCAGCCGCCCGTCCTTCACATAGCCCAGGATGCCGCACACGGTGCTGCAAAGCTGGCACATGCCCGGCACCACCTGTACGTCTTTGTACTTGTTCACATCGGGCCAGTTTCGCTTGGCCCCCGGGCCGGGCAACTGGCACACGCCCGGGGCGTGCAGCCGGCCGCGGCGATAGGGCTTGCCGCGCACCTTGCGCCACTGCTCCCAGTCGATTTTGCCCAAAGCGTCGGGTTTCTCCTGGGGAGGGGCGGCCTTGGCGCCGGATTTCGTCTCGGGGCGGGAAGAACCGGCCGCTTTGTCCTCCCCGGTTTTGCCCTCCCCGGCGCCGGAGGCACTGCAGCCGCCCAGGGCCGCCAGAAAGCTGCTACCCAGGGCAGCTAGACCCAACTGGAGAAAACGCCTCCGCACGGCCGCATCGGCCGAGGCTTTTTTAGAAACGCGCTCTGTCTGAGTTTTTACGGTGCGGTTCATTTCAGACGCTTTATGGATGAATAAAGTGCTTTATGATCTCCGAATTGAGAAACAAACAAATCCGGTTTTAGCTTACAGGCCGATACACTGATATTGATTTTTAGTTTTTAGGTCGCCTTATTCTTCAACGCGACATTGATTCTGCGTGGTTCGTTTCTTGGCTCTCTCTCCGGAATGAAGTCCGGGCAGACCCGATTGCCGACTACGAATTGCGAGTACGAACACGAACGCTTGTTTTTCTATCGGAGCGGAATCTCCCATCTCAAGACTCAAGACCCAAGACTCAAAGGCCCACCGGAGTGGAAACTCCAGCGCGTGCTGTTCACGTGGGGGATTCGTTTGCTTCTTTTTCTTCTTCCTTCCAGCGATGAATGTTGTAGGTTTCCACGCCGAGGCTTTCGCCTTCCTGGGGTACGCGGTCTTCGGCCACCCGGACCGCTTCGCCGGCGTACCAGGTCCGGGGCTTGGTGCCCCGCTGCGGGCGAAGCTGCACCAGCGTTTCGCCCTGCTGTTCGGCTTGTTTCATCGCCTGCACCACCTTGGAGTTCGGATCGTTCAGATCGCCAAAGTAAAGCGCCTGGGCCGGACACGTGGCCACGCACGCCGGTTCCATGCCCACTTCCAGCCGGTGGTAGCAGTTGTGGCACTTGACCGCCTGGCCGGCCACCGGGTCCAGGTAAATCGCTCCGTAGGGGCACACCTCCACGCACGCGCCGTGCCCGCTGCAAATGTTGTAATCCACCACGACCGAGCCGCCCGGCCCCTTGTGCAACGCACCGCAAGGACAGGCCTTGATGCAAGGGGCCTCCTCGCAGTGCTGGCAGGTTACGGGCAGAAAGTGCCGTTTGACCCGGGGGAATACGCCCACGTCCTTGTAAATCGTCTGGCGGATGAAGTGCCCCAGCGGCACGTCGTTTTCGGCTTTGCAGGCCACCTCGCAGCCGTGGCAGCCGAAGCAGCGGCGCGTATCCACAAACCACCCGTACCGCTTGCCGTCTTCCGGCGGGGTGATTCGCTTGCGCCAATGTTCCTCGGGCTGGAACTTCTTTTGCACTTCCGGCGGATGCTCCGCAGCGGCTTTCCCGGCACCAAGCGCTGCCAGCGGAGCGGCGGCCAGGGCTCCAAGTACTTCCCGCCGCGTGGTTTTTTCCGGTTGATTCATGGTTGCCATCTATTCCAATGTGAAATAGCTCCTCGGGTGCAGGCTGCCGAATAGGAATAGGTTATTTGTCCTCTTTGAGGCTGTCAACTTACCCGGAGCGGAAGCGGAACAAATCACTTTTTGATTGACTGTTGAGTCTGTTTCCCACAGGGCCTAGCTAAGACCAGATCGTGATGAGAGGCGTTGAGCTAACAGGGCGGCGGCTAACATCAAGTTGCGGGTCGCTTTTCTCCAAGTAGCCCACCCCCACCGAGCGCAGCAAAGTTTTGAGGGATGCTTCCGGGGTCCGAAATGCATGTTTCCCGGCTGCTCATCCTGAAACAGTTGTCTTTGGTTTTCTGGGCCTCATCCTCGCTCGCCGGCTGCGAGAATCGGCACTTCTTCCCGTTCCGGAATGCCCCCAGGGGCCGCACTCCTGGCATCTCTGCCGACGGGGAGTCGGCGGCTTGCTGGTGCCAAGAAGCGGCAATTGCCCGGCCCCTGGAGCCGAATCCCCTGGTGCAAGCCGCAACGTGCAAACCCTCCCTTTTCGGCGGTTCCGGCTCTCAACGGTCTGTTAAACGCACTTGCACCGGATGGGTGCTGCGCACGCCCAGGCTCACGCCGCCGGGGCCGGAGCCGTTGACCACCTTCAGCAACACCAGATTGCGTCCCGGCTGCAAGGTCACCTGCACCTGGTCCTGGGCCCAATGCAACGCCCGGGTGCCGGCAAAGCGATGCACCTGGCGGCCGTTGAGCCACACTTTGCACGAGTCGTCGCTTCCCACCAGCAGCGTGGCGTTTTGCCGCTGCGGGCTTTCCAGCCACACGGCGAAGTAGTTGACCACCTGCTGGCCGCGAAAACCCTGGGCGCGGTTCCAAGCCACCGTGTCCACCACCAGATGACCCTGATAGGGCCGGGCCAGCACGGTTTGCCAGGCCAGTTCGCGCCGCTCCAGACCGCGAAAACGCCGCCGCAGGTCGATCCGCCCGGGCGAGCGTTCCGGGGGAAAAGGCACATCCAATGCGTCGTCGCGCCGCTGGGGCCAGGGGCCCACGGCCAGAAAACGGTCCACTTCCACCTCGCTTTGCGTGAGAGTTTCCAGGAACGCCAGCAGGTCCGCCGCGTCCTGGGCCGAAAGGTCCTGAAGCACCAGCTCCGGCATCATGCTACGCGGCTGGCGTTCCAGACGTTCCAGCTCGCGGGCCGGGATGCGAATCAGGCGGTCGTTGGCATCACGAAGGACAATCTCCCGGTCGGTCCGCTGCACCAGAAAGCCTGCGTGCAGGTGTCCCGAGGCAGTTTCGGCCAGATAGACGTAGTATTCCGGGGCGATGGCCTTGGAGGGCTGAAGGATGGTTTCCAGCAGCCCGCGGCGGTCGTATTTTTTTCCGATCTGGCTCAGGTTGGGTCCGAGGGTGCCGCCGCGTCCGTGGACGCGATGGCACTTCTGGCACTGGGCGGCCGAGCTTTCGAAAAATATCCGCTCCCCACGGCGGGGATCTCCTCGCAGGGCGAGGATTTTCTCCGGGTCGATGGCCTGACCCAGCTTGCGCGGCCGCAGCTCCGGAGGCAGGTAGTCCTGATAGAGCATGCGCACGTTGGCATCCGGATGTTTGACCGCCAGGCGGAGCACCTGGTCTTTGAGCCGGGCGGGTAGCTTATCCTTGCGGACCAACTGCAACAGGGCCAGTGCTCCGCCGGTGCTTTGCATCAGCCCTTGCAGCACTTGCCGCCGAACTTCGGCGGGAAGTTTGTCGTTCAGGAGCAGTTGCCGCAGGCTGCGGGTGTCTTGCAGGGCCAGCAGTCCCCGCAGGGCCAGGCGACGCAGCTCGGACGGATCCCCTTGCGCCCAGCGCAGCAACACCGCGGCGGCGTCGTGTTGCCGCACTTCCACCAGCACGTCCAGGGCTTTTTCCCGTACCGGCTGGGCGGCGTTTGGCGAAGCAATCAGCCGTTCCACCGCGGGCATGAGTTTTTGTAGCTTGAGCGCCCGGACCACTTCCAGAGCCTCGGCGGCCAGGTCCGGGTCATCCAGGAGCTTCCCCAGGACCTGGGCCAGACGAGCGTGCTGTTGCAGGCTTTTCCACGGCCCGGCCAGCTTGACCGCCAGGCGATCCAGCACGGCCCGGCGTTGTTCCACGGGCAGTTGTCCGGTCAGAAGTTGTTCCAGCAGCACGCGTCCCAGCTCCGGCGAATCGTCGTAAGCGGTGGCCATCACCAGGCGATCGACCAGGGCCGGGGTGAGCTTCCGGCGGTGGGCCACCTGCTGGAGCAACCGCGCCGCCCGGGCGCGGTCCAGCCCCCAAAAGAGTTCGTACCGAGCCAGGACCCGCTCGGGGTTGCGTGCCAGGTGTTCGAACAGTTCTTTTTCCCGGCCTCGGGCGGCAATCAACAGGGCTTCCAGTTCGTAGCGATCCTGGCCCGAATAGCCCTCGGCCATCTTCTTCAGCACCGGGAGGGATGCGGCGGATTCCAGTCCAGGCATGGCTAGCAGCACTTCGCAGCGAACCGCCGGGCTGGGGTCGTCACTCACGGCCAGCAGTTGCCGCTGGTACTGTTTGCCGTGCCGGGCCAGGATGCGCACGGCCAAGGCGCGGAAGCGGGGGTCTTCGTCCTTCAGGTGATTCACCACCACCTGGCGAGCCTCCCCGCCCAGGCGATCCAGCACCCAAAGTGCCCGGGCACGATGGTGCGGGCGGCCGGACTGCACCAGTCGTTTCAGAGCCGGCAGGGCCTGGTCTTTGTGTTGCAGCAGGTACTCCCGGGCCAGGTACTGCGTGGCCAGGTTCGGGTTTTGCAGGCCCAGGATGGCATCTTCGACGTTGCGGTACGGGCCCGGCTTGCCCACCCGAACCAGCTTCCCTTCGGCCGGCACCAGGCGGAAGATGCGCCCGCGATTGGGATCGTTATACGCATGGCCGCCCACCACGGCGTCGTACCAGTCGGAAACGAAGACCGAGCCGTCGGGAGCCACGCAGACGTCGGTGGGGCGGAAGTACTTGTCCCCGGTGGTGGTAATCAGGTTGCGGATCGAGGCTTCCATCCCGAATCCCCGCCGCCGGTGCGGATAGACGCGCACCTCGCGCGGTCCGGCATCGGCGTGCCAGGGGGCGCCTCGCCAGGCCGGATCGAACGCATCCCCCTCATAGACGCACATGCCGCAGGGGGAGCCAAACCCGGTAACCAGCGTGCCGGGAACGTGACCGGGCACGTGGCCGCGAAAATGCCACGCCTGGCGAAACGGCACGCCGGGGGGCAGCAGGCGATCGCGCTGGGAAAGAAGCATGGGGGGGCGGCCGTACCAGCCGTAGTTTCCCCCGGGCATAATCCAGCAGATGCGAACCGAAAAGTTGCCGTCGTTGTCGTTGTCGCTCAGGAAAGCCCGGCCGAACGAGTCGATGGCCACTTCGTACGGGTTGCGGAAGTTCCAGGCGACCAGCTCCAGTTGGCTGCCGTCCAGTTCGCCCCGCATCACGGCTCCCCAGCGGTATTTGATGTGCGATCCGTCGGTGCCGCGGACGTCGAAGCCCAGGTCGCCGTGGGCCATCCACCACTTGTGGTCCGGTCCCAGCACGAGCGAATGGGCTCCGTGGTCGTGGTTGTATCCGCCAAAGCCGGTCAGCAGCTTCCGCGGCGGCCCGTCGGCCCGCAAATCCCCGTCGCGGTCTTCAAACACCCACAGGTCGGGACTGGTGGCCACGTACACTTTGGGGCCGGCCACGCAGATGCTCATGGGAGCCAGCAGCCCGGTGGCGAACACCGTAACCCGGTCTGCTCGGCCGTCGCCGTCGGTATCTTCCAGCACCTTGATGCTGTCCGACGGTTTCTTGGGCCTGCGCCGATAGTGCCGGATTTCGGCCACCCAGACGCGCCCGTGCGTGTCCACGTCGATGGCCGCGGGGTTGGTAATCAGCGGCTCGCTGGCGAACAGCTCCACCTTCACCCCGGGTGGAGTTCGCAGCGTGCGCAGCTCTTCCTGAGCAGACATCTGCCCGGGAAGCGTGCGCGGCACAGCCAGAACCAGCAGTAGGAACACCCAGCGGGCGACAAACCGTGGGGAGCGGAACGGCATGGGAATCCTCGCTTATTGGGATTGGGAAGCCACCTTGCCAATCCAGCGGCGATAGACCGCATCGACCTTGGCTTGTTGGGTATCGCCCGGGTGAATGTAGATGGCGTAGCGCAGCCGTAGCGACTGGCCCGGCTGGAGCTTTACCGGCCGGGGGGGAAGTTTGCCGCGGGTGTAGGCCCTCTCGCCGAAGGGGTTGAGCGTAAACAGCCCGTAGTTGCGCACGTGGTATCGGGCCGGGTAGGGATTCTCAGGGTGGTCCATCAGGGCCACGCCGTAGATTTTCTTGTCCTTCGGATAGGTGTTGTAGTAATCCACCCAGGCGGCCCGGCGGCCCCAACAGGCCGCAGTGCCCTTGAGCCCGTCGGAATTGACCACTTTGCCCCCCTGGCGTTCGCGCATCCAGTTGGGAATGCGGATGCCGAACAGCCCTTCCTTGGTGTCTTCAAAGACCACCGGGTGGGTCTTGGGGGCCACGAAGTGGATGTCGTATTCCATCAGCCCGTTCGGGTGGATGGTGATGGTAGTCTTTTCCACCACAATTAGCTTCCCGCCGAAGGTTTCCCAATGGTTTTCCACGGCCAGCTTGCCCAATTGGCCGCAGCAAAGCACCTGGGCACGGCGGTTGACGATGTGGCCTCGTTCGGCCCAAAAGTCCACTTCGTTCACCTCGTCCACGGCGACCCAGATGCCTTTGTGGTGAGGATGGTCTTCGGGGTTTTCCAGCGGCCGGACCACGCTTACCCCCGGAGCGGCGAACACCGGGTGCATGAACGGCTTGGGCAGCTTGGGATCAGTGCGATAAACGGCAAAGAGCCGCCCTTGGATGGTGATTTCCAGCTTGTGTTCGCCGGGACGAATCTGCACCGGCCCGGGAGCCTCCTCGGCCTTGGCTCCTCGTCCGGCAAGCCCCAGCAACGGCAAGGCCAATGTAGTCAGGAGGAGTTTGCGAGGGAAAAGCATGACAGGCGTCCTTTCTGTGGCTTTGGAGTCGTAGCGGGCCAGAAGACACGACCACACCGCCGGTCGTGCGGTGGCCAAGGCGTGTTAGCCCATAGTAGCCACGCCACAAGCGGTTTGCCAGTTCCCGCAGAAAGCCGCTCGGTGGAACCGGCCCCCCGAGCAAACAGCGGAACCAACAACGCTGCCGCTGCGGCGGAGCTGCATTTGAGAGAGGCTCCGTAGAGAAAGGCTTCGCACGCCCCAAATCGCACGCCGACCCAGGACCAGCGGAAACGAAGATCGGGAAAAGCCCAACGTCCCGCTGCTGGCGAAGCCGTCGGGGGCAAGTATGATGGAAACTCCGCTTTGAATCCCGTGCGGAGCCTGCCTGTAACGGGTTTCCCCGTGTAATCCTACCCTCCCTGATGGAGCCTGCCTGAGATGAATCGACGCCGGGTCTTGCTGTTGGTTCTGTTCGTTTCGTTGTGTGTGGGTCTGTTGCCGTCGTGGCCTCTGGCAGCCGGGGAGCCGCCGGCTCTGGTCGTGGTGGTGAGTGTGGACCAGTTGGCCTATGAGTACTTGCAGCGGTTCGCCGTCAACTTTCAGCCCGGGGGCGTGTTCCGGCGCGCCCAGCGGCAGGGACTCTGGTACGCCAACTGCCAGCACCGGCACGCTTACACCGTGACCGCCGCGGGGCACGCGGTCATGCTGACCGGCTGCTACGCCTCGGAACACGGGATCGTGGGCAACGCCTGGTTCGACCGGCGGCTGGGCCGTTCGGTCTATTGCGTGACGGACACCCAGGAACAGCTCGTCGGCGGCCAGAGCGGCACGGCCGCTTCGCCCCGGACGCTGCTTGTGGAAACCGCAGGCGACCAGCTCAAACGCGCCACCGGCGGTCGGGCCAAGGTGTTCGGCGTGGCGATCAAGGACCGGGCCGCCGTGCTCATGGCGGGCCACCGGGCCGATGCGGCCATCTGGCTTTCCGGCTCGCGTTGGGTCACCTCCACCTATTACCGCAAGCATCCCCTGCCCTGGCTGGACCGCTACAACCAGCAGCAATCCTGGAAGAAATACGCCGGCAAGAGCTGGACCTTGCTGCTGCCGCGGGAAAAGTACCTGCACGGCCCCAAGGAGGACAGTTTCGGCGAACGTCCCGGCGCCGGGCTGGGGAAGGATTTTCCCCATCGGTTCGACAAGACGCCCGGCCCTCAACTGCTGCGGCAACTGGGGCTCTCGCCCGTGGGCAACGACCTGACGCTGGAAGTAGCCCGGCTGCTGGTCGTCGAGGAAGAACTGGGCCAGGACGATGTGCCCGATCTGCTGTGCATCAACCTTTCGTCCAACGACTACGTGGGTCATGCGTTCGGTCCCGGCTCGCTGGAAGTGGAGGACATGACCTACCGCACCGATTTGCAGTTGGGCCGCTTTGCCGAGTTTTTGGACCAAGCCCTCGAAGGACGCCGCTGGGTGATGTTCATCTCGGCCGATCACGGGGTGGCTCCCATTCCCGAGCGGGCCATGCGAGACGGGCTGCCCGCGGCCCGCAACTCCCTGGGCACCTATCGGGGCGGCCGCCTGGTGGAACTGCAAGCCGCGCTGGAACAACACCTCCGCGACCGCTTGCAGGGGGTGGAGAAAGACACCCCGGCCCTGATCCAGGCCGTTACCCCGGGGCACGTTTACCTGGTGGAAGACCACCCGCTGTGGAAAAACGGGCTGGATCGCGTGGCCCGACGCTTGGTGCGCGACTGGCTGCTGCGTCACGAAGCCGTGGCTGCCGCAGCCACGCGGGACGAGCTGCTCTCAGGCGATTCCGACACGCCCATGTTGCGGCTGCTGGCCAACGCGTATCATCCTCGCCGCTCGGGAGACGTGCTCTTTGTGCTCAAGCCCTACCACATCCTGGGCGGCTCGGCCGCTACGCACGGCAGCCCCTGGCACTATGATCGCCACGTGCCGCTGGTGGTGGTGTTTTCCCGGGGATGGAAGGTGAAACCCCGCCGGGTGATGCGCCCGGTAAGCCCCGCGGCCATCGGGCCCACGGTCAGCCATCTGTGCCGGGTGCCGGAGCCTTCGGCGGCTCGGGAACCCGTGCTGCGAGAGCTTTGGCAGCAGCCGTAGCCCTGCAGCAGGCGGCGACCGCCGCGGCTCAAAGCCCGCGGTTCAGCTCTTCCAGCTCCGGCAGCACGAAGCGGCCGTCTTTACGCACCAGGCGGTCGTCGAACCAGAGTTCGCCCCCGCCGTACTCGGGCAACTGGATCAGCACCAGGTCCCAGTGCACCTGGCTGCGGTTGCCGTTGTCGGTCTCCTCGTAGGCGTTGCCGGGAGTGAAGTGGATCGAACCGCCGATTTTTTCGTCGAAGAGAATGTCCAGCATGGGTCGGCGAATACGGTTGTTGCAGCCGATGGCGAACTCGCCGATGTAGCGGGCCCCTTCGTCGGCGTCCAGGATGCGGTTGAGCCGTTCCGGCTCGTTGCTACAGGTGGCCTCGACGATTCGCCCCTGGCGGAAGCGAAACTCCACGTCCTGAAACACCACGCCCTGGTAGCGTGAAGGGGCGTTGTAGCGAATGGTCCCTTCGACGCTCTCCCGCACGGGAGCGGTGAAGATTTCCCCGTCCGGAATGTTCCGCTGCCCGAAGCAGGGGCGCACCGGAATGTCGCGGATGGAAAATCGCAAGTCGGTTCCTGGCCCGGTGATCCGCACCTGGTCGGTCCGTTCCATCAGCTCGCGCAGGGGCTCCAGGGCCCGCCCCATTGCTTCGTAGTCCACCGTGCATACGTCGAAGAAAAAGTCTTCGAACGCCTCGGTGCTCATTTCGGCCTGTTGGGCCATGCTGGGCGTGGGCCAACGGAGCACCACCCAGGCCGTCTTGGGCACCCGCAGCCGCAGATGCACCGGGTCCCACCAAAGCCGCTGGTAAAGGTTCATCCGCTCCGGCGGCAGATCGGAAAACTCCGCGCTGTTGGCCGTCCCGCGGATGCCGATGTAAGCGTCCATCTGCTCCATCCATTGGGCTTCCAGGCGGCCGCAGTGGGCCAGGGCCTCTTCGCTGCCTTGGGCATACAGGGTCCGCAGCACGGTGTTGTGCTTGGTGATGACATAGGGCAGCACTCCGTGCCGGCAGGCCTTTTCCACCAGCCGCACCACGATGGTCGGATCGGGCAGGTCGAACGTTTCAATCAGCAGCTTCTGGCCCGGCTGAACCTGGCAACTGTGAAACAGCAAAATCTCGGCCAATCGCTCCAAACGGGGGTCGCGCATCGCGGGTTCCTTTCTTGGGCTGTCGGGGGAGAAACTTGCCCCTCATGTTGCCAGCCGCCGGCGCCTGTGCCAAGAGAACCAAGGAGGGGCAAGCGTTTTCTCCCCTTCGGTAACCGGCCTGGGCGGGCGCTCCTGGAGGGAGCAACGCCTGGGACGTTCTTGCCTGCCACGGGAAAGCCTTGGCAGGTAGAATGGAGTTGCCTGAAAAAGGGGTTCCCTTCGTGGCGGAACATCCCAACAAGCACATTCGGGAAGCCTGACAGCGTGTTACAAAACTCTGCAGCGTGACCCCAACTCCTTGAGCGTGCCATCTGCGGCTGGAAGTTTTATGACAGTCTTCAATACGCCGAAAAACGGGGCTGGAAGCTACGAAAAGCAAGCGGCCGAACCGATGCTTGGGGAGTGATTTTTTGCCCTTTTGGCCATCGGGCTTGCTGGATGGCAATTTTTTCCACTCCCCGGAACCCGGAAGCCCATGCCCGAGACATTCGCCGCACGGTGGATCGCTGTCCCGGCGACGGAAAATAGGAGAAAGCGCCCTATGTCCGCTTTCCAATTCAGTCTTATTGTTCCCATGGCACCGATGAATCACGAGCAGATTCTGGACATGGCCGAGACGCTGGGCCGGGCCGGCTGCACCGACGCATCTGTCCGCGGCCATGCCGAGGGTGTGGAGCTGCTGTTCCAGCGGGAGGCCGAGTCCCTTCAGGCGGCTCTCCGTTCGGCCATCGCCGACGTGGAAAAAGCCGGCTACCAGGTCGAGCGCGTCGAGATGCAACGCGAGGCCATCCCGGGTTGAGTGCCCCGCCAAGAGGTTTCTTGAACGCGCTGGCAGACCGGCAGACGGCTTTACTCATCCTCATTGTTCCGGCGAGCCCCAGACAAAAAGGTCCTGAGTCTTGTGTCGTGGGTCTTGGGCCACCAGGAACTCGTGGCGTCTGCTCACCACGCGCCGCGGCAGGATTGGCGCAGTATTGCGTAGCTTGTCGTGTCCCCTTTTGGTGAGAATTGACGCTCGTTCTTGCCCCGGAGCGGAAGCTCCCGCGTACGGCGTACGGCGCAAGCCGCAAGCCGACTCGCGCCCGGCGAGCCTCGGACTTCAGCCCGGGGAGGTCCGACCGAAAAGCGTTTGCTGTGGTTTTTTCTCCGCCGACTGAAGTCGGCGGCTCGCCGGTTGCAAGTATCAGCGCAATTCCTGCCCGGAGCGGAAGCTCCTGCTCAAGACACAAGACGCAAGACCTCTTGGAGCGGAAGCACCCAGTCGCCGACGGTCGTGCCGTCCTTCGGGAGCTGAAACTCCCAGCTCGCCTTCCTCCGCCGACTAAAGTCGCGGCTCGCCGAAGTGCCGGTTCGCGATTGCCGATGACGAACTACCGAGTACGAATTCCGAGTACGAGCACGAGCGTTTGTTTTTCCGCCGGAGCGGAAGCTCCCTCGCAAGGCGCACGGCGCAAGCCGCAAGCCGATTTTTGCCCTGGTGCGGCAATTCTCCGTTTGCGCTCCCTACTCGGCCCGGGGGAACAGTCGCAGGGCGTTTTCGGTGGTGACTCGGGCCAGGTGTTCCAGCGGGAGCTTGCGCACTTGGGCCAGGCACTCGGCCGTGTGGACCACGTAGGCCGGCTCGTTGCGCTTGCCTCGCTTGGGCACGGGAGCCAGATAAGGGCTGTCGGTTTCGACCAGCAGGCGGTCCTCGGGCACTTGCGCCGCCACGGCCCGCAGGGCGTCGTTCCGCTTGAATGTCACCATGCCGGCAAAGCCCAAGTAAAAGCCCCACGCCAGATACTGCTGGGCCACTTCCCACGGGCTGCAAAACGAGTGCATCACGGCGGCAAAGGGGCCGCGGGCCAGCTCCTGGGCCAGGAAGGACTGCATCTCCTGGTCGCAGTCCCGGGAATGGACCACCAGGGGGAGCCCCGTTTGCCGGGCAAGTTCCACGTGGCGGCGGAAGTACTCCTGCTGAAGCTCGAACGGAGTGAAGTCCCAGTGCCGGTCCAGGCCCGTCTCGCCCAGAGCCACCACCCGAGGGTGGTCCACCAGCCGGCAGACGTGCTGCCAGTCGTCGGGCTGGGCCTGGGCCGCGTAGTTGGGATGGATCCCTACGGCGGCAAACACGCCTGGGTGCCGCTCGGCCAGGGCGACGGCCTCCTGGCTGGAAGAGGCCGTAATGCCCACCACCAGAATCCGCTCCACGCCCGCTTCTCTGGCCCGGCGGATTACCTCGTGGCGGTCCTCGGCAAACTCGTCCTGGTCCAGATGGGTGTGCGTATCGAACAGCGAAAGCATAGCGGCGTTCCGGCCAAGGGAGTCAGGCGACGGATGCCGGTTCCGGCTGCCAGCGCCGGGCCAGCTCCCACACCTGGCAAAGCAGCGTAGTGTAGGTCAAATCGGCTAGCAGCATGTTGCGGTAAAAAGGCAAGGCGGCCACGTAGCATTCCACCAGCCCGGCCCAGTCCTTGCTGTACTGCGGCATGGTCAGCCAGCAGGCGAAGTTGGTCACCAGATAGAAAAGCAACGAGGCGCCCAAAGCCCCAGCCACCACGCGCACTCCCAGCCGACACTGCCGCAGCAACCGGCCCCAAAGGACGACCAACACCCAGGTGCCGTAGGTGACCACCATCAGAGGGTAAAGCCCCAGCACTAGGTCCGAAAGGAACAAGGTCCCCAGCGGCACCAGCCACGGCCACCAGCGGCCCGGCAAGGCCATTCCGCCCAGCAGGCACAAAGCCCCCGTGGGCGTAAAGTTGGGCGGATGGGGCAACAGGCGCACCCCGGCCCCGTAAAGCACCAGTCCCAGGGCCAGCAAGGCGGTTCGGTTCCCCGGCAGTGCGGCAGGGCGGCTCATATCCTGGCGAGGGCTACTTGGCGGCAAGACGTTGTTTCAATCGGGCCACGGCCTGCTGGAACTCGGCCCGGGCTTCGGCCAGTCCCTGGGGAGTTTTCGGCCCGGGGCCTTTGACGTAATCGAGCACTATCTTTTCGGCCTGGACGAACTCCTCGGCCGCGTCGGCCACGTCGGCGGCGATTTCCAGCGGGATGTTGGTCACGCCGTTCACGTCGCCGTGGAGCAGATCTCCGGTGCGGACCACCAGCCCGCCCACGTGCACCGGCAATCCCAGGTGCAAGATGTGGCAATACGCGTGGGAACAGATGGTCCCGCCGGTAAAAACGGGAAACCCCAGCTCCCGCACCTGGTCCAAGTCGCGTCCGGCTCCGCTCGTAATCAGCCCGGCGGCCCCGAACGCCTTATACGTGGCGCACATCACTTCGCCGAACGTGGCGGCCACCGGCGGATCGTCCAGGTCCTGGAAAACGACCACAGCCGGGCCGGGCAGTTGACCGAACTGTTCCACCTGGGCGCTGATGCTCCCGTAGGCATCGCCCCGTCCGGCCGGGGCCGAAGAGCGAAACGCAGCCGTGGCGGCAAAGCCGACCATCACCCCCAGTTCCGGAAAACAGCAGCGAATTCGCCCGTCCATGTACCCGGCGTCCCGAGGCCGGATGTCGAAAAGCTCAATCACGTTGCAAATCGTGGGCGTGTCGAACCGGGCCAGCTTTTCCAGCACCTGGGGGGAAATCTCGGGGGTGCTCATCTTCGCACTTTCGCGGTATGGAGGAGGAGCGGAACTCTTACACACCCAGCAAACTACCCGCTGCCCGGCATTTTGGCAAACGGCTCCATCGGCGGCTTGAGGCGTCTGGAACTTGGGCAGCCTGCCCAGCAGTCCGCGGCCTGTTGGGACTTGCTCGCCCCGCCTCGGCCGGCAAAGTGGGACAAGTGCGTAGCCTGAAGCAATGAGGCAAACTACAATGGGCGGCACCCTGAGACCGACTTCCCGCTGCTTTCCAGGAGTGATGGCAACCATGAAGGGCAAACCGGCTTTTTCTTCGTTCGTTACTGGCCTGGGAGTTGTGTTGCTGGTGGTGGCTGCGGCCGAAGCGGTCCGGGGCCAGCAGCTCAAGCCCCCGTTCGACGGTCCCCCGCGTTCGCTCCGCACGCGGCAGTTCGACGTTAAGCACACCGTGCTCCATCTGGAACTGGATTGGCAGCGGGAGCAGATTCGCGGCCGGGTCATCCATCGCGTGGAACCGTTCCGCACGCTGCACGAGCTCTATCTGGACGCGGCCGAAATGACCATCCAGCAGGTGGAAGTCTCCCGCCAGCAAGCGGCTCCCGATCCCAAAGCCAAGCAGCAGGCGATTCCTTGCCGCCACCGGCTCAAGGGGGAGCAGCTCATCATCACGCTGAAAGAGCCGGTGCGGCGAGGCGAGCAGGTGACTATCGACGTGCGCTACCTGGTCCACCGCCCGCGGCGGGGAGGGCACTTTGTGGTGCCGGATCGGGACGAACCTTCCCAGGCCCGGGTCTTCTGGACCCAGAGCGAACCGGAGCACGCCCGGTACTGGTTCCCGTGTTACAGCTCGCCCAACGACATGCTCACCAGCGAAACATTGGTAACCGTGCCGGAGGAGTTTTTCGTGCTTTCCAACGGCGTGCTGCGCCGCCAGCAAAAGCTCCCCGGCGGACGCAAGCTCTATCATTGGGTGCAGCGGAAGCCGCACGTGACCTATCTGATTTCGGTCGTGGCCGGGAACTTTGTCGCTTACAAGCAGCAGTACAAACGGGGCGAGCGCGTGTTGCCGATTGTCTCCTACGTTCCGCCCGGCCGGCTGGCCGATGCTCCCCGTAGCTTCCGCAACACGCCCAAGATGATGCAGTTGTTCGAGCAATGGACCGGCACGGCCTACCCTTGGCCCAAGTACGCTCAAATCTGCTGCGACGAGTACGGCGGCGGGATGGAGCACACTTCGGCCACCACGCTCACGCTGGACACGCTGCACGACGAACGGGCTGCGCTGGACTTCAGCTCCGAAGGGCTGGTGGCTCACGAACTGGCCCATCAGTGGTTCGGCGATCTGGTCACGTGCAAGGACTGGGCCGAGCTGTGGCTCAACGAAAGCTTTGCCACCTACTTTGCCACGCTGTGGTTCGAGTTCAGCCAGGGCCGGGACGAGGCCCTGTGGCGGCTGCACCAGGAGGCCCAAAGCTACATGAACGAAGATCGCCGCCGTTACCGCCGCCCGATCGTGGCCTGGACCTATCGCCGCCCCTGGAACATGTTCGACCGCCACAGTTATCCCAAGGGCGGGCGCGTGTTGCACATGCTGCGTTACGTGGTGGGAGACGACGGGTTCCGCCGCGGCATCCGCCGCTACCTGGAAGTGAACGCCCATCGCACCGTGGAAACGGCCGATTTCCGCACGGCGATGGAAGAAGCCACCGGCTTGGGGCTCACGTGGTTCTTCCGCCAGTGGATCTACCACGGCGGGCATCCGCAGTACCAGGTGGAATCCACCTACGACCCGGAACAAAAAGTGCTCCGCCTGCGGGTGCGGCAGACGCAGAAGGTGGACCAGCTCACCCCGCTTTTCCGCATGCCGGTAGAAATCGCTATCACCACCACCAAAGGCACCAAGGAATACACCGTCACGGTGGCCAAAGCCGACGAGGTGTTTTCTTTTCCCTGCCCGGAACGGCCCCGGTATGTCGAGTTCGATCCCCGGGACTGGATCCTCAAAGAGCTGAAGTTCGAAAAGTCGCTCGAAGAATGGATTGCCCAACTGGAAAGCCCGCACGTGATGAGCCGCTACCGGGCGGTGGTGGCCCTGGGCGGGCTGAGGGAACGGCCGGCTGCGCGCGACGCGCTGCTCCGCGTCCTCTCGGGCGAGAAGTTCTGGGGCGTGCGGCAAACGGCCGCCGAACAACTGGGCCGGTTCGGTGGAACCAAGGTGGCCCAGGCCCTCCGCCGCGCAGCACGCCAGGACAAAAACAGCCGCGTGCGGCGTGCCGCGTTGGCGTCTCTGCGCCGTTTCCCGAGCAAAGAAACCCAGCAAGTGCTGCTGGACGCAATCGTCAAGGACCGCTCCTACTACGCCGTGGCCCAGGCGCTGCGCAGCCTGGCCGTGCTGGACAAGGCGAAAGCCGCCGCCGTGGCCGAAAAACTGCTGCCCCAGACCAGCCACCGCGAAGTGGTGTTGCGTGCCGCGGTCGAAGTGCTGGTGAAACACCGCGGCCGGAAAGCGGTTCCGGTGCTCAAAAAGCTGCTCCAGCCGCCGGTTTCCGCCGACCGGAAGGCGGCCGTGTTGCCGTCCCTGGGTCGGGCCACAGCGGGCGATGCAAGCATCGTCCCCCAACTGGCCCGGTATCTAAGCGATCCGCGACGCAAGGTTCGCCTGGCGGCCATTCGCGCCCTGGAAGCCAACGCCACGGCTACGGCTTTGGCTGCGTTGCGGGCCCATCGCGGCGGCGAAGACCGCCCGGCGATGGTGCAGGCCCTGGACGACGCAATCCAGAAGCTGGAAAACCGATCGGAACTGAAACAGCTCCGCGATCAGGTCAACCGCCTGCAACGCCAGCTCCAGCAGGTCCAAGAGCAACTGCGCAAGCTCTCCAAAAAGTAACACCGCCGCCGCTCCCGCCTGGGAGCTGCCGCTTTGCCCGGACCGTAAGACGCAGCCGCACCGCTTGGTCTTAGGTTCGCCCCCCAGGCCGAAAGGCAAAGTTTTGCTTGACTTGCCCTGCCGGTTCGGTATCCTGCCCCGGCGGAGGGATCGCCGAGAGTAGGGACGGAGACGCGGTCATTTCTTCCTGGGGTCTTCTGTCCGAAGGAGGGCAGTTCTATGCGCAGTGCTTTTCGTGTGGCGCTGGTGGCCGGTGTCGTGTTTCTGGCGGTGGCTCCTTTCTGGCCCGTTGTCGCCCAGCAAGAGGGCGATGCGCCCAAATCCCCGGCGACGACTGACGACTCGGCCAAAAAGCCGAAAGGGCGATTGCCCCGTTTCTATGACGTCGTGGTGACACCGGAGCAACGGAAGCGAATCTACGAAATCCAGGACAAGTACGAAGCGCGCATCCAGGCCCTGCTGCAACAGATCGAACAGCTCAAGAAACAGCGCGACCGGGAAATCGAAGCGGTGCTGGACGAGGAGCAACGGGACATCATCGCCCGGCTCCGCGCGCTAGCCGAGCGGCAAAAGGCCGAAGCGAAAAAGAAAGCCACCCAAACGCCCTAAGCGGCCGCCTCCTGGCCCCGGAGGCGTACTTCGCCTGAAAAGGGACTAACCCTTGGCGAAAAGCGTTGTTCCCGCGCAAGCAGACGCCGCAGCCAAAACGGCTGCGGCGTTGTTCTTGTCCTGCCGGTCCAAGCTACCGCTTGCTGAACTGGGTGGCACGGCGGGCTTTGTGCAGCCCGTATTTTTTGCGTTCCACCACGCGGGCGTCCACGGTCAGCATACCAGCCTGGCGCAGCGGCCGGTGGAACTCCTCGTTGTAGGCTTTCAGCGCCCGGGCGATTCCCAGCCGCACCGCGTCGGCCTGGCCGGTCATCCCACCTCCGCGGACGCGGACGCGGATGTCCACCTTTTCCTGCATTTCGACCAGTTCCAGCGGTTCCAAAATGCGCTTGCGATGCTGAAGGTTGGGAAAGTAGTCCTCCAGCTCGCGACCGTTGATACGAATTTTTCCGGTCCCTTCCCGCAGCCGCACGCGGGCGGTGGAAGACTTGCGGCGACCGGTACCCAGATATTCCTGCACTTTGGTAGCTGTCTTGGCCATGGCGTTCCGGTTGGAAAGCTAGCGTGTTTCGAACGATACCGGCCGGGGAGCCTTACCGGGACGATTCTCCGGCCCCCTCGGCACTGGAACAGCAATCCCTTACGTGGCGGTCAGCTCCAGCGGCTCGGGCTGCTGGGCCTGGTGCGGGTGATCCGGCCCAGCGTAAATCTTCAGCTTCTTCAGCAGTTTACGGCCCAGGCGGTTCTTGGGCAGCATCCGCCGCACGGCCAGTTGCAGGATCAGCTCCGGGCGGCGCTGGAGCCGCTGCCGAGCCGTTTCGCTCTTCAGGCCCGGATAACCCGTGTACCAGGTATAAACCTTCTTATCCCACTTGGTGCCCGTGAAGACCACCTTGTCGGCGTTGACCACGATGACGTAGTCGCCCGTGTCCACGTGCGGGGTGTACTGCGGGCGGTGTTTGCCCATGAGGATCATGGCGATTCGACTGGCCAGACGGCCCACCACCTGATCCTGGGCATCGACTACGTACCACTTCTGCTCCACCTGGCCCGGTTTGGCCATGTATGTTTTTTGGGAAGGATGGACCATGGTTTCCACCGGCGATTGAGTAGTTCCGCGTGAAACGCTGCTTGGATGCTGGAAACACACAGTTTATCGCCGGGGCCTTGAGCCTTCAAGACGGCTGACCTATAAGAAGGGGCAACTTTGACCCGCGGAGCCGTCTGTTCCCCGCTGTACGAACCGCCAGGCGAGTGTTCCGACCATGAAAATCGGTGTCCCGAAAGAGACTTTCCCCGACGAACGCCGCGTGGCCGCCGTGCCGCAGACGGTGGCCGCCTTCAAAAAACAGGGCTACGAGGTGCTGCTGGAACAAGGGGCCGGCACCGCGGCCGGTTGGGATGACCAGCAGTACGCCGAGCAAGGGGCCACGCTGGTCTCTTCGCGGCAGGAAGTGTTCGCCCAGGCCGACGTGGTGTTGCAGGTGCGCTCCTTTGGCGCCAACCCCAACGCCTTGAGCGACTTGGACTTGCTGCGCCGGGGGCAGACCGTGGTCGGGTTCTGCGAGCCGCTTTCCGAAGGGGCCACCATGAAAGAGGTGGCCGCTCGCGGTGTGAACCTGCTGGCCATGGAACTCATCCCCCGCACCACCCGAGCCCAGAGCATGGACGCGCTGAGCTCCATGGCCACCGTGGCCGGTTACAAAGCCGTGCTGATGGCCGCCGACGCAGTGAACAAGATGTTCCCCATGCTGATGACCGCCGCCGGGACAATCCGGCCGGCGCGGGTGTTCGTGGTGGGGGCCGGGGTAGCTGGGCTTCGGGCCATCGCCACCGCCCGGGCCCTGGGGGCCGTCGTGGAAGCCTACGACGTCCGCCCCGCGGTCAAGGAAGAAGTGGAAAGCCTGGGAGCCAAGTTCCTGGAACTGGGGCTCGAAACCGAAGAAGCCCAGACCGCCGGCGGCTACGCCAAGGCGTTCGACGAAGCCTTCTACGCCAAGCAGCGGGAACTGATGGCCAAAGCCCTGATCGAAAACCACGTGGTCATCACCACCGCCGCCGTGCCGGGCAAGAAAGCCCCCGTGCTGCTGACCGAACCGATGGTCAAGGACATGCAGCCCGGTTCGGTCATCGTCGATCTGGCCGCCGAACGCGGAGGCAACTGCGAGCTGACCCAGCCGGGCAAGACCATTCAGGTGCACGGGGTAACGATCATCGGCCCGGTCAACCTCCCCTCGGCCATCCCGATGGACGCCAGCCTGATGTACGCCCGCAACCTGGCCAACCTGGTCCGCCACCTGACCCGCGAAGAAGGCCAGCTGCACCTGGACCTGGAAGACGACATCGTCCAAGGGCTGCTGGTCTGCCGCGAAGGCGAAGTGGTCCACCCGCGGGTGCGGGAGGCGTTGGGACTGCCCCCGCTGGAAACCCCGGCCGAAAAACAACAGTAGCAACCCGCCGGTTTTCGTTGCGGGCACTCCCCAGCCCCGAAGCCGGGGCTGCCCCGTGGGAAACCAGAGCCAAGCTTGCCCGCCCCTTCGGCAAACCGGTCGGCTAGAAAATCGCAAGAACAAGAGACCACAACCCCAAACGCCCCCCAACCGGGAGCACGTGCCATGGAACTGATTTCCAGCCTGACGATCTTCGTTCTGGCCATCTTCGTCGGTTTTGAAATCATCACCAAGATTCCGCCCACGCTGCACACGCCGCTGATGTCCGGCTCCAACGCCATCAGCGGGATCACGCTGGTCGGCGCACTGCTGGCCGCCGGCAGCGATCTGCCCACGCTGGCCCGCACCCTCGGATTCCTGGCCGTGGTGCTGGCTACGGTGAACGTGGTGGGCGGGTTCCTGGTAACCAACCGCATGCTCGAAATGTTCCGCCGAAAGGGTTAGTGCCGTGGATCGCGAGATTCTCATCAATCTGGCTTACCTGCTGGCCGGAGTGCTGTTCATCTTCGGCCTGAAAGGGCTGACCCATCCCCGCACCGCCGTGCGCGGCAATCTGCTCGGCGCGCTGGGGATGCTGGTAGCCGTGGTGGCCACGCTGGTCGATCAGCAGATCGTCTCCTACACGCTGATTCTGGCCGGGATCGTCGTCGGCTCGGCCGTGGGAGCAGTGCTGGCCCAACGTATCCAGATGACCGCCATGCCGCAGTTGGTGGCCTTGTTCAACGGGTTCGGCGGGGCCGCTTCGGCCCTGGTGGCCGGGGCCGAGCTGCTGCGCGGCGCGTTGGAATCCCCGGCGGCAGAACAAGCCGCCGCTCAGGCCACCGCCCATGCGGGCTTGGGAATCGATCAGCTTGTGGCCGTGGTCGCTTCGGGGCTGATCGGGGCGGTGACGTTCTGGGGCTCCCTGGTCGCCTTCGGCAAGTTGCAGGAAATCCGCTGGCTGAAAAAACCGATCCACTACGCCGGGCAGCACCCGGTCAACGCCCTGCTGGGGCTGGCCATGCTGGCCTTGGGAGCCGCCGTGGTGGCTAATCCCGAGCAGGTCTGGCTCTACTGGGCGCTGGTGGCCGTGGCGTCGGTGCTGGGCGTGACGCTGGTCATTCCCATCGGCGGAGCCGACATGCCGGTGGTTATCGCCTTGCTGAACTCCTACTCCGGGCTGGCTGCGGCGGCCACGGGCTTCGTGCTCAAGAACAACGTGCTCATCATCTCCGGCTCGCTGGTGGGTGCTTCGGGAATCATCCTCACCCAACTGATGTGCAAGGCGATGAACCGCTCGCTGGCCCACGTGCTCTTCGGCGTGTTGGGACCAAGCGAGGAGGGAGCCACGGCCGACGAAGTCTATCAGGGCCGCATCAAATCCACTTCGGCCGAAGAAGTGGCCATGCTGCTGGAAACCGCCCGGCGCGTGGTCATCGTGCCCGGCTACGGCATGGCCGTGGCCCAGGCCCAGCACGCCGTAAGCGAACTGGCCAAGTTGCTGGAAAGTCGAGGGGTGGAAGTGGAGTTCGGCATCCACCCGGTGGCGGGCCGGATGCCCGGCCACATGAACGTCCTGCTGGCTGAAGCGGACGTGCCCTACGACAAGCTCAAAGACCTGGACCAGATCAATCCCACCTTCGAACAAACCGACGTGGTGATCGTCATCGGGGCCAACGACGTGGTGAACCCCGTGGCCCGCGACGACCCGAAAAGTCCCATCGCCGGCATGCCCGTGCTGGAGGTGGACAAGGCCAAAACGGTGGTGGTCATCAAGCGGAGTTTGAGCCCGGGGTTTGCCGGGATTCCGAACCCGCTGTTTGCCGCCGACAACACGCTCATGTTCTTCGAAGACGGCAAGAAGGCGGTGACCGATCTGGTTGCGGCTCTGAAAGAGCTGTAACCAACCCCGGCCTCACGGGAACAACTTGCCGCATCTCCCTCCCCGGCCGGGACAAGGCTTTGCCCCCCGGCAGGGCGCCATTGCCTGCGCCGCAATTTCCTGTGCTAACTGGCTGCCAACTCGTTTTTGAGCAGACGCGGGCAGCGTCGTTCTCCAGCGAACCGCCGGTTTTGTTGGGCGTGGGGCCGTGGAGGCTTGGGGGGATGGGGGGAGAGCTGCCGCTCCGACGCAAGAATAAGCGTTGTTTCTCACAACTGGCGAGCCGCCGACTTTAGTCGGCGGAGGAGAACAACGGCTAGCGTTTCCAGTTGCCTCCCCGGACTGAAGTCC
>WFOE01000027.1 GCA_015488215.1 Planctomycetales bacterium
CCGCCCTCTGGTGCAGTCCAAGCGGCAGGAACCACCGCAATCGTAATCGCCTGCGAAGGCGGCTCCCACAGCCGGCCGGCATAGAGTATCAAGCGGAACAACCGAAGCGGCCGGCCCACCCTACGCGCCGGCCTAGTCCGCCCGGCAGGCTTGCAGTGCCCGTAGCAGTCCGCGGGCCTTGTGCCAGGTTTCCTGCCATTCGGCTTCCGGGTCGCTGAGCACGGTGATCCCGCCGCCGACCGGGGCTTGGCACCATCCGCGGCCCACGGTCACCGTGCGGATCAACACGCTGCAATCCATTCGCCCATCGGGGGTAAGAAAGCCCAATGTGCCACAGTACGCCCCGCGCACTGTCGGCTCCAGTTCGGCGATGATCTGCATGGCTCGCACTTTCGGCGCTCCGGTGATCGACCCGCTGGGAAACGTGGCCTGAAGCAGCTCCACCGGGGTGCGCTCCGGGGCCAGCTCGCCGCGGACGACCGAAACCAGGTGATGCACAAAGGCGTAGCTTTCCAGAGCACAGAGCCGTTCCACGCGGACCGAATCGGCGCAGCAGACCCGGGCCAGATCGTTTCGCCACAAATCGACGATCATCACGTTTTCGGCCTGGTCCTTGTCGCTGGCCAGCAGCTCGCCCGCGGCGAACGAATCGCTTTCCACCGGCTGTGTGCGGGGGCGGGTCCCTTTGATCGGCCGGGCTTGGACCCGATTGCCGCACAGTTGCAGGAAACGCTCCGGCGAGGCGCTGACCAGTTGAAAAGGGCCCAGGTCCCAATACGCCGCGAACGTGGCCGGGTTGTGCCGCCGCATCTGCAAGGCCAACTGGACGGCATCCACCTGCGGAAACAGCAGCCGCTGGGACAGGTTGGCCTGGAATATGTCGCCCGCAGCGATGTAGTCCCGCACTCGGGCCACCGCGCGGCGGTAAGCCTCGGGGCTGAAGTTGCTTAGCAGCCGCGGGTCCGCCGGCGTGCGGTGACAGGGAGCCAAGCGGTTCTGCGGCAACGGGTCGTCCGAGGCGGCGGGGCGTTTGGGTTCGGGCAGGCGTTGCAGCCGTTCCAGCACGCAGCCGGCCCGATCCAGAGCCCGCTTGCGCCGCCGGGAGGGGTCCGCTTCCGGCCAACCTTGTGAAAAAAGCCACAACTGGTCCTGCCGGTGGTCCCAGGCCAGCACTACGTCGTAGAGGGCAAGCACCGCCCGCGGTACGGCGAACTCGTCCCAGCAAGCCGCTGGCACCGAAGGTTCCAGCGTGGAATGCAGCTCGTAGCCCAATAAAAAGACCACGCCCCCTTGGAACGGGGGGGCTTCGTCCCACCGGGCCGGCGCAGGCGGGGAACCGACCAACCGACCCAGCGCCGCCCACACCCCCGCGGCTTCTTGCGGCGAAAACACAAGCCACTCCAGCGGATCGGCCGCCAGGTACGACCAGCGGCCAAGCTGCGGGTGCCGCAGGGCACTGTCCAGGAACACGCAACCGGGACAAGCCGCCAGGCGGACGAAAGCCTCCTCGGGCGGCAATTGCCCGGCCAGGCGGAGCGCAACCCCGCCTTGAGGGCTTTCCATCACCTGGTCTGCTACCGCGGAAAACGCCATAACCCCCACCCGATGCAGCAACCGGAACGGCTCGCCTTGCAGTTTCGGCCGGCGGCGGTGTCCAAGCTACTGCAAAACCCCACCGGCGGCGAGTGCCGTCCGCCTGGAACGGCCCCCCGGCGGGAAAAACGGGCAAGGGCTGGCCGCTTGTTCCCCTCAGAAAGACCTCCTGCCCAGGGGAGACCCCGGGCCGGTTCCCGCTCCCCAGCAGGGAAGCTGCGGTTTTGCTATACTTGGCTCCACGTTGGTCCCACGTCTGGCCCTGCCGGTGGCCGCGTGCCGCCCCGCTGGGCGTTCTGGCCCGAGTGTGTGTCTCCCCCCGCTTACCCAAAGCAAACTGAATGGCCCGACGCAAAAAACGCCGCACAGGCGACCAACCTACGCTGCCCGGGTTGCAGCCTGCGCCGACCGAGCCGCAAGAAGACCCTCCGGACGAGGAATCCGGCGGCAAAGAACACTCCGCTGCGGCGAAAAGTGCCGGAGAGGAAACGCCTCGCGTGCGGCAGCTCCCTCCTTGTCTGACCGAACCGCGGCAGCAAGGCCGGGCCGAACCGATGCCGGACCTGGAGGGCAAGACGGTTTACGTGGTGGATGTCAACTCACTCATCTTCCAGGTGTTCCATGCTCTGCCGGAGATGACCAGCCCCCAGGGCGAGCCGGTCAACGCCGTCTTCGGCTTCATGCGCGACGTGTTGTACCTGGTGCGCCAGCGCAAGCCGGATTACTTGTTCTGCGCCCTGGACCTGCCTGGGCCCACCTTCCGCGACGAAATGTACCAGCAGTACAAGGCCCAGCGGGAGGAAACGCCCGAGGACCTTTCGCCCCAGATGGAACGCATCTTCGAGCTGCTGGCCCGAATGGGTATTCCCTGCCTGGGGGCCGAAGGCTACGAAGCCGACGACATTCTGGCCACCGTGGCCCACCAGGTGGAACAGCACGGGGGCCGCTGCGTGCTGGTGACCGCGGACAAGGACTGCCGGCAACTGATTTCTGACCGCGTGGTGCTGCTCAACCTGCGCAAAAAAGCGGTGCTGGACCGCCAAGGGCTGCTCAAGGACTGGGGCATCGAGCCGGAACAGGTGGTCGATTTCCAGGCGCTGGTCGGCGACCCAACGGACAACGTGCCGGGAGTGCCCTCGGTGGGCCCGAAGACGGCCCAAAAGCTCTTGCAGCAGTTCGGCACGCTGGATCAGCTCTACGAACACCTGGACCAGATTACCCGGCCCAAACTGCGTCAGGCGCTGGAAGAACACCGGCAGCAGGCTCTGCTTTCGCGCTCTTTGGTCCAGTTGCGGCGCGACGTCCCGGTGGCAATCCCCTGGAGCCGAGGCCGGGCAGACCATTTTCGCCTGGCGGAAGCGGCCCCGGTGCTGGAAGAGTTGGGTTTTCGCCAGATCGTTGAGGAGTTTCGCCAGGCCGGGACCGAATCGGCACCGGAGCGGCCCAAGCCGGCCTGGGATGCCCAGTACGAAATCGTTACTTCGCCGGATCAGCTCCGGCAGGTAATCGAGCAGGTGAAAGGCGCCTCCTGGCTGGCCTTGGACACCGAAACCACCAGCACCCGGCCGCTTTGGTCCGAACTGGTGGGAATCTCCCTGGCGGCCGAGCCGGGCCGGGCCTGGTATGTGCCGCTGGCCGCACCCGCGGGCGAGCCGACCCTGCCCTGGGACGAAGTCCGGCGGCTGCTGGCCCCGGTGCTGGAAGACACCCAGGTGGCCAAAGTGGGGCACAATCTCAAGTACGATCTGCTGGTGCTGTGCCGGCAAGGGCAAACGGTCCAGGGCGAGCTGTTCGATACGATGGTGGCCAGCTACCTGCTCGAAGCCGGCGCTCGCTCCCACAGCATGGACCAGCTTGCCCGGCGGCTGCTGGGGCACGAGACGATCAAA
>WFOE01000028.1 GCA_015488215.1 Planctomycetales bacterium
CCGGGCGGAGCGGGACCTGCGTCCGGCGGTGATCGACCGGAAGTTGTCCTGCGGGAACCGGACCGTGGCGGGGAAGCGGGCTTGGGAGATTCTTCGTTCGGTGGTGACCACGTGGTCCAAGCGTGGGCGGGACGTGGTGGACCAGTTGAGCAGGGAGTTGCGTCTGGTCCCCGCCTGATGCGGGGCGAGGCCCGGCGTGGGGGTTTCGCCTTCTGGTTGTGCTCGTGCCCGTTCGTGGGTGGCGGCTGGCTCCCGAACCGGCTCTTGGCGTCGAAGCCCTGGGGTGGTGGAGCTTGGCCTGCGCGTCGTTGGCCTGTGTGCCGTTGACCTGCGCGCCATTAGCCTGCGTGCCATTGAGCTGCGTGCCAAGTACCGGGTCCGGCTTGCGTTCCCAAGCCCGGCACCCATCTGCGCCCCCGCCAGGGGAGCACGGAGACCGGTCGCTAAAGGGGTACGGAGCCGGCGGCTTGCTGGTTGACGGTTCGCGGTCGCCGATGACGAGCTGCCGAGCACGAGCGATTGGTTTGCCGTCGGAGCGGAAGCTCCCCACCCAAGGCGCACACTTCAAGCCGCAAGCCCCTGCAGGCCGCCGAATAAAGGGTTTTCAGCGGTACGGCTACACCTGGAACGAGGAGCCGCAACCGCAGGTGCGGACCGCGTTGGGGTTGTTGAAGGTGAAGCCGCGGCGGTCCAGACCTTCGTAGAAGTCGATGGTCAGCCCGTCCAGGAACAGCTCGCTCTTTTTGTCCACCACCAGTTTCAGGCCGTGCTGTTCGTACAGGTGGTCTTTTTCGGGGTCGTAGTTGTTGTCGAACTGGAAGCGGTACTGGAACCCACTGCACCCGCCGCCGAGCACGCCCACGCGGACCATCGCGTCGGTGAGGTTCTGTTCCTTCATCACGCGAAGGGCTTCGGCCGCAGCTCGTTCGGTCAAAGTGATGGCCATCGCACGCTCGCTCCTGGAAACGAGGAATTGTTTCAGTTTCTTTCGACACAATTCTAGGCCGCCCGGCTCAGGCGTTCAACTTCCACCGGGCGCTTCCGTTCCCTATCCAGCGGCCAGGAGGGGTCGGCCACCTGCAATCTACTGTAGCGGGAAAAGCGGAACCGCACCAGTTCCCAGGCCGCCCGAGCCGCTTGCCACGGATGCACGAACCGGCTGCGTCCCCGGCGGCGGGGGAAGTGGTCCACGGGCACCCAAGCCACCCGGGCTCCGTTGGCCCAGGCCAGCAGCACTCGCTGGGCGTTGGCAAATGCGGAGTTGGCCTCCACGGGCAGTTGTTTCCACAGGGCGGCCCGGGCCAGCCGCAGCGAACCCAGATCGCCGAAGTGCTGTCCCCAAAGCCAGGCGACCAACTGGTTGTAGCTCCAACTGACCAGCCGCCGCCACGGCCCGTAGCACTTCCGCCGTCGCACGCCGATGACCAGATCGTATCCCTGCCGCATTAGAGGGAGCATCCGTTCCAGCTCGGCCGTCCGCCACTGACCGTCGGCCCCGATGTGGAAGATGTAACGACCTCGGGCGGCACGGATGAGCGTCCGCTGGGCTTCGGCCAGGCCGCGGTTTTCCGGATGCCGCAGCACCCGCAGCAGCGGCCAGCGGGCGGCCAGATAGTCCAGCACCGCCGGTGTTTCGTCCCGGCTACCGTCGTCTACCACTAGCACTTCGTGTTCCCCGGGCAGTCGGGCCAACGTGATGCAGGCTTCTTCAATGACCGCGGGCAGATGGGCTGCTTCGTTATAAGCCGGAATACACACGGAGACTCCGTCCAGCGACCACCAGCCGTTGCCGCCGGGGCGCTGGGCCGCGTTTCTAGCCGTGTCGCGTCGCAGCCGGGTGGACATCGTTCCAGCGGGAAAAAGCGGTCTTGCAATCTCGTGCCAGCCGGATCGGGCCGTACGGGCCATCGTTCGGCCGCGTGATGCGTGATGCTAGAACGCTTACGCCCCGTGACAAAGAGCAATCGCCGCTGGCAATGGCAGCAGAGTGGACCACGAAACCTGGGGCTGGGTGAGCCGCCTGCGCCCCGCTACGAAAACGGTAGGAGTTCCCGGAAAACGCCGTGCCGCCGTTGTCCTCCTGGCGGCTGGGCTATTCGGCCCCCGGGCTGCTGCCGTAGGCGTGTTGCGTTCCGGCGGCGGCCGCTTGCGGGTTGCGGCGCAGGTGGTCCACCACCTGAGCCAGCGTGTCCACGGCCTGCTCCACGTCCCGGCGGGTGACATCCAGATGGGTTACGGCCCGAATCAACTGCCCGCCAAAGGGAATCATCAACACGCCGCGTTGGGCCAGCAGTTCCACCAGGGCTTCGGCCGGGCCCAGCGTTTCTTCCACGCGGAAGACGACGATGTTGGTCTGCACTTCCGGCGGATCGAGTTCCAGCCCTGGGATCTGGGCGATTCCTTGGGCCAGAAGCTGGGCGTTCTGGTGGTCTTCGGCCAGGCGTTCCACGTGATGTTGCAAAGCGTAAAGCGCTCCGGCGGCAATGACTCCGGCCTGGCGCATCCCGCCGCCGAAGAGTTTGCGGTGCCGCCGGGCTTCGTAAATCAGCTCCTTGGAACCGGCCAGGGCCGAGCCGACCGGGGCTCCCAACCCCTTGCTGAAGCAGACGCTCACCGTGTCGAAGTGTTGCGCCCACTCCCGAGCGGGAATCCCCGTGGCCACCACGGCGTTGAAAAGCCGCGCTCCGTCCAGGTGGGTGCGCAAGCCGTTCTGGTGGGCCCAACGGCAGACCGCTTCCAGCGTCTCGTAAGGCCACACCCGACCACCGCCGCGGTTGTGGGTGTTTTCCAGGCACACGAGTCGCGTCCGCACCAGGTGTTCGTCCTCCGGGCGAATCATGCCGTGGAGCTGCTCGGGCTGAAAGATGCCGTAGCGGCCCGGGACCGGCCGGGCCACCACGCCGCTTAGCTGGGCGTAGGCACCTTGTTCGTAGTTGTAGATGTGGCAGCCGGCTTCGCACAGGAACTCCTCCCCGGGACGGCAATGCAGCCGGACGGCAATCTGGTTGGACATGGTGCCCGAGGGGACGAACAGCGCCGCCTCTTTGCCCAGGGTTTCGGCCAGCACTTCCTGAAGCTCGTTGGTGGTGGGGTCTTCGTGGAACACGTCGTCGCCTACGGCCGCCTGGGCGATGGCCGCTCGCATGGCCGGGGTGGGACGAGTGACGGTGTCGCTGCGCAGATCGACCAGTTTTTCGCTCATCGGTGCGGTTTCCCAAGAGGGGCAAGCCTGGCTGCCGGAACTTTTGCTCGATTGTAACCCCTGCAGGCTCCCTGGCGAGCCAGGCCCGGAAAAAAGTCCCTGCCCCGACACATAGCCCTTCTCCACCCTGACGGCCAAACGCTGCCCCCTTGGGTTACAGCAGGTGGGGGAACCGTTTTCCCATGCCGGTTCGTTCTTCCCGCGTCGGTTCGGGGCAGCTTTTTGCCTGCATTGCTGGCAGTCGTTGCCGTTGCCTTCTGGCACGGGGGAAGGTACTTTCCGCCCGCTTGGAATTGCACCGCTTTGTGCAGCTCGATTGCAGGCTTGGCACCTCCCCTGGCCTGGAAGGAGCAGGCAAGTGACCGACGCGCTGGCTGGTGCCCTTGCCGGTTTGATCCGCACTCTGATTGCCCTGCTGGTGGTGGCCCTGGGCGCAGGGGTGACGGCCGTGGTGGTGCAGGACGGTCCGGAAGCCCTGCTCCAGTTGGCCCAGGCCCAACTCCAGCGCGTGGTGGCCATGGTAGACCAGGCCCCCGGGGCCCAGGCCCGGGCGGACGAGGCGCCTTCCGGCCTTCAAGAAGCGGCCACACCCCCGGCTGCCGAGCCGCCGCTCTACCTGCCCGAAGAGCAAGCCGAACCGGCCCGCCGGGAAAACTCCCCGGCGGCGGCTTCCCCAGGCCGACTGGTGCCGGTGGCGACCGCTTCGTCTGTGCCGGTACGCAAGGCTTCCTTGGTTCGCGGTGGAAAAGCCCACCCGGAAACCGGCGCTGCCGCCAACGACGTCTCCGGTGGCTGGGACTGCCTGCACGCCCGCTTGCGGCGGCTGGGCGTGGTGAGGTGGCATCTGGAGTCGGTTGCGGACGGGTCCGCTTGCCGAGTGCGTTTCCGCTGCGAGCTGCCCCATCCGGTGCGGCCCACCTGGCGGCGGTTTCTTCAGGCCGAAGGAGCCTCGCCGCAGGAAGCCATCAACCGGGTGCTGGCCGTGCTAGAGAAAAACGCGCCGGCGAAAAAACGCTAGGCGGTCCATTACCCTGACGGTGCGGCAACCCGCTTGCCCGTCGATAGGTCCTTCTCGAAAAGCTCCGGCTCAGCAGGCGGTTCGCCCTTACTGGCTTGGCTTTTCATAGGCTGCCCAGTGTTGTCGGTTGCGGGCGCTCTTTGGCCGCACTCGGGCTTACTTGTCCCAGGAGTTGTTCCTCTTCAGCGGCAGTGATTTCCACTTCGACCAGCTCGCCCGGCCGAAGCTCTCCCGGTACGGCCACCGGCACGTAACGGCAAGCCGTGCCACGAGTCAGTCCCTGGAGATGCTCCGCGGTGGGTTCGGTCTGTGTTTCGCACAGCACTTGCAACCGGCGGCCAATCAGGCTTTGGAAGTAGCGCTTGCGCAGTTGTTCTTGCAGCTTGAGCAACTGCCGCACTCGCCGCTGCCGCACCGGCGGGGGAACCTGATCGGGCATCTGGGCCGCGGGCGTACCGGGCCGCGGGCTGAAAGGGAACACGTGCAGCTTCCAGAAGCCCACCTCCTCCACCAGGCGGCACGTGGCTTCGAAGTCCTCCTCGGTTTCGCCGGGAAAACCGACAATCACGTCGGTGGTCAGCCCGGGTTGGGGGAGCATTTCTCGGGCCAGCAGGCAGCGGTCGCGCAGTCGCCGCGCACCCCAGCGACGCCGCATCCGCCGCAGCACCCGGTCCGAGCCGCTCTGCACGCAGATGTGCAGATGGGGGCAGATGCGTTCGGGCACCTGCGCCATCAGCCGCAGCAGCCGCCCGGAAACTTCGGTCGCCTCAATGCTGGAAAGCCGCAGACGGAACTCCCCGGGCAGTTCCAGCAGCCGTTCCACCAGCTCCGGCAGCCGCACCCACTGGTGCCGCGGGCGGCTCCGGCACCACTCCACCCCGTAGTGACCCAGGTGGATGCCGGTCAGCACGATTTCCCGGTAGCCGTTATCCACCAGGCGGCGGACTTCCTGGCAGATGTCTTCCACCGGGCGGCTGACCAGATGGGGACGCACCTGCGGAATGATGCAGAACGTGCACCGCAGCAGGCAGCCGTCCTGCACTTTCACATAGGCCCGATGCCGGGGGCCGAAGTGGCTGATCCCGCTGGGAATGTCCACCACACCGAATCGGGCCAGCAGGTCAGGCAGTTCACGCTTGTCGGTAATTACTTCGGCCACGCCGGGAAGGCGGCGCAGTTGTTCCGGCTCGCGCGTGGCGTAGCAGCCCATGACGATAATCCGCGCCGTGGGATTCTCCCGGGCCAGGCGGCGGATTACCTGGCGGCTCTTGGCGTCGCCTTCCTGGGTGACGGTGCAGGTGTTGACGATACACAGTTGGGCCTGCTGGCCCGGCCCCGCGTCGCGGTAGCCAATGCCCAGCAACGCCTGGCGGACGTATTCGGTTTCGTACTGGTTGACCTTGCAGCCCAAGGTTACGGTTCGCAGTAGTGCCATGGTCGTTTCCGGTGGGCAAGTTCTGACGCAGCAGAATGCCGGTCGCTGGCTGTTGTCAAGCGATGAGATCGGGCAACGCGATATTTTCTGGTTTTATCGGCAAAATCCATCATAGTGGGCCGACGCAATCGGGAACACCGCAGGGGGGCGCCTCCGGGGGGGAAACGCCGTGTTCGTCGGGGCATCCACCCCCCAGAAAACAGTCCATTACTGGGGGACCGGAGGGCCGCGGAAGTGGCCTAACCTGTTTTTCGTTCGCCACTTATGTCATTCGGTCTGCGATTTATCTGAAGGGCTTCCGCCGGATCCGGAAAAACAGCCCTTTCCCAGACCCCATGCGCGGTATAATCGTTAAGAGGCCAGAGCCGACCGGGTGGAAGTTGCCCGGTGGGCTTTTTGTGTTCCGGCCGGCTGTTTCCTTCGGGGCGTGCCGGCGGTATAAGTGGTAACTTGCCTCAGGAAGCGAAAGGTGCACCGGATTTGCTTGCGGCCCTGCCGGTTCAGGGTCGGCCAGAGCCTATGACAGAACGGACCATCTCCGTCGTCGACGCTCGCAGCTTGCTGCGGTTGTTTGGTCCTCGGGACAAGCACCTGCGAGCCATTCGCCAGGCGTTGGGAGTGCGTATCTCGGCCCGCGATGGGCAGATTCGCATCAGCGGCGACGCTCAGGCCGTGGACCAAGCTACCCAGGTCCTGGAACACCTGCAACAAGAACTGCATCGCACGGGCAAGTTGTCGGCCGAACAGGTGGCCGGAGCCATCGCCCAGGCCGGCAGCGGCGAGTCGGCCGAACAGGCAATCGAAATCTCGGTGATGCAGCCCGGGCGCATTGTGCGGCCCATGACTCCCGGGCAGCGGCGGTTCGTGGAAGCGGTCCGCAAGCACGACATCGTCTTTTGCGTTGGCCCGGCCGGTACCGGAAAAACCTATCTGGCCGTGGCGATGGCTGTCACGTCGTTGAAAAACTCGCTGGTGCGCAAAATCGTGCTGGTTCGCCCGGCGGTGGAAGCCGGCGAAAGCCTGGGCTATCTGCCCGGTGATATGCACGCCAAAATCAACCCCTACCTGCGGCCGCTGCTGGACGCGTTGCGGGAAATGATGGACTACGACCAGATCCGCCGCTACATGGACCAGGATCTGATTGAAGTCATCCCGCTGGCCTACATGCGCGGTCGCACGCTCAACGAAGCGTTCATCATCCTGGACGAGGCGCAGAACGCCACCGTCTCGCAGATGAAGATGTTTTTGACACGGATGGGCCGAGGGGCCAAGATGGTCATTTCGGGAGACGTGACCCAGACCGACTTGCCCTCGGGCCGGCTGAGCGGGTTGCGGGACGCTTTGGACCGGTTGCAAGGCATCCCGGGCATCGCCCAGGTGCGGATGCACGCCGAGGACATCGTTCGCAATCCGTTGGTCAACCAGATCGTAAAGGCGTACGAAACCCCCCCAGAGTCCCAGGAGCGAGTAAACGCTTCCGACGGGCGCGGTGTTCCCGAGCAGCGGGGCAAGGGGCAGGAAGCCACTTGATCCGTTGCCCGGTGGGCGAACCTTGTCGGTCCTCGGACCGGCAGGAGAAGCCGCCGCGACGAAACCGATGTCCCAATCCACATCGTCCAAGCAAGCTCGTTCGGCCCGGGTTGCCGCCTTGGGGGCCCCGCCGGGCCTCTGGAGCCGTTGGAGCCGCATGGTCCGCCTCCCTCGGTTCTGGATACGCCTGCTGCCGGCGTTGCTGGCGGCCGTGGTGGTCTGGTGGGGACTGCGGCCTTGGAATCCGCCGCTCCCTTACCGCTTGGGAGACGTACCCAGCCACGACCTGGTGGCCCGGGTGGGGTTCTCGCTTGCCGACCCCCGCGGCACGCAGCAGGCCCGCAATC
>WFOE01000029.1 GCA_015488215.1 Planctomycetales bacterium
AGACCCGCTTGGTGCCGCTTTTGGCGGTCACACCCTGGAATTGCCGTCCCAGCTCGGGAAGGGTGAAGCGTGCCAGGTACATGACGTTCAGGACGAGCTGAGCCAGTGTGTTGGCTTGACGGCGAGAGAGGTGAGCCAGTAGTCTGGCCAGGGCATCCAGAGCCTGTTTCTGGTGATTCATGGCGATGCCCTCCGTGGCTAGCGGGATGGAATAAACGCTAACCTTTTACCCACTCGTCACTTGGAGGTCATCGCCAGTTTTATGCGCCGGGCAGGAAAAAGTGGGGATAGGTCAGCTTGCCAGTCGGGGGCCCGAGACGCCGTGCCCCATGCGTTGTGCACTGGCGAGCCGCCAGCTTCGGTGGCCGCGAGTCGGCTTGCGGCTTGCGCTGTGCGCCGTGCACTGGTGCTTCCGCACCGGCGGACAAACAACCGCTCGTGCTCGTTCTCGTTATCGGCAGCTCGTTCTCGCTGACCGGGACTCAGTGAGTTGCGATAAGCTCGCCACAGCGTGGAATAAGCTCGCCAAGTGTGGAAGAAACTCACCGCACCGTGGGACTCGCCGCAGTGTGGAACACAAGGCGTGTGCCGGTGAACTCTGCCTCTAGTGTTCATAGCCGCGGATGGGCAGGGCTTCCAGGCGGCCGTCGGCGTGGCGCCCAAGCAGCTTCGGCTCGGCCGTCACGGTGCCCAGGGGGTACCAGCGCCGCTCCGGCTCGGATGCGGCAAGCGAATCGAGCCGCTCTGCCTCTTCTGGCGGCAGGGCTACCAGGAGCTCGAAATCCTCCCCATCGTACAAAGCATGGTGAAGCGGCGAGCCTTGTTCAGGCGCACCTCGGGCCAGACGATGAGCGTCCGGATGGACGGGCACTTGGTCCAGTTCCACCGTGGCTCCCACGCCGCTTGCCTGGCACATGCGCCACAGGTCCAGCACCAATCCGTCGCTGATGTCGATGGCCGCATGGACCTGCACCTGCTTGCGCAGCTCTAGGGCCTTTTGGAGCCGCACGGGAGGATGCAGATGGCGGCCCAGGATGCTGCCACCCAGGGGACCGCTGACCAGCAGCCGATCGCCGGGCCGAGCGCCGCTGCGGAGCCAGGGCCGCCCGCCGCCGGGCACTTGCCCCAGCACAGTGACCGTGACCACCAACTTGCCCGGCCAGGTGGTCACGTCTCCACCCAGCACATGCAGCCGATGCTGCCGGGCCAATTCTAGCACGCCCTGCTGCACGCGTTGGGCCAGCTCCAGCGCCCCTTGGTCGGGAAGGACCAGCGAAACCAAGCACCCGAACGCCTTGGCTCCCATGGCGGCCAGGTCCGACAGGTTCACGGCCAGCGCCTTGTGGCCCACCTGTTCCAGCGTGGCTTCCGGCAGGCGGAAATCCACGTCCTGGGCCACCGTGTCGGTGGCGACGACCCAGGTGCCCTGGGCCTGCCAGGCGGCGGCGTCGTCCCCGGGGCCAATCAGCCCGGCCGGGAGCCGCGGCAGCCGCGAAGCCAGAAAGCGGTAAAACTCGGTTTCCACCGGTGGTTCCTTGGGCAAAGCCACAGCGCGTCAAGAAAAGCCGTGCGATTCTGCCCTCCTGCTCGGCACAATCGCGTAACCCCTCGTCTGGCCCGTCTGACGAGGCGTCACTTTTCTTTTTAGTGACTTGGCGTTCGTTTTCACACCGCAGCAGGCGGTGGCTGCGACCTGGCCACCCTGGCTCGTTGGCTGGCCAGTTATCCAGTTATTCTGCCGCTTATTCTGCTGCCGCCGTGTTTCCCTCTCGTTTGCGCGAACCACGAACGATTCGCCACATTCGACAAAGCCCATGGGACAAAGCCCATGACTTGGGCCGGAGCAAAAGGTACAAATGATAAAAGGAGCGGATTTTTCCCCCTGGCAGGCTTGCCCGGGGGTCCAACGGTTCCACTCAGGAGAAAACGTCATGGTCCGGTTGCTCACCGCGGGGCTGATTGCACAGGTGTTGTGGCTGGTGCCGGCAGCGGCGCTGGCCTGCCCGTTCTGTTCGGCCGTGGCGCTGACCTTTACCGAAGAGATTAACAACAACGACGTGGCCGTCGTCGCCCGGCTGATCGACCCGCCCATGCCCCCCGAGCCGGGAAGCACCAAGCTGTACCGGGCCCGGTTCGAGTGCTGGTACGCGCTGAAAGGGGCCAATCTGCTGGACCCGAGCGGGCTGGCCCAGGGCGAGGAAAAACAGGGCGTGTTCCACTTTTCCCGCCGCCCGGTGGTGAAGGTGCTCTACTTCGGCGACAAGCCCAAGGGGACCATGTTCCTGCTGTTCGGTTCCGAGCCGCCGAAGATCAACTGGGCCACGCCCATCCCGCTTTCCAAGAAGGCAATCGACTACCTGCTCAAGCTGCCCACGCTTCCCCCCTCGGGTGCCAAGCGGCTGGCTTTCTTTTACAAGTACTTGGAGTGCGGCGACTCGTTGCTGGAACGGGACGCTTATGACGAGTTTGCCCGGGCTCCCTACGACGACGTCAAAGCTCTCAAACCCTATTTGAACCGCCAGGAGCTGCTGCGGTGGATCCAGGACCCCAAGGTGGCCGCCAGCCGCAAGCGGCTTTACCTGACCATGCTGGGCATCTGCGGCCGGGCCGAAGACGCCCAACTGTTGGAGCGGATTCTGCTCTCGCCCACGGATCGGCCCAAGATGGGGCTGGACGCCATGATCGCATGCTACCTGACGCTGAAAGGTCCGGCGGGACTGCCGCTGGTGGAAAAGCACTTTTTGGGCAATCCCAAAGCCAGCTACTCCGAAGTGTACGCCGCAATCCAGGCGTTGCGGTTTCACGGGCAGTCCGAGTCAGTCATCCCGCGCAAACGCCTGGCCCGTTCGTTCCACCTGTTGCTGGACCGGCCCGAGCTGGCCGACCTGGTGATTCCGGACCTGGCTCGTTGGGAAGACTGGTCGGTGATGGATCGGCTGGTGGAACTGTTCAAGCAAGCCGAAGGGAAGAAAAGCTGGGTGCGGGTGCCGGTGGTGCAGTACCTGAAGGCGTGCCCCGAACCGCGAGCCAAAAAGCTGCTCAAAGAGCTGGAGCGCATCGACCCGAAAGCGGTACGCCGGGCCAGCTTTTTCTTCCCCAGTCGGGGGCGTCCGGGCGGAGGGAAGCCGCCGGCGGGCAGTGCGTCCCCTTCCGCCAAGTAACCCCCGGCACACGAGGCGCTCCCGGCCATGTTTCGGCCTGCTCGGCTCGGCCCCGTTGGCGGCTCGGCGCGGCTGCTGTTTGCTGCCTGCGCGGTGTTTTTCGCCGCGCAAGTACAGGCCACGGCGTGCCCGTTCTGCCGGTCGGTTTCCGCTACGTTCAGCGACCGGATGGCTGCTGCTTCGGTGGTGGTGCGAGCCAGGCTGCTCGAAGTACCTGATCCGGACGCCCCGGCCAATCTGGTTCGCACGTGGCCCTACCAAGTGGAAGAGGTGCTCAAGGGCGGGCAATACGTTCGCCCGGGTCAGCGCGTGATGGCCCCGCGTCTGGACCGCCCTGAAACTGGCACCCAGGTGGTGATTCTGGGCGCCGACCCGCCGGACATCTACTGGGCCGTGCCGG
>WFOE01000030.1 GCA_015488215.1 Planctomycetales bacterium
CCGCACCAGTGCGAGAAAAAACGCCGATTCTCGCAACCAGCGAGCCGGGAGCTTCAGCTCCCGAAGAAGAAATCTCCGAAAAACGTTTTTTCTTGCCTCCCCGGACTGAAGTCCGGGGCTCACCAAATTGCCAAATTGCTCGGCCAGCGCATTGCTCGACGGCATCTGCCGGTAATCTCGCCCCGGTGCCAAACGACCCGTTGGCGTGTGTTCCCGACCACTCAAGACCCAAGACGCAAGACACTGGACCTCTTTGTCCCCGGCTCGCCCAAGTACCAACTGGCCCAAGTGCCAACGGGAACCGTCTGCCGATGGGCTCAAAACCTGCCGGCCGGGAATCGAGAAGGAAGCAGGAGAAAAACTGCTCCATAGCGCTTGTGAAAACCTCGTTTCCCACAGGACAATGACCAAAGGGGGCCGCTCCTCTCCGGAGGGGAGCCCGGCTCCCGGCAAGTCGGACCAACCGAAGGTGCTCGTCATGGCCGTGGATCTTTCGACGCGATATTTGGGTCTGGAGCTTTCCTCGCCGCTGGTGGCGGGGGCTTCGCCGCTTACGATAGACCTGGACGTGCTCCAGCGGCTCCAGGACGCCGGAGCCGGAGCGGTGGTCATGCCTTCGCTGTTTGCCGAGCAGTTCGAACGCGACGAACACCTCTGGACCTGGCTGCATGAGTTCCAGCCCGAAGAGCTGCCGGACCTGCCCCAGCTTTACGCCCAACTGAAGGACTACAACCAAGGGCCCGTGCAGTACCTGCGGCTGTTGGAACAGGCCCGGCAGCGGCTCTCCGTGCCGGTCATCGCCAGTATCAACGCCCAGGCGCCGGGGGACTGGACGCGGTTTGCCACCTGGCTGGAACAGGCCGGAGCCGACGCCCTGGAACTGAACATCTACTACGTGCCCACCCGGCCCGAGGTCTCCTCCCAGCAAGTCGAACAACAGTATCTGGAGGTGGTCCAGCAAGTGCGTCAGGCCACGCGGCTGCCGCTGGCGGTGAAGATCGGGCCTTACTTCACCAGTCTGCCGCACTTCGCCGCCCAGTTGGTCGCCTCGGGAGCCGAAGCCCTGGTTCTTTTCAATCGCTACCTGGAACCGGACGTCAACCTGGAAAAGATGTGCATCGAGCCGGTGCTGGTGCTCAGCAGCCGGCACGAGCTGCGATTGCCCCTGCGGTGGATTAGCGTGTTGCGAGACCAGCTTTCTGCGGATCTGGCCGCCAGCAGCGGGGTGCAACAGCCCGAAGACGTCGTAAAAGCCCTGGCCGTGGGAGCCGACGTGGTGATGGTCGTGGGCCACGTGTTGCGTCACGGGCCGCAGGCGCTGGCCGAGCTGGTAGAGGGTCTGCGCCGCTGGCTGGAAGAACACGAAACCACACTCGACGAGCTGCGAGGACGGCTTTCCATGTCCCGCTGCGGCGACCCCGCTTCGCTCCAGCGAGCCAACTACATGCAGACGGTGGTTTCGTACCGCACGTCGTAGCGTGCCGGGGCAGAAAAGGCAGGAGAAACCCCCGTTCCCCTGCAGACCGCTCGGGGCGTCTTTTCTTACCCGCAGCCGAGCCAGTGGCCGCAGTTGTAGCAGACGTAGCAGTTGCCCTGCCGCACGGTCAGATTGCCGCAGATTTCGCATACCGGGGCATCGGCCTGAAGCCGCGCCAGATGTTCCCGCAGGGCAATCGGCCCGGTCAGTTCGGGCGAGTCCGCCTCCGGTTCCGGCTCCAGGGGAAGTCCTTCCCGGGAGCGTTCCGGAGCGGGGGAGCCGCCCGGCTCGCTTGCTTTCTGCCGCCCGGGCGGCTCGGCGGAAGAAGCATCTGCGGCCGGTTGGTCCGATTCGGTCGGGGTGTTTTGCGGCGGCAGGGGCCGTGCGGCGGCTCCCTGCTCGCCCGAAAAAACCGGCGCAGCAAGGAACTCCTGGGCCAGATAGCGAAAGATGTAATCCACCACGCTGGTGGCCACGGGAATGCGCGGGTTGGACGTGGGTCCCATCGGCTCGAACCGCACGTGGGCGAACTTTTCCACCAGCACCTCCAGCGGCACACCGTATTGCAGGCAGAGCGAGACGGCCGTGGCAAAGCTGTCCATCAATCCGCCGATGGTGCTCCCCTGCTTGGCCATGGTGATGAACAGCTCCCCGGGCGTGCCGTCTTCGAACAGGCCCACGGTCAGATAGCCCTTGTAGCCGGCCACGGTGAAGCGGTGCGTGAACGCTTGCCGCGTATCGGGCAAGCGGCGGCGGCAACTCCTCAAGCCCGGCACCACCGCCCGTTCCGGTTCGGCGCGGCCGGTGGCCAACGGTTGGGCCGCTTTGGAACCGTCGCGATAGACGGCCACGCTCTTGAGCCCCAGGCGCCAGCTTTTCTGGAACACCTGGACAATCTCCTCCGGTGTGGCGTGCCGGGGAAGATTGACCGTTTTGGAAATCGCCCCGGACAAAAACCCCTGGGCGGCGGCCATCATCTCCAGGTGACCTCGCCAGGAAATCGCTCGGGAGGAGCCGGGAGCCGGAAAAGCACAGTCGAATACGGCCAGGTGTTCCGGCTTCAGCCCGGGAGCTCCCTCAATCGAGTCGTGCTGCCGGATGTGTTCTTCAATGCGGCGGATTTGCTCCGCGTCGTAGCCCAGGCGGGCCAAGGCCCGGGGCACCTGGCGGTTGACCAGCTTGATCAGGCCGCCGGAGGCCAGGTGCTTGTACTTCACCAGGGCGATGTCCGGCTCGATTCCCGTGGTGTCGCAGTCCATCATAAAGCTGATCGTTCCGGTGGGAGCCAGCACGGTTACCTGGGCGTTGCGCACCCCCCAGCGCCGGACCGCCTGCGGTACCCGTTGCCACAACTCCGCGGTGAGTTTGCCCAGGGGTTCCTGCGGAGCCGGCCGTTGGGCCAGTTGCCGGAACTTTTCCTCGTGCTGGTGTACGACCTGAAGGGCCTCGTGGCGATTCTCTTCCCAGGCGTCGAACGCCCCCCGGGCGGCGGCTAGCTCCGCGCTGGTAAGCAGGCAGCTAGAGTGCATCAAGGCGGTAATCCAACTGCAAAACAGCCGTCCCTGCGGCGAGTCGTACGGCAGGGCCAACGCCATGAGCAACGCGCCCAGGTTGGCATAGCCCAGCCCCAGCGGGCGGAAGCGATGGCTGTTTTCGGCCACCTGGGGCGTGGGATATCCGGCCGCATCGACCAGGATTTCCTGGGCCAGCAGGAAGATGCGGCAAGCGGCTGCGAAACGCCGCGCCTGGAACGTCCCGTCGGCATCGAGAAACCGCAGCAGGTTCAAACTGGCCAGGTTGCAGGCCGTGTCGTCCAGGAACATGAACTCCGAACAGGGGTTCGAAGCGTTGATCGTGCCGCTTTGCGGGCAGGGATTCCAGCGGTTGATCGTATCGTGGAACTGCACGCCCGGGTCCCCGCAACGCCAGGCGGCCTGGGCCATCTGCCGCAGCAGCGCCCGGGCCGAAAAGCTGGGGCCGGGACGTTCGGGCCGCGTGACCCAGTGCGTGGTCCAAGGCTCGTCCCGTTCCACGGCTTGCATGAAGCGGTCGGTCAGCCGCACGCTCAGGTTGCTGTTCTGGAAGAACACTTCGCGGTAAGGGTCCGCGTAGCCGGCTTGCCGCAGTAGCAGGGCTTTTTCTTCTTCGCGGGCCTTGGCCTGGATGAACTCCAGCACGTCCGGATGCTCCACCCGCAGCGACTGCATCTTGGCCGCCCGACGCGTCTTGCCCCCGCTGCGGACCACGGCCGCCACCTGGTCGTAGATGCGCATGAAGGAAAGCGGTCCCGAGGGACGCCCGCCGCCGGAAAGCTCCTCCCGGTGCGAACGCAGCGGCGAAAGATCCGTCCCCGTGCCCGATCCGTATTTGAACAGCAGGGCTTCGGTCCGGGCCAGTTGCATGATGCTGTCCAGGTCGTCCCGCACGCTGAGGATGAAACAGGCCGAAGCTTGCGGGTGGCGATAGGCCCGATCCGTGTATTGGACCTGCTGTTCCCGGGCGGACCAGTACCAGGTGGGCCCCCGGCCCTCCAGCCCGTAAACGCTGTGCAGGCCCACGTTGAACCACACCGGGGAATTGAACGCCCCGTACTGGTGTAGCACCAGCCAGACCAGTTCGGCATAGAACCGCCGGGCGTCCGCGTCGCTGGCAAACAGCCCGCTTTGCTGCCCCCATTGGGCCAGCGTGTGGGCCACACGGTGTACCAGTTGCCGCAGCGAGCGTTCGCGCTGCGGGCTGCCCGGCGTGCCGTAGAAATACTTGCTGGCCACCACGCTGCTTGCCGTGTGGCTCCAGCTTTGGGGGAACTGGCAATCGCTCTGGCGAAAGACGACTTGGCCGCTGGGCGAGCGGATTGTCGCTTCCCGGCGCTCCCAGGCCACGGTTTGGAACGGGTCGGTTCCCTCGGGGCAGAACACGGCCGGCACCCGCACCCCTTGGGCGGCCTGGGCCGGGTCGAGCATCAAAAGCGGCACGGAAGCGGACATGGCCATGCGCGATTGCCCTGGACGGGAAAAGCTGGCGGAAAACATCCGGCGAGCCGCAGCTTCTTCCAGTGTAGAACACCCCGGCGGGCAGAGCCATCGGCCGCTTGTCCAGCTTGCTTGTTTGCCGTGCCCGGGCGGCTTAGACTCCGGAAGGGGGCGTGGATGGCTTGGACTGGTGTTCCCACAAGCAGCAGGTATCCCCATGAAAACGCCGGCGAGAGTCTCCTTGGCGATCTTTGTTTGGATTGCGGTGCTTGTTGGTCCGGTTCTTTTTCCGGTTCGCTGCCCGGCCCAGCAAGTTCCGGCGGACAGAGAGAGTGCCTACGAAGTCATCCGCGACGTGGTCTATGGCCACGCGGGCAAGCGCCCCTTGCATCTGGACCTTTACCGGCCCAAGCATCCCAAAGCGGAACGACTGCCCGTGGTGGTGTGGATTCACGGCGGGGGCTGGCGGGCCGGAAGCAAAAGCTCCGGTAAGGCGATCCTGCCCCGTTTCGTTCGCACCGGGCGTTACGTGGGCGCAGCCGTCGAGTACCGCCTCACTACGGAAGCCACCTGGCCGGCCCAGGTGCACGACTGCAAAGCGGCCATTCGCTGGCTGCGGGCCAACGCGGCTCGGTACGGCATCGACCCGCGGCGGATTGGTGTGATTGGCGGCTCGGCCGGAGGGCATCTGGCCGCGTTGTTGGGCACCTCCGGCGGCGTGGCGTCGCTGGAAGGCGAGTGCGGCTTCCCCGGACACAGCAGCCGCGTGCAAGCGGTGGTGGATTTCTGCGGCCCGACCGATCTGGTTTCCATCGATCAGCAAAAGCTATTGCCCCCGGTGCGGCAGTTGCTGGTGGACTTCCTGGGCGGGCCGGTGAAGGAAAAACGCTCCCAGGCTCAAGCCGCCTCCCCGGCAAACTACATCACCCGGGACGATCCGCCGGTGCTCATCGTCCACGGCACGCAGGATTCGATTGTGCCGTTCCAACAGGCCGAGCTGTTCCACCGCAAGCTCAAAGCCGGGGGCGTGGAGTGCTATCTGTACCGCATCCAAGGGGCCGACCATGGGATCGGCGGGCCGCACCTGTTCCAGGAATGCTTGCGGTTTTTCGACAAGTGCCTTTGGGGCAAGCCTTCGCGGTTCGAAGATCGCACCATCCCCAAGGAAAAGCAGTAACTCCAGTTCCCCCGCCGGGAGCAGTATCTCCCTTCTCGGCCCGCCCCGGACGGCTGTGCCGTCCCCCGCCAGCTCAAGCTGGCGGCTCGCCGGTTGCGAGAATAAACGCTTGTTCTTGCGTTTAAGCGGAAGCTCCCCCATTCCCCCACGCCTCCAAGCCTCCACGCCCTCCGGTGCGGAAGCACCCAGTGGCCGACGGCCGTGCCGTTCTTCGCCGACTGAAGTCGGCGGCTCGCTAGTTGCCAATTCGAGATTGCCGACAACGAGCTGTCGATTACGAGCACGAGTACGAGCGATTGTCTTGCCGCCGGAGCGGAAGCTCCCCGCGCAAGGCGCACGGCGCAAGCCGCAAGCCGATTCCTGTCCCGGCCCCGGTGCAGAAGCACCGGTGCAGCCGCCATCGGATTAGGCGTCGTCGCCGCCGTCGGGCGTGGCGGTGGGCGGCACGATTACGATGCAATGCTCGGCGGCGGTTCCGTCTTGGTCACAGAAGTCGTTGGCGTCGGTTTCGTACTCACTTTCGGCCACAGCCGCCGAGTGGCCGTCGATTCCGGAAATCTCGTAGCTTTGGTCCAGGTCGTCGATGGCCTGAGCCACGTCGGCCAGTTCGTTGTTGACTCCATCCCGCAGCGTGGCCTGACCTACGAGCAAACCCAACAAGACGGTGGTAGCCACCAGCACCAGCTCGGCCGAAACGACTGCCCCGGCCTGGTCATGCCAAAGCTGTTTCAGCAGGTTTCTCATCAGGTTTCCCCCTGGCAAAATCTGCAATTTCATGCCACAGGCACAATCTTGGCCCGTCAACAACTAGGCTAAGAACGCACACAGCGTGCCAGCAATTCGCCGTGCTCCGCCTTTGGCGTATCTCGTTACATAAAAGAAAGTTACGACACCGGCCCGCTGCCGGCTGCGAAACGTCCCGTGTAAAGCGAAGCTAGCGCGCGGTGTAAGGTACGTTTAAGCAGCTTTACACTTTGGCGTTCGGCTTGCCGTTTTGCGCGGCAGGGGGGAGCTTTTCGTGCAGGTGTCCGGTGAACAAGCTCGTTCCGGCTCGGAGAACAGGGCCGTGTTGCTGCGGCTGGCCGTGTTGCTGGTCCTGCTGCGGGCGGTGTTTTTCGCCGTCGGCTCGCCGGCTCTGGTGTCGGATGCCAAGTTCTACTTTCCCTACGCCGTACTGGCCGTGGACGGAGGCCGGGTACCTTATCGGGACTTTCTGGTCGAATATCCGCCCGGCAGTTGGCCGCTGATGGTCTGGCCGCGTTGGTGGGGGCCGGCTCGCGGGCGGCTGATGAACCACTTGCCGCAAGGCGACGCGGCCCAGGCTCGGCAGGAGCCCTCTCCGGTCCTGAAGCGGGCCTATGCCCACTACCGCCGGTTGTTTCGCTGGCAGATGTTTCTGCTGGACGTGGCCGCTTTGGTCCTGATGGGTTGGTTGCTTGCTCGCCACGGTCACGCGGCGCCGCTGGCGTTTGCAATCTACGGGGCCGGCACTCTCACACTGGTGCCAATCCTTTACGACCGGCTGGACCTGGGCCTGTGGTTGCTGATTCTGCTGGGAAGCCTACTCTGGCTGGAATCCTGGCGGCCCGGGGAGCCGCGGCTGGGCCTGCTGGTTGCCGCCGCGTTTTGTTGGGGGCTGGGTATCGCCTACAAACTGGTCCCGGTCGTGGCAGTGCCCGCCCTGGCGGTGGCTCTGTGGCGGGGAAGCACTTCGGTCCGGGCTCGGCTTGGGGCGCTACTTGCCGGAGCGGCCGGGGCGTTGGGCCCCTTTGTGCTGCTTGGCCTTCGGGCAGGCTGGCACGTGCTGGACTTTCTGGAGTATCACGCCCAGCGGGGCACCCAGTACGAATCGCTCTGGGGGGCGCTTCAGATGATGCTAGGCTATGGGGGCTACTTGCGAGTGCAAGTTGCCGAAGTGGCCAAAGCCGTGGACGTGCAAAGCTCGCTGGCTCCCCTGCTAGTGAAGCTCTCCTACGCACTCACGGCAGCAAGTGTGCTTGCGGTCTGCTGGCCGGTGCTTCGCTGCCGGCGCGAAGAACTGCCGCGGCGCGGACTGGTGGCCGCCGCGCTGGGCCTGCTGTGGCTGGTGGCCTGGGGAAAGGTGCTTTCGCCGCAGTATTTCATCTGGGCCGGTCCCGTGGCCGTGCTGGTCGTAACCCTGGGGCTGCCCGCCCGCTGGCAGCGCGTCGGCTATCTGGGGGTGTTTGCCGTGTGGTTGCTCACGGCGGCCATTTATCCCTGGGGGTATTTGTACTGGGGGCTGGCCAGTTTCCGCCTGGCGGCTCTGGTCCTTGCCCGAAACGTGCTGCTGGTGGGCTTGTGCGGCTGGCTTTCGTGGCAGAGCTTGGGAACCACCGGCACGGCTGGTTGACCCTCCGGGGGCAAGTTGCCCGGTGAGGTGCTGCAGCGCCGACAGCGGATTGGCTATTGCTCTTTGTTCCAGCTTGTCACGTCGTCGCCGGCGCCGTTTTCGTTCTGGCGGTTGGGGCCGTTGGACCAGATTTTGACAATCACCTGGCCGGTGGTGGAGTCGGTTTCCACCTGGTAGTTGAGTACCTGGCCCCAGGGGTCCTTGGGCAGTTCTTCAATGTAAGGGGCCATCGGCTTGCCGTTTTTGTCCACGGGCTTGAGCAGGTCTTCCAGGCTCTGCGGGTAGGTGCCGTCGTGCTGGATGGCGTAGCGTTCGATCTTGGCTTGCAGGTCCTTGATGGCCACTTCGGCCGCCTGGCGATAAGCCTGCTGCTGCGTGCCGGTCAGTCGGGGCACCACCAGGGCGGCAATCACGCCCAGGATTATCAGCACCAGCAACACCTCCAGCAGCGTGAAGGCGCCGCGCCGTCGAGGGGGAGAGGCTAAGTGGGTAGCAGTTAGTTTTTGAACAGGTGCGGGTAGCATCATTCCCCGGCGAGCCGCCAGCTTTAGCTGGCGGAGGACGGTACGGCCGTCGGCGGTTAGGTGCTTCCGCACCGATGCAGGAACAGGCGTTTTTTGCAACCGGCTCCTCCCCGGACTGAAGTCCGGGGCTCGCCAAAGCACCGAGTCGAGGCGTCTACTGATCTGCTCAAAGACTATCGATCGGGGACTTAGAAAACGCATCGTGTGTCTCCTTCTTGTGTCAAGGGTTTGCCTTACGGGAAAATTTGCCGGGAAGGAAACGGGTTTCGCCTTCGTGGCGGGTTCGGGTAGCAACGTGTTCCACTTACATGATGCTGGAGCTTTGCAGGATGGGCCCCAACAGGGCGATTACCACGAACAGCACCATGCCGGCCACGGCAATCAGCAGCAGCGGTTCCAGCAGCCGCACCAGGGCATCCAGCAGCCGGGCGGTACGCCGTTCGATGGTTTCGGCGATGTTGACCAGCACTTGTTCCAGGTTGTTGGCTTCCTCGCCCACGGCGATCATTTCCACCACGTCCTCGGGGAACTGGCCGCTGGCCCCCAGCGGGGCGGCCAGCGACCGGCCCTGGCCCACCTGCTCGGCCGCCTGTTCGATAGCCTGCCGCAGCACCGAATTGCCCGCTGCGTCCTGGGCGATGGCCAACGCCCGCAGGATTGGCACTCCGCTGCGAAGGAGCGTGCCCAGGATGCGACAGAACCGAGCCACGGCCAGCAGCCGCACGATGCGTCCCATCAGCGGCGCCCGCAGCCGCAGGCGGTCCAGTTGCTCGCGTCCCGCGGGAGTGCGAGCCCAGTGCATCACGGCCCAAACCGTGCCCAGCACCGCCAGCAGGCAAGGTATCCAGTACTGCTGGAAAAACCGGCTGGCCGACATCAGCGCCTGGGTGGCCCAGGGCAACTGGCCCTGTTGGGCGAAGCGTTCGAAGATGGGAGCGAACTTGGGCACGAAAAACACCAGCATTCCCACCACGATGGCCGTGCCCACCACAAGCAGGAACACCGGGTAGATCATTGCTCCCACGGTACGGCTTTTCAGCTCCTGCTGGTGTTCCAGGAAGGCGGCGATGCGTTTGAGCACTTCTTCCAGGAACCCGCCCTCTTCGCCCGCCCGGACCATGCTCACCGCCAGCGGGCCAAAGACGTGCTGGTGGCGCCGCAGGGCCTCGGCCAGTGGGCGGCCATCGGCCACCTGGTCGCGCACCTGCCCAATCAGCCCTCGCAGCACCCGGTGCGAAGTCTGCCGCTGCAACAACTCCAGCGCCCGCAGCAGCGGCACGCCGCTGCGCAGCAGGTCGGCCAGTTGGGTGAAAAACAGCGCCAGATGCTTGCCCGGCACCCGGGTCCGCGAAAACCCTAGCCGCGGTTCCGACTCCACCGGCTCGACCCGAACCGGGTACAAGTTCTGCGCAGCCAGTGTGCTGAGAGCCTCCTGGCGCGAAGCGGCCGTCAGCACCCCCTGGGTGCGCTCTCCCGAGCTTTGCCGAGCAATGTAGGCAAACTCCGGCATGGGAAGTCGTGCTTTTGGCTTCGGGTCGGGCGGTTGGGTCTTAAGGTTTTTACATCTTGGTTTTTAGACGTTGAGTTTTTCTTGAAACTTGCTTTTTAGAATCTTGATACTTGGATTTTGAAAAACGCGATTCGGAACCCGGAGCGGCCGCGGCGCCGACTCCAAAGGGGGTTCCTGAGTTCCGCGTTACAAAACCACATCGCCTTTGGTGATGCGAACCACTTCCTCCACGCTGGTGGTGCCGTCCAGCACTTTCTGCCAGCCGCATTGCCGCAGCGTCATCATGCCGTGCTGTACGGCGTGCTGGCGGATCTGCGCCGTATCGGCTCGTTCCACGCACAGCCGCCGCACGGTTTCGTCGGTCCGTAGCAGCTCGAACACCCCCGTGCGGCCCGAGTAGCCGGTATCGCGGCACTGGCGGCAGCCGCGCGGGCGGTAAAGCTGCCTGGGCACCGGCCGAGGGAAATCCGGCGGCAGCTTCGCTTCGTCCGGTTCGTAGGGTTCCTTGCACGCGGGGCACAGGATGCGCACCAGCCGCTGGGCCAGCACCCCCTCGACGGTGCTGGCCACCAGGTAAGGCTCCACGCCCATGTCGATCAGCCGGGTGAAAGCGCCCGGAGCATCGTTGGTGTGCAGCGTGCTGAAGACCAGGTGGCCGGTCAACGCCGCCTGGATGGCACTCTGGGCCGTTTCGCTGTCGCGGATTTCGCCGATGAGGATCACGTCCGGGTCGTGCCGCAGGATGCTTCGCAACCCGGCGGCAAAGGTCAGCCCAATTTTGCTGTGCACCTGGATCTGGTTAATCCCTTCCAGGTGGTACTCCACGGGATCTTCGACGGTGATGATCTTGATGGCCGGGCTTTTGATCTCGTTCAGCGCGCTGTAGAGCGTGGTGGTCTTTCCGCTGCCGGTGGGCCCGGTGACCAGGATGATCCCATGCGGCAGCGAAATCAGCTCGCGGAACGTTTCGATTACGCCCGGGGGCATGCCCACCCGTTGCAGGTCGAAGACCATCCCTTGCCGGTCCAGCAGCCGCAGCACCACCCCTTCGCCGTAGAGCATGGGAATGACCGACACGCGCACGTCGATCTCCCGGCCCGAGACGCGCAGCTTGATCCGCCCGTCCTGCGGCAAGCGTTTTTCGGCGATGTTGAGCCGGGCCATAATCTTGAGCCGGGTGACGATGGCCGAATAGAACTGGTTGATCTCCGGCGGCACCGGCTGCACGCGCAGCACGCCATCGACCCGAAACCGGATCGAAAGCCGGTTTTCCTGCGGTTCGATGTGGACGTCGCTTGCCTTCTGGGCCAGGGCTTCCAGCAGCAACTGGTTCACCAGCCGCACCACCGAGGCGGCCTGGGCTTCCTCGGCCAGTTCGCCGGCCTCGTCACCGATTTCTTCCAGCAGCTCGATATCGTCCTCGCCGGCGCGGGAAACCAGCTCGGTAATCGTGTCTCCGCCCACGCCCAGCAGTTGCTTGATGCGTTCTTCGATTTCGCTTTTGGGGGCAAGCACCGGGCGGAGCTGGAACCCGCTCAGCGAACGCAGCTCGTCCAGTCCTTCCAGGTCGAACGGGTCGCTGACGGCCACGTCCACCAGTCCGTTGTCCCGCCGCAGCGGCAGCAGCGTGTGGCGGAAGATGGTCGAAGTGGGAAACTGCCGCAGCAACTGGCGGTCGATTTCCACCTGGTTCAGGTCCACGAAGCGCATGCCCAGCTCTTCGGCCAGCACCTGCAAGGCTTGCTGTTCGTCCAGCATGCCCAGCTCCACGGCCACCTGGTCCAGGCGGCGATCACCGCAGCGGCTGCGGAGTTGTTCGACCTGGTCGGGCCGCAACAGCGAACGCCGAATCAACGCACTGGCAATATCCATCGTTCCGCTTGCTCGATCCGTGGAGGAGGGAAATTTCCGTTCCGCTGGGCCGCTCGGCGGGGAGAGACATCGCCGGCGGCCGAGCTTCGCCCGGGGAAGGTCTCGTGCATGGTCAACCGGGCTTCGACCTTGCTACCGGCCCGGTGGGCGAAAGCCGCCCGGGGGCCCGGGAAACCGGCGGAACCCCGAGCCGCGGTCCCCCGGCGCGGTCCCCCGCGGGGAACCGAGCGGGCTGCGGCCGGAACTGCTTCCCATTCCCATCCGCCTTGCCCGCAAAAACTCGAAAAACCGCCGAATCCGCTCGGCCCGTTCCGCGTCGAACGAACCGGGCCGGGCTGCGGTCGTCTGGCTCGGCTGAGTGGTGCGGCTGGGGCTGCCTGCAGTAGCCGTGGTGCTTACGGTCACTTGCGGAAACAGGGACACCAGCGCCTGTTGCACCGCCGCCGTGTCGGCGTTGTTCAGGGCCACCACCCGTACGCTGCGCTGGGCCGCCCGGGCCGCTTCGTCCAGTTCTTCCACCAGCGACCGCACTTGGCGAAACAGCGCTTCACTACAGGAAACCACGATTTGGCTCGTCTGTTCGTCCACGCCCAGGGTCATCCGCACCCGGCGGTTGCTTCCCGACCGAGAGGAGCGGCTGCTGGTCGAGCCGAAGCTGCGGAAGAAGAAGCTCCGCCGCGAGCTTTCCTGCGGCGAGGGCTGTTCCAGATAGTCGCGATACACTTCCCGGAGCACTTCGGCCACCTGGTTTACGTCCGCGTAACGGACCGGGATGGTCCGCGGTACCCGGTCCCGGAACTGCCCAGGCAGCTCGTCGGCATCCAGCAGCTTGAGCAACTGCTCCACGTCCCGCACCAGCTCCGGAGGGCCGGTCACGAACAAGGCGTTGGAACGGCTCTCCGGCACAATCTGCAACGAACCGGTCCCCGGCCCGTTGGTCCCGCTCCCACTTCCCACCGGCAGCATCTGTTCCAGCACCGCGGCCACTTCGGTGGCATCGCTGTTCTTCAGATAAAAGACGGTCCAGCGCACTTTGGCCGCCGGCGGCGGGGCCAACTGTTGCAGGAGCCGTTCCAGGCGGTCTAGCGCCTCGGTATCCTGCGAGCTGATAATCAGCTTCCCGTCGGCCACCGTAATCACGATGGGCGGCTTAGCCTCCGGTTTGTCTTCCGTCGGCTGAGGCTCAGGCGGCCGGTTCGCTTCGCTCCGGTCGTTCTGCGGCCGGGTGTGGTTCGGCTCGGCCCCCTGGTCCTCTTCCCCGGCGAGCCACCGCAGGACCTCTTCCACCGGGTCGGGCTCCTCGCCTGCCGGAGATGGCGCAGCCGGCTCGGCCTGTTGCGGAGCCGGATTCTCGTTCGGCGAGGACTGCTGGGCCGTTTCGGTCGTGCTTACGGTGATGGCGGGCACCCGAGGCTGCGCCAGCACCGTGCGGTCGTCGATTCCCCGTTTGGCCGGCTGGGAAGGCTTCTCCTCCGGCGGGTTGGTCGGAGCGGGAACTTGCAGGGCGGAAGGACGCAACCGGCCCGAGGGGCCGGGCCGGGTGGAACTTCGCGGCCCGGGCGATTGCTCCTCGCCGGGAACCACCACCCGGATTGGGTTGGCTCCCGTGGCGCTCCAGAGCCGCTGCAGCAGCCGGGCCACCCGGGCGGCGTCCTCGCCCAGTTGGTATTGCCGCACCGGTCCTCGCTGGAGCGGAGCCGTCCCCGGGGCTTGCCGGTAGCGTTCCAGCACCATCCGCACCTGGGCGATCTGTTGCGGATCGCCGCGGACAATCAGGCCACGGCCCATCGGATCGGGCACCGCCACTGGGGCGTTCTGCCCGTCGGAAGCAAACAGGGACTGGATTAATCCCGTGGCCGTCATGGGATTGATTCCGCCCAGGGGGATGACAGCCACCGAGCTGCCGGTGGCCCCGTCCAACATGCGAATGTGCTCGGCGATTTGCCGGTGTTCTTCTTCCGTAGCCCAAATGTGCAACCGGCGGTAGCGACCGTCTTCGTTGATTACGTTGTTGGGATGCAACACGCCCAGGGTTTTGGCCACCTCGCGCGGATCAGCGTTACGAAGCTGATACACGCGCAGGAAAGGCTTGCCGCTTGCCCGGCCCACGTTGCCCAGGACGGTCGTCCCTTGCTGGTCGTTGGGCACGTCGATTGTGCGGACGGCGTGTTCCACAACCTTCATCTCCTTGGCCGGAGCGGTGACCAGCACGGAGTTGGTCCATTCGTCCACGGCCACCGAGATGTCGGTCCGCCGTTTGCGGCTCGATGAGGAACTGTCATCGCCTCCCCGGGAACGCGACCCGAAAAACATCCGCCGGAAAAACTCGCTCCGGCTGCTGAAAGACCGCCCGGAACTTTCGGCCGCTCCGGCGCTGACGTTCCGCACGCCCGGGTCCAGGTTGAACAAACGCCGCAGCAGTTCGGCCGCTTCGTGGGCCGGACGGTACCGCAGGGCAAACGCCCGAAAGACGCGATCTTCCGGTCCGGCCTGCGGGCTGGCCCCCTGGATTAACGCCTGCACCCGCAGCAGGTTGCTGGCAATGTCCGTCACCACCAGCGAACCGGAAGAACGAAGCGGCACCACCTTGCCCTGCGGGCCGAGCAGTCCTTGGATTTCCTCGGCCGTTTTTTCCGGGTCCAGTTCGCCCAGGGGGAAGATGACCGAAACCAGCTCGTTGCGGCCCCGCTTGGGCAGCTCGCTCAGCGGCACAGTGGGCACCAGATTGGGCGGAATGCCATTTTCCACGTTGAGCACCACCAGGAAGTTGTCCCGACGCACCAGCACGTAGCCCCGCTGGAGCAAGTAGCCGTTGAGCACGTCGATGGCCTGCTGGGGCGTGTAGCGGTGGCGGTCGAAGTAGCTGAACGTCCCGGGCGGCTCGTCGCGCAGGTCCAGCGTCAGCCCGGTCACGTCGGCCAGCAGCCGCAGCACTTCGCTCCAGGGAGCATTACGAAAGTTGAACGATACGTAGCGCACCGGCTGCCCGCCCTGGGGAGCACCGTCAGGCCCAGAAGCCTGACCGGCCGCGGGGGACTGACTGGCAGCGGTACCCTGACCAGCAGCGGTACTCTGGCCGGCCGCGGTACCCTGGCCGGCGGCGTCTTGGTCGGCCGCGGGAGTTTGCCCCGGCGGCTGTCGCCCGGGGGCATTTTGCCCGGCAGAACCAGCCGTCCCGGGAGTGCCGAAGCTGGCCACCGGTTCGCCGCCGCCTGCGGCTCCCGAGGGCAGGATTACCTTGCCCGGCCCGGAACTACGCGGTGGGGTGGGTTGGCTTTGCCCCCGGTCCGAAGACTGCGGTGGAGATACCGGCCGGGTGCCCACGACCCGGGGAGCCCGCCGGGAACCGTCGCCATCCGGTTCCGGAAGCGGCGGCCCGAGCATCTGTTGCCACTGCTTGCGTTGCTCTTCGCTCAGGACCTGCAGCACGGCCGCTTCGGTCTGCTGGCGCAACTGTTCCCCTTGCTGGCGAAGCTGCTCGAACCGTTCGCGGCGCTGGTCCCGGGGCACGTCGCGCAGCGATTCGAACAACTCCCGCTGCTTTTCTTCCTGTTGCTCCAGCAGTTGCTTGATTTTTTCTCGCTGCTGCGGGGAAAGCCCCAGCGCCTGGGCGTGTTCGTCTTCGGCCAACGCCCGCACGCCGCGCTGCTGGAGTTCAAGCTGCTTGAGCCGCTGGAACTGCTCTGGGGTGAGGATTTTCTGCAGTGCCTCTTCAGCCTTTTTGCGCAATTGGTCGCGCGCCTTTTCCAGCTCGGCCCGGGCCGCTTCACGTTCCTGGTCGGTTTCGGCGCTGCGCAAGCGGCGGAACAAGTCGAACATGCCGAACATCTCTTGCCGCAGCTCGCCTTGCAATTGGTCGAGCTTTTCCCGCTGCTGGTCGGTGATTTTGAGTTCCTGTTGGACCGATTCGCGGCGCAGCAAGCCGGTAATCCCCCGGTCGCGCCCCCGGCCCGGAGGCCCAAACCCCCGGCCGGAACGGCCGAGCCGCTGGGCATAGGCTCGTTCTGCTTCTGCCACCAGCGCCAGAGCCAGCGCGGCGGCCAACAATCCCAATCCTATGCGGCGGACCATCGTAGTGGAGTTTCCCCCTACCTCTTGCGGACGGTGCACTTTTCCAAAAGCGGATTAACCGCAGGGCGTAACCGCTCCGGGAAGCTCCCCCCTGGGTTCCAGTCTCATTGGCCGTCGGCGGGTTGCCAATCTCCAATTTGTTGGTTGTGGCAACTGGGCGACGGGTTCACCGGGAGCCGTTTCGGCTTCCCGGGTCAAAGTGACCCTTCTGTTGGTGAACAAATGGACATGCGGCATCCCGCCGCCAGGGGAAGACGCGTGCTTGGCTCGGCGCATGCGCAACCTCTCCCCCTTTGCTATAAACCCCCGGAACGGGCAAATGGTTCGCCCCTTTGGTGATTCTTTTCATCAGGTTGCGGATATTTTGCATCTTTCCGGGGTTAAACCCTATGGGGAAGTGGTGCGCGCCGCAGGGCCGCCGGTCAGGAGCGGCGCACCACGGTGCCCACGCTTGTGAACGCCGCAGGGGCCAAAAATAATCGAACCCAGGCGGTTTCGTCCCCGGGGCCTGTTTTCCCAAGTTTCCACACACTGTCCCGAAGCCCATGCCCAAACTGCTTGCACTGGAATGGGATCAGCGTAGCCTGCGTGCCGTCGAGGCCGAGCTGGGACGCAACGGCCCTCGGGCCCTGCACGCCCTCAACTGGCACTGGCCCCAGCAGATCGACCCGCTGGAAGCTCCCGAGGAAGCCGGCTCGTTGCTTCGGGAGCAGCTTGACCAACGGGGCATCCGCGCCCGCGAGGTGCTGGTGGTCCTGGGACGCAACGAAGTGGTGCTGCGGCGGCTGCAACTGCCCCCGGTCCCCGACGAAGAGCTGCCCGCCGTGGTCCGCCTGCAGGCGGAGATGAAAGTCTCGGCAGCGCTGGAGCAGTTGATGCTGGACTTCCTGCCGCTGCCCTGGTCCGCAGAAGACGACCAGCGCGAAGTCCTGCTGGTGGAAACCCCGAGGGAAAAAGTCGAAGCAATCCAAGCAGTGCTTGCCGCCGCGGGACGGGAAGCCAGGCAAGTCTCGATCACCCCGGTTGCCCTGACCGAACTGCTGCAACGAGCCTCGGATGCCGAAACTGCCCCGGCGGACCAGGGGCAGCTTGTCGTCTGGCCGGCGCAGGGACGGTTCGAGCTTTCGGTCTTCACCGGCCCGCATCTGCTCTTCGCCCACGCCGTGCCCGCCGCGCACGAAGAAAACGAAGAACTGCTGCTGGCCGAAATCCAGCGAACACTGGGAGCCGTGTTGCGTTCCGATCCCGGGCTGGCAATCGCCCGAGTGTGGCTGGTGGCCGGACCGGGAGAATACGATTCCCTGCGCAAGCGGTTGCCGGAGCGGATGCGCTGGCCGGTCGAGGTGCTCGATCCCCTGCAAACGCTCCGCTGGCAGGTGCCCGGGGAGCAGACGGGCCAGCGCGCCGCTTGGGCCGGAACCGTAGGACTGCTCTGGGGGGCCGCCCAACCCCTGGCCCAAGGCGTGGATTTTCTGCACCCGAGGCGCGAGCCTGAGCCCCGCAACCACCGGCGCCAGCGACTGCTTGTAGCCGGAGCGGCCGCGGCCGTGGTCCTGGGCGGCTTGTTCGGCTGGGTGCAGTACCAGGCCGCCGGCTTGGAACAGCAGCTCCAACTGGTCCAGCAGGACCTTGACCAGCTCCAGCAAGCCCTGAAGCGGTCGCAGCACGTGCCCAAGCACGCCCAGATGGTCGAACAATGGGCCCGCACCCGCGTGGACTGGCTGGAGCAGGTGCACCGCCTGGCCCGACTGCTACAAGAACAACAGCCGCGGGAGATTTACTTGACCCAGTTTCGGGTGCTGCCTGTGTCCGGATCGGCTGGCGGTCCGGTGGCTCGGGTGCAGGGGAGCGGCTATGCCGCCTCGCGCCGCGAAGTGCAGCGGCTCTACCAGCGCCTGGCCGAAGAGGGCCATCGGGTGCATCCGCGAGCGATTCTCCCCGATACGGACCAGCAGCGGTTTCCCTGGCGGTTCGAGCTGGACCTGGAAGTGCTCCCGGCCGGGAAGCCCCGGGAAGGCTCTTCGCCTCCGGCCCGGCAACCCGGGGCCGCTTCCGGTTCCTGAAACCCAGTCCCTTGCTCCGTATCAAGCGATGCAAAAACGCGAGAAAATCCTGGCCGTCGTCGCCGCGGTGCTGGTCGGCGCCACCTGGGGCGTACCGCGGCTTTATCGTTGGGTTTTCGGACCCGTGCTCCAGCGGCAAGAGCGCTTGCAACTGCTCCAGCAGCAGCGAAGCCAAACGCTGCAACAGACCGCCGCGTTGAATCGGGCCGCGCGGCAGTTGGCCCACTGGCGCCGGCGTTCGCTGCCGCCGGACGCCGTGGACGCCCAACGGCTTTACCAGGAGTGGCTTACCGACCTGGCGCTGCTCTGCGGCTGGCAGCGCGCCCGGGTGGTGCCCGGCCGCCGGTTGCAACGAGGCGGCGTCTATGCGGCCGTGCAGGTGACGATTGAAGCCGACGTCTCGCTCCGGCGGTTGTGCTACCTGCTGGATATTTTTCACCGGGTCGAGCTAGCCCACCGGATTGCCGCGCTGAGAGTGGAACGCGCGGCCGAAGGAGAACAACTCCATGTGACGCTCACCGCCGAAGGGCTTTGCCTGAACGACGCCCCGCGGCGGAAACGCCTGTTTGCCGAAACCCGACTGGCCGAACCCTTTGCCGCCAGCGGTTCGGAACAGACGCTGGTGGTCGCTTCGGCCAAAGGGTTCCCGGAACAACCGCCGTTTTTCGTGCGGATTGAAGGCGAGCTGCTCCAGGTGACGCGCATCGACGGAACCCGCTGGCTGGTGCGCGGAGCGCAGTGGCATACCGAGGCCGCTTCCCACCCAGCCGGGGCCCTGGTACAACACGTGCCGCTGCGCGACGACGCGGCAGCCGAGACACGCCAGCAGTGGATCGACCAGGTGGTGGAAATCGCCCCCTTCTCCCCTCCACGATCTCCACGAACGACGCAGCAACCGCCCCCCCAGCCCGAGGCGGCTCCGTCTCCGTCCCCAGAAGACCCGGCAGTCGGCTTGCGGTTTATCGCTTCGGTGGTCAAGAACGACGTGCCGGAAGCCTGGCTCTACGACGCCGGGACGGGCCGCCGCGTGGTGCTTATCCCGGGTAGCGAACTTGAGCTTGGACCAGTGCAGGGGCGGGTCGTCTCGATTGGGACCGACGCCCTGGTGGTCGAAAACTCCCAGGGCCGCTGGCGCCTGCCGCTTGGCGAATCGCTGCAAAACTGGCAACACCTGCCGGCAGAACCTTCGACCGCCGGCCAAGTGCCCCAGGCGGAAAGCGGCCCGCTGCCGCTTGTGGCCCCTTGAGAGCCTGCCCTCGTTCTTGAGCAGGCGCGATGAGGTAGCCACCGCCATATGAAGAAGTCTTGCGTCTTGGGTCTTGAACAGGAGCTTCCGCTCCGGGCGGGAACGGGCTTGCGGCTTGCGCCGTGCGCCTTGTGCAAGGAGCTTCCGTTCCGGCGCAAGAACAAGCGCCGATACTCGCACTCGGCGAGCCGCCGACTTTAGTCGGCGGAGGACGGCACGGCGGTCGGCCACTGGGAGCTGCCGCTCCGGGCGGGAATAGGCTTGCGACCTGCGCCTTGCGCCGGTGCTTCCGCACCACCACAAGAAAAAGCGCCGATTTTCGCAGGCGGCTCACTAATGACACGACAGAACACCTCCGGTAATCTTGATGCGGCGCCGAAAGATGAATCGGCGCATATTCCCGACGGCCCAAGACACGAGACGCAAGACTCAGGACCTTGTTGTCCCGGAATCGCCAAGGTTCCATGTAGAATCACATGTAGGATCATTTGTGTCGAGGGGGCTCAAAGACGATTGGTTGACAACTGAGATAGAAGCAGCTCGATTTTCGGCCAGCAACCACTTTTGGTTAGCCATTGCTTCCTGAAGTCGCTGCCTGAGCAAGATCCAAAAACTACCGGCGCGGAGGAAAAGGG
>WFOE01000031.1 GCA_015488215.1 Planctomycetales bacterium
GTCTTCTTTCTTCGGCGGGGGCGGCGGGTTGAGCCAGGCCACCACGTAGATGTTGGCCATGAACACCAGCGTGGAAAGCACCACGAACCAAACAACGCGGCGATCCATGGATGGCGAGCCTTTCCGGCACGGAGGTCAGTCTAACGAGTTGGATCACCCGGGCAGCGAAAGCCACCTGGTCCCACTGGCGGGGAAACGTCCCTCCCCTGTCCCTCGGTTATTGTCCGCCACGCAATCGGTCGCCCAGGGAATTGTCCAGCTCGGGGATGGCGTAGATTTTCTGAATGGTCTTTTCCACCGGATACTCCACTCGGCGGAAACGCAGGCGGTCGTCCTCTAAAATCACATAGCACGCTCTGGGGTCTCCGTCCCGCGGCTGACCCACCGAGCCGACATTGACCATGAGCTTCTGCTGGCCCAGGGGGAACTCGTAGTCGATGTCCTCCGGGCTGAAGAACTCGGCCGACTCGGTGAACACCCCCGGCACGTGCGTATGCCCCTGAAAACAACACTGCGGCACCAGGGCAAAGAGCTTTTCCATCTTGCGGGGGTTGTAGATATCGTCCGGAAACACGTATTCGCTCAGCGGGTTCCGCGGCGAACCGTGAACGTATAGTTGGCCGTTTTCTTCCCAGCGGGTGGGCAGCTCGCCCAGGAAATCCCACCGCTCGCCCATCAGGGCCGACGAGCCGCAGGGGCGCTCCAGTTGTTCCCGGGTCCAGAAGATTGCCTGCTCGGCCACGGCGTTGAACCCTTCCGGGTCGAACAGCGCTCCCTGGTCATGGTTGCCCATGATGCTGACTTTGCAGTGGCGGCGAACCAGATCGACGCACTCGACCGGGTTGGGTCCATAGCCGACGATGTCGCCCAGGCAGTAGATTTCGGAAACGCCTTGGCGGCGGATGTCGTCCAACACCGCCTCCAGGCTTTCCAGATTGGCATGGATGTCGCTAATCAGCGCCCGTTTCACCGCCGCAGATTCCTGCTACCTAGTCAATAGGAACCGGCCTGGTTGACGCTCGGGCTCGAATCGCCAGCAGACCAGATCGAACACGGCCCCCCCGGGTGGACCTTTCGCGCAGGTGCTCGTCGGCGCAGGATGGCAACCACCAACGAACATGCAAACCCTATTGTGGCAAATCCCACGGCTGCGGCCAAGGTACCAGGAGCGGTGGAGGGGGCTCGAAGGCAACCAGGGCAGCTCGCACCTTCCGCCCTTTGCCGGCCGGTACGGATTGTCGCCCGGTGACGCACGGTTTTTCCGGGCAAAATGGCCATAGGAGCCCAAAGGGCCAAAGTTCCCGGCTACTTGTCCTTACGGTGCCGGATCTTGGACCGCATACGGCGTTTCTTGCGACCGATCTTGCGCCGACCTTTACCTCGCTTCTTGACGCCCACAAACCTTCTCCTGTTGCTGTTGGTCCCAGGCCGCTAGGCCGATGATTCGTGCACCAAGCCTAGATTCTGGAATACCGCCCCCCCATGCGTCAAGACGCCCCATTTGCAATCCCCATCCGGGCAGATGGCCAAAGAGGTGAGGAATCAGACCGGGGATTTCCTGCTCCTGGAAACCGAAACCCGGATGGTTTCTCGCTCCGGCGGCATCTTGCACCACAAGGAACGAAAAGCAAGGCCGCACCGGAGAGAGGAGCCCCCCGGTGCAGCCAGGCAGGCGGCCAACATGCGAAGATTGCAATCAGTAGGTCATGTCCAGGCTGGTGACGAAGCTCATCCCGGGGGCGTCGATTCGGGAGTCCTTCACCCGGTAGAGCTTGTCGAACAGGTTTTCCAGCCCGATGGTCCACACAATCGAATCGGTCAGATACACCCCGCCTCGGACGTTGAAGATGGTAAACCCGGGTACCGAGCCGTCGGGCCGTAGCAGGGGACTGGTGCGGTCCTGGGGATCGACCCGGAAGGCGGGGTCTTTGGCCAGCCGGGCGGGCCGGATGCGGTGAAACCGCCGCACCATCCACGCTTCGCCGGCTACCCACCACCAGCGCTGGTCCGGGTCGCGGGAGTTTTCCACCCGGATGCCGAACAGCCCGTTGGCCGGAAACATCCGGTCCAGCGGTTCCCGGTTCCCTTTGTCCTGGCCGTCGATCCAGGTGAAGTTGCCGTAGATGGACACCGGATAATCGCCGAACCAGCGGTAGGTCCACTCCCAGGGCAGGTAATAAGTCCCCTCGAACTCGATGCCCTTGGCCACAATCACCCCGGGCGAGTTGGACTTGACGAAGACGCCTTCGTCCGGGTCCTCGATACCGTCGCCGTCCACGTCGATGAACGTACGGCCGCCGAACGTACCCGGCTGGCTGACGATTGCGTCCTGCAACTCGGTGTGGAAAAAGGTGACCGCGTAAGCCAGGTTTTCATACGACCCGTGGATGCCGGTCTCGTACGTCCAGCTCGACTCGGGCTTCACTCCCGGCGAGGGGACGTTGAATCCGAAGGTGAACTGGCCGAACCGCAGCAGGTCGTTTTTGTTCGGGGCGCGGAACGCCCGGCCTACGTGCACCACCCAGTTGACGTTTTCGGTAACCGACACCACGAAGCCGATGCCGCCGGTCACCGCGTCGGTGGTAGTGTCGAGGTTGAAGTCGTCGATCGACAGCTCGCCCAGGGCGATGGCGTCCTGGACCTCCTGCGGGAACTCGCTCAGCGGCGGAGCGAAGGACTTGAGCGTGAACTGGTCCCAACGCACCCCGGCGTCGATGCGGATGCGGTCGGTCACCTGCATTTCGGCCAGGAAGAACAGGGCCGGGTTGAGCCAGGTGACATCGGGGTCGCGGGTTCCGCGGCGGGGGTTCACCTGGGTGATGTCGTCCTCGTGGATGTGAAAGCCGTAAACGGCGCGTGTGTTTTGTGTCAGCCAGGTGCTGGCTTTCAAGTCCACGCCCCAGGTCTTGTCCGCCTGGTCCCGATCCAACGCGCCGCTGCGGTAGGTGCGCTGCAACTGGGCGTGCCAGTAGCCGGTGGCTTCCAGTTGTTCGATCAGCCCCCAGTCCCGGGCGAAGTAGCGCAGGCCGTACAGTTCGCGGTGTGTGGCCCGATCCTGGGTGGGCCGGTCGTACCGCTTGCTTTCCGGGGCGTTGAACTCCTGGAAGAAGAACTGGATGCGGTGGTTGGCTTGCAGCAGGTAGTCGAACTGGGCGTCCCAGTTCTCTTCCCGCCAGGAGCTGGGCACTTGCACCCCTCGCGGTGCACCGGCCCGCAGGTCGTCGATGTCTCGCAGCGTTCCCCCAACGAAAGCAAACACGCGCGGCGTGGCCAGGTAGAACTCCTGGCGGCCGCTGAGTTCCTGGTCCACGGTGGCCCAGCGGCCGTAGGAACGGGCGCCGATGCGGCTGCCGCGGCGGGTGAAGATCGGCTCCTCGTTGGTGATGACGTTGATCACCCCACCGATGGCGTCCGACCCATACAGCACCGAGCCGGGCCCGCGGATTACTTCGATGCGGTCCACGTCCAGGGCGTCGATGTTTTGCAGGAACCCGTTCGGTCCGGCGAACAACGAGGCGGTGTTCCGCCGCACGCCGTCGAAGGCGTAAATGACCCGGTTGCCCATAAAACCGCGAATGATCGGCGCCCCGCCGCGGTGGCCGGTCTTCTGGATCCAGATGCCCGGCTTGTAGCGCAGGGCTTCGGCCGGGGTGCGCGGAGCGCGTTCCAGCAGCTCCTGCTCGGTGACCACGGTCAGCGCTTGGGGCGAGTTGAAGATTGACTCGTCCACCAGTCCCACTCGGGGAATGGCTACCTGTTCTTCGATGAACGTGGGCGGTCGGACCGTAATCTCAAGCGCCGGTTCCTGGATTTCCACCGGCTCCTGTTCCGGGGCCTGTTCGTCCGCTTCCGGCTGCAAGGCGTACCAACTGGCGTAAGCGATCCGGCCCTGGCGATCGGTGGGCACGGTGCTCAGTGCCGGGGAGCCATTTGAGCTTCCAGAAGAGGTGGCCGTCGGTTCCGGCGGTTCGGCTCGGGCCGTGGAGAGCAAAAGCCCGGCGAGCAGAAGAGATAATCCCCAGTGTCTTTTGCGGAGCGATAAGCCAGGCAGCTCCTCGCCTCGGGCAGGAGAGGTCGTTCGGTCCATGGGTCGTCTCCTTCCTGTTGCATTCCCTTGCAAGACGAACATGCGGCGGTTCCGGCCGGGACCGCCGCGACCTGCCTGTTCTATCGCTCCAAGTGGGGGGAGAGGTTTGTAGCGATTGGAACGACCGGTCAGGTTGAACTAGTTTTCCCAGCTAGACAGAACATTGGCCCTCGCACAAACAAACCGATTCTTCCAAGCCCGAGCGGATTATTCCGCCCCTGCGATATCTCTGTTCTAGGACTGAGAATCCCTTGCAAGCAGTGCAAGCATGTACTCCAAGAGGACGGCCGTTTGTGCCGGAAACAGTCCGCCTTTACACTTGGGGAACCAATGTCGTCGTTCCTCCTTGCACACCACAGAAGTGCTTGTCCGGCTACTCGCCGCAGGAACGCCGCCTTCCTGAATACGACCAGGCGCCGGAAAACTTCGCCCGCGATGGAACAACCGCTTTCCGTCTCTTTGGTCGGTTCGTTGCTGCCTCGCCGCTGGCATTTGCTGGAGTTGTCGCTGCCCACCGCGGCCGAAAACCTGGCCCTGGACCAGGCCTTATGGCAGCAGGTGACCGCCGCCGGCTGGCCCGACGCCGTGCTGCGCATCTGGGAATCGCCGCAGGTAGCCGTGGTGTTGGGCCGTTCGTCCCGGGCCGACGGCGAAGTCCACCTGGCCGCGTGCCGCCGCCACGGCGTGCCAGTGCTCCGCCGGCCCACTGGGGGAGCCGCCGTGGTGCTGGGGCCGGGCTGCCGAGTCTTTTCACTGTTTTGGAGCCGTTCTGCCGCTCATCTGCTCCCCCCGACGGAGGTGCATCGCCACGTGCTGCTTCCGCTGGCTGAGGAGCTGACTCGCGTCGGACCGCCCGTGACCCTCGCAGGCACAAGCGACCTGGTTTGCCAAGGACGAAAAATCTCCGGCACTAGCCTTCGCCTGAGTCGTGACGCCTGCTGGTATCACGGAACCCTGCTTTACGACATGGAGCTGCACTGGCTGGACCAACTGCTCAAGCACCCGCCCCGAGAGCCGGAGTACCGACGACGCCGCCCGCACCGGGACTTTGTCGCCTGCTACCCGCTCCCGGCCGAAGAGTTGGACCGGGTGTTTCGCCGCACCTGGGGCCAGGTGGTTCCGCTGCGGCATTGGCCGCTGGCCGAAACCGTGCGGCTGGTAGCTCAGCGGTACGGCTCGCCTCGGTGGAACCTGGGCCGTTAAAAGACTGGCAACTTCGCCCGACCTGTTCTGCCTGGGCCGATTCGCATGGAAACCCGTGTCCGTGGCCTTAAAATAGAGTAGTTCCGCTAGCCCCTTGCATTAAGCCCTTGCTGCCCTTTTGGCAATCACCCGACTGGATATTCTTATGCGCGCGTTGTTTTTTACTTTCGTCCTGGTCATTCTTCCGGCGGCAGTACCGGTCGCCGAAGCCCAGGAGCGTTCGGATTCGGCGGCTCAAGAGCAAGTCTCGCCGGAACTGATTGCCGAGTTGATCAAGCAGTTGGGGGCCGAAGACTACTTTGTGCGGCAGGAGGCTCAGGATCGCTTGCTTGGCTTGGGGCTGGCCGCGCTGGACCAGTTGGTGCAGGCGGCCGAGCAATCGGACCTGGAAGTGGCGGCGCGGGCCCGGTTCCTATTGCGGAAAATCCGCATCCCGTGGCATGACCCAAGCGACCCGGAACCGGTGGCCAGGTGGATGCGGGAGTACGGGAAAAGTTCCACCCCGCAGCGCATCGAAACCATTCGCCGGTTGGGTTTCCATTACGAAGGACAAGGACTGGCCCCGTTGTGTCGGATTGTCCGCTTCGAGTCGGATCAGGGGCTTTCCCAGTTGGCTGCCGTGATGGCGTTGCGTTACCCTCGTCCCGGGGCCGAATATCGCCGCCGGTTGGCCGAGGCCGTGCAGAAGCATCTGCAGGGAACGCAACGGACCGGCGCCGTGTGGCTTCGCCAGGCGGTGCAAGCCGAAGCCGAGGGCAAGTGGGACGCCGAGTTCTGGGCCACGGCCATCGAGCAGCAAACGCAAACTTTCCAGGCCACCGGCAACTTGCTGCTGCTGGAAGTGTTGCAGCAAATGCTGGAGTTCTGCTGGTCACTGCCCTCGCTGGCCGGTTCGCCGGAAGTTCAGCAGGCGGCCGAAAAAGCAATCGCCGTGATGGTTCAACGGGGCGCAGAACACGCCGGGGAGTCGCTTGCCCTGTGGCTTTTGCGGTACCGACAGTGGGAGGCCTGGGAGCGGCTCTGGCCCCGGCTGAGAGAAACCGTCCGGAACGAACCGCTGATGCTCTATGCCGCCGCCGCGGTGGCCTTGCAGCGCGGCCGGACGGCCGAATCCCAAAAGCTGCTGCAAAAGGTCCGCCAGATGTCTTTGAGTTCCCGACGACGCAACGTGCTGGCCGATCAGTTGCGGCAGCAACAGTTGTTCGATTGGGCCCTGGAAGAATATCGCCGGGTGTTCGAAGGGGGCCGGGACGTCCAGGCCGTAATCGCCGCACTGAGCTGGAGCGAAATGCTGGCCGACTTGCAGCGGTACGACGAGGCGGCTCAGGTGGCTCAGCAAGGGATCGAGCTGATCAAACGCCAGGTGCCAGGAATCCGAGCCGACGCGGTGATGACCACGTTCCAGGCCCGACAGTGGTTCTGGCAGGCACTGGCCCAGGAGAAGAAACAGGGCCGTCCCAACGTTCAATTGCTCATTAAAGCGGTTCAGACCGATCTTTCCGAACTGGACGCCATCATTGCCCTGTACCGCGCGGCCCGACGTCCGGAAACCAAACAGACGGCCCGGCAATTCATCCAGCAGGCTCTGATGCAGATAGAACGGGCCATTCCGCGGCAGGGGCTTCGCTTGGGGCCCGGAGCCGCTTCCCCCTACAACCAGTGGGCGTGGCTGGTTTCCAACACCGAAGGCGATTACGAAAAAGCCAAGCGCTACAGCCAGTACTCGTTGCAGCTTGCCCCGCGTCGGGCCAGCTATCTGGATACCCTGGGCCGCTGCTATTACGCCCTACAGCGTTATGAGGACGCGGTGGTCGTCCAGCGTCTGGCCGTGCGGCTGCAGCCCTACTACCAGCAAATGCAGCGGCAGTTGCAACTGTTCGAAAAAGCCCTGGCCGAGCAGCCAAGCGGTGCGGCGGCAAAGGGGGAGTAGGTGGCGAGCGGCTCGGGGATGGACGGCGTTGATGGTATCTTAGCCGCGAGCCGCCAACTTTAGACAGGGGGAGGAGCATCACAGCTCGCGTTTTTCGGTTCTCCCCGAACCAAGTCCGGAGAGAGAATCGCTTGCGGCGAATATCCTGCCACTTGGGAACGAGCACCTACCCACTTGGCCCCAGCCGGCACTATCGCCGGGAAGGAGATCGGCCCGTGGTGAGTGTCTGTTCCTGATACAGGTAGGCGAACAGGTCCATGATCTCCTGCAACGTGAGGCGGTCGAGCAACCCTTCGGGCATGGGCGAGGCGGGCAACAGGTTAATCTGCTCGACGCTGTCGCGAGGAATGCGAATCTGCCGCCCGGTGGAATCCAACAACACCAAGTGGTCCGGGCCACGGGAGACAATCATTCCCTGGTAAACCCGGCCGCTGTCGGTTACCACGCCCACAAGCTGATACTGGTCCGAAACGACCATCGAGGGATAAAGGATCGCCTGGAGCGTTTCCCGCTTGTGGAACCGCCGCGAGAGCGTGGTCAGGTCCGGTCCGAAAGAAGCGCCCCGCGAGCCAAATCGATGGCACTTGGCACACTGGGCTTTAGCAAACACCTGGGCTCCACGTTGCGGGTCGCCTTCGGGCACGCCGCGCTGGAGGGCGTGGGCCAGCTCTTTCATCGTCCAGCGCCGTCCGTGGCTCTTGGGCAGTTCCGGTCGGGGCAACTGCGGCCAGCGGCGGACAAACCACGCTTGCCACGCGGCGAGCGGATTGTCCTTCGTGGCCGCGGGCTGCTCTTCCAGCGGACCGTACCAAGCGCGGAGAATTTCCGCGGCGGCTTTCCGCCCCTGGGGACCGGCACGCAGGCCGGCCAGGATTACCTGCCGGGTTACTTCCGGGTCGTCCGACTCCCCGGGGGCTTGGGCCAGGTGGGTGAGCACCTCGTCGGCCGAGTAGCCTTCCAGCAGCGGCAAGGCTCGTATCAGCAGGGGCCAGGATTCTTCGTCCGGATGCTGCGCCAGGGCCATGGCCACCACAATCCGCCGCTGCGGCTGCTGGTTGAACAAGCGACGCAAGTAAGCTCGGGCCTCCGGATGATTGGCCGTGCCAAGGACCGCCACCACGGCGATCTTCAGCCGCCGGAATGCCTCGGTGTCCGGGGCGCCGAGGAGCTGTTCGTCCAGGGCGATGACCTGGCTCACCTGCTCGTCCTCAAGCGGCTTGTCGGCCCAGGCACGCAGCACCGCAAGCGCCGCCGTGGGCCACCGGCGGCCTTGGGCCAGGATGTCGGGATAGCTGCTCGGTTCGAGCTTTTGCACCAGGCGGGTGACGGCGTTTTCGACGTACCGGGACAGGCTATAGCCGCCCTGGAGCTGGCGGGCTCGTTCCGCTTCGGCCAGCAGTTGTTCCAGCGCACTTCCGCGCCAGGCCCGGTGCAGCCACGGCGCGTGCATCAGCAGATGCAGTCGCTGCGGGGCGCTAGCCTGAGTCAGATGGTCCAGGTAGCGACGGGCCATTGAGGTTTCTTCCAGATGGGCCAGCAGCCGCACCAGCTCGCGGTTGATCCGCTCGCCCCAGGGAGGGTTGGCCTTCGGATCGGCGGGGAACTCTTCGGCCAGCACCTGGGGCAGATCGCCGGCCTGCTTGCGCCCCAGACGGCCCAAGTGCATGGCCAGTTGCTGCACGCGAAGCAGATCGACGAACTGGGGATCGGTCAAAAAGCGGTCGAGCCACTTGCGGGCCGCTTGCAGCACGGCTCGGGCGGTCTGCTCGTCGCGTTTTACGGCCAGCAGGGCAGCGGCACCGCGGGTGAAGCGATCGACGTGCCGGGCCTCGATGACCTGTTGCTGCCAGGTTTCAGCAGGCAGGGTCTGCAGCAGGCGCATGGCGGCCCAGGCCACGTGCCGGTCCTCGGATTCGAGCAACGGAAGCACTTCCAGCGGATCGACCTGGTGGCCCGCTTCCGCCAGCGCTTCGCAAGCCCGGCGCTGGACCAGCGGGTGCCGGTCGGCAAGCAGTTGCACCAGTTCCTCCAACAGCATGGGGGTGGCATGATGGCCCATCTGCACCGCCGCAGCGGCGCGGACCAGGGGGGAAGGGTCCTGGGCCGCTTGCAGCAGCAATTCCTCGCTGGGGAAGGGGCCGTACAGGTGCATCAGCCCCAACGCGGCCGCCCGTTGCGAAGCCGATAGGGTCGAGTCGGTAACCGCCTGGGCGATTTGGCGATCCCACTGTGGGCCGAGGCGTTCTTGCAGCTCGGCCAGCAGATTGCGGCCAAAAGCGTCCTGCATCGGGTTGGTTTCGACGGCCTGGACCATGTTGCGCAGTTGCGGCTTGCGGGCGGGAACGCCACGGTAATAGACGCGATACACGCCCCCTTCGGTCCCCCGGCCGCCGGTGCAGAAGTACAAGGCTCCGTCGGGCCCTTGAACCAGGTCGGTTACGTTGAGCGGCTTGCCCTGAACGAACACCTCGGTGGTGGCCCGGTAGCCGGCCCCGTGCGGCTTCAGGAACACGGCCAGGATGCGTCCGGTGGTCCAGTCCCCGGCGAAGAGCGCCCCGTGGTACTTGGCCGGAAAGGCATCGTGCTGGTAGATCATCACGCCGGTGGGCGAGCCGCGGCCGGTGTGAGCAATCGCGGGCAGGGAGTCCAGGTAATACTCAGGCCACTTGGCCCAGCCGCTACGCCAGCCATACTCGCCGCCACGGACTACGTGCAACACGCGGGTAGGACGATACCAGGGGAGCCCCACGTCCCATTCCATGTCCGACTCGTAGGTGAACAGCTCTCCCTGAAGGTTGAACGCCATGTCGTAGCAGTTGCGAAATCCGCCGGCATAATACTCCACGCCCGTGCCGTCCAACTCCATGCGGACGATGGTGCCGCCGGGAGCCTTGATTCCGCGGGCGTGGCCGCCACCGTCTTCAAAACGCGGCTGCACCAGGTCGCCTTCGTACCAGTGGCGGTAAGGACTCTGCGGGTTCACCTCCACGCCGGGCCGCACGTGGTTGCCCAGCAGCACGTACAGCCGCCCGTCGGGTCCCAACGTGATGGCGTGGGCTCCGTGTTCCCCGGGCGAGCCTTCGATTGGCAGCAGCAGTTCCGGCTGCTTGCGCGGAGCCACGCGATAAACACCCAGTCCCTTGGGCCCCTGGCCCACCAGATACAACATGCCGTTCAGAGGGAGGATTCCCTGGCAGTTTTTGATCGGCAGCTTCAAATCGCGCACGGTATCGACCAGGCCGTCGCGGTTGCGGTCCACGGCCACCAGCAGCCCGTGGCGTTCGCGGCTAAAGAGCAAGTTGCCGTCTTCGTCGAAGGCCATGGCGATCACCGAGCCGGTCTGCCGGGGGGAGAGCACGCGCTGGATGCCGAACCCTCGAACCAGCCGGAACCGCGTGGCCTGCCGCCCGTCGGCCAACCGGACGCGATTTCCCCAGGGAGCCGCCACGCCTAGTTCGCCCAGTTCTTTGGCATGGGTCCAGTCCTCGCCCGGCTCGAACCGCATCCAGTACCAGTCCTGAGGAGCTTCGACGGCCGCCAGCCAAGTGGAATCGGTCCAGATGGCCGTAAACGTGCCTCCGGCGGGGCGGATGAGAATCCGGGCCACCACGCCGGCCGGGCCTTCCTGGTTGTTGCTGGCCTGGATGGCGAACACGTTGCGGCCGGGAAGCAGGTACTTCGACACGTCGTAGCGGTCCAGTACCTGCCAGTTGTTGCCCGAGCCAATCCGGTGGCCGTTCACATAGAGGATGTACTCATCCTGGGCCGTGATGTAAACGTGCCCTTCCACCGGGCGGCGCAGGCGCACCTCCTTGCGGAAGTAACACGTGCCCGGTGGCACCTGGCCCGGGGTGAACTTCGGGTGCCAGATCCACTGGGCCTCGCCCATCGAACCCTGGGCCCAAGCACCGCTTGCCCAAGCGGCCAGCAGCAGGGCCAGTCCCACGCCCAGAAGCAGCGATCGGTTCGTCATGGTCGGTCGTCCGGCAGTGGTTGGAGAAGCACGTCCATCGCAGCCCGCGGCCACGCAAAATCAGGTGGCAAACGGTAGCAAAAACGCGGCGACCGCCTCCAGGGCAATCCCCTGGGGCTGGCGGCAGTGATAGCACACGGCCGGTTCGTCTTTTCCCGCGACTGGTTTTCTGCTAGATACCGCCGGACTTTCCGCCCCGTGGCCGTCCGGCAGGACGGCGGTGGTGCAGGCGGAATGTGGGCAGAAGTGCTTGCGATGGCAACGGTCCCTTGACGCTATGGGAAACCGGTTCGATGAACCCTTCGCCTGAACACGACCCGTCGCCGGAACCTTCCCTGCCGTCCGTGCCGCGGCTGACTCGTGCCCGGCTCGTCGCAGGCACGGTGGCCCTGGTGCTGCTCGGGGG
>WFOE01000032.1 GCA_015488215.1 Planctomycetales bacterium
TCAGTGCGGGGAGAAAAGTCGGAGACCGGCTTGCGGCTTGCGCCCTGCGGCTTGCGCGGGGAGCTTCCGCTCCGGCGGAAATCGAATCGCTCCTGCTCGTGCTCGTACTCGTGCTCGTACTCGAATCGGCAGCTCGCCCTTATCGCTACGCTAATCGCAAATCGGCACTCGGCAAGCCGCCAGCTTGAGTCGGCGAAGGCCCGGCGAGCCGGGAGCGTAAGCTCCCGGTGGACGGCACAGCCGCAGCCCAAACTTCCGTCGGTCGGAATGGAACTTGCCGCAAGGTTCCAGCCTCCAACAGCAGGCAGGAGTGTGCCGTCTCTGTTTGGCAAAAAGAGCTTGAATTGCCCTTCTCCCACGCATCGACTAAAACTTATGTGTCTTGGGTCCGCTGCACGTACTCTCCGGCAAGCGGGCTGGATGGTCGATTCGGAAAGTAGGTCGGAAGGAATCCCCATGTTGTCTGCTGGGCAAAGCCTAAAACACACCGGAGCGGAGGCGTCTTCCTGCCGGACGGCCCGAGAAGGCCCGTTCGCCGCCGTGGAATGGTCGCGGCGGGCGGTACTTGCCTGGGGGGCGGTGGGGCTAGGCGGTTTGACCTTGCCCCGGGTGCTTCGGGCGGCCGCCACGGTGCGGGAGCCGAAGATTGACCGCTGTATGCTCATCTTTCTCAACGGCGGTCCCAGCCACCTGGACATGTGGGACATGAAGCCCCAGGCCCCGGAGGCCATTCGCGGCGAGTTCCGGCCCATTGCCACTTCGGTGCCCGGGCTGCAAATCTGCGAACACTTGCCGCGAACGGCCCGGTGGATGCACCGTGGCTGTGTAATCCGCTCGATGCACCACTCGGTCAACAACGCCCACGCCCTGGCCGTCTATACGGCCATGACCGGGCACGACCGGGGCGACGTGAACCAGCTCGTCGGCGCCGGGGGCGAAGACCACCCCAGCCCCGGAGCCGTGCTGGCCCGGCTGCGCCCCCCGCGGAAAAACACGCTGCCGCACGTGGCCATGCCGTACCAGACGCGCGAAGGGGCCGGCGGGCCGCCCCAGCCGGGCTTTTACGGCGGATTCTTGGGCAAGCAATACGACCCGTTCTGGGTGCTCAAGGACCCCAACGCCAAGGATTTTTCCATTCGGGAACTGACGCTGCTCGATGGCGTCACCCCGCAGCGGCTGCACCAGCGGCAACTGTTGCTGGAACGAATCGACCGCCGCTTGCAACGGCAAGGCCCCCCGGCCCAATTGACCGCGTTTCAGCACCAGGCCCTGGAACTGCTGGTTTCCCCTCGGGTGCAACGGGCCTTTCGCATCCAGGAAGAAAAGCCCACCGTGCGAGACGCCTACGGCCGGAACATCTACGGCCAGAGTGTGCTGCTGGGTCGGCGGCTGCTGGAAGCCGGCACGCGGCTGGTTACCGTCTCCTGGGCTCCTCATGCCAACGCCACCTGGGACACCCACGGGCAGAACTTCCGCAAGCTCAAAGGGGAACTGCTGCCTCAGCTCGATGCGGCCCTCAGTGCGTTGCTGCACGACCTGGAACAGCGCGGTATGCTCCAGCGAACGCTGGTGGTGGTCAACGGGGACTTTGGCCGCACTCCCAAAGTGAACAAAAACGCCGGCCGCGACCACTGGAACTACTGCTATTCCATCGCCCTGTTCGGCGGAGGAATCAAACAGGGAGCGGTTTTCGGGGCCAGCGACCGCACGGGGGCGTTTCCCACCCGCGATGCAGTTACCCCCGGCGACGTGGTGGCCACGCTGTACCACTTGTTCGGCCTGGACCCGCACCAGGAGGTGCGCGACGTGCTGGACCGGCCGCATCGCCTGGTACCCCGGGGCGAAGTAATCCAGCGGATTCTGGGTTGAGAGCTTGGGGGCTTGGGAGACTGCAAGGGGGCTTCCGCACCGGCGAGAATCGGCTTGCGGCTTGCGCCCTGCGGCTTGCGCGGGGAGCTTCCGCTCCGGCGGAAAAACATGCACTCGTGCTCGTACTCCTACTCGTGCTCGTAATCGGTAGCTCGTTCTCGGTGACGGGAATCAGCGAGCCGCCAGCCGAGCTTCAGCTTGGTGAAAACAGCGAGCCGGGAGCGTAAGTTCCCGGAGAAGAAACCACAGAAAAGCGTTTCCACTTGTGCCTCCCCGGACTAAAAGTCCAAGGCTCGCCGTGAAGGCCGCAGCTCGCCGAGCTAGAATCCGGCGTGCGCCCACCCGTTTGCGCAAAGTGCTTCCCCTGGCATCCGAACCGGGGCAGAATAATCAATCTTGGCTCTTTGTCTTGGCCGACAAACAATGGTGCGGTATCCAGCGCACCTGCGAAGTTCGTGCAACCTGCCATGCAAGGGGAAGGAAACGCCTTGGACCCTTTGGCCCCCCAGCCGGCCGCGCCGCCGCTTGAATTGGCACGACCGGCCCGAAGTCACAAACCCTACGACTTTACCCACCCGCTGCCCTACGGAGCCATTGTGCGCGAAGGGGGCGTGTACTTCGTGGTCTTCAGTCGTTCGGCCACTGCCATGCGGCTTTTGCTCTACGACCGCGTGGGAGATACCGAACCGGCCGAGGTGATCTCCTTCCACCCAGAAGACGACCGCTGGGGCGACGTGTGGTGCATGTTCGTGCCCGGCGTGGGCCCGGGACAGCTCTACCACTACCAGGCCGAAGGCCCCTGGGACCCCAAACGGGGGCACCGTTTCGACCCGCGGGCACGGCTCATCGATCCTTACGCGTTGGCCCTGGCCGGGGACTTCCAGCCGGCCGACGACGGGGTGCTCCGCCCCCCGAAGTGCGTGGTGGTGGACGACCACTTCGACTGGCAGGGGGATCGCCACATCCGGCGTCCCGTGGCCGAAACGGTCATCTACGAGATGCACGTGCGCGGGTTCACCCGGCATCCAAACTCCAAAACGAAGCACCCGGGCACGTACCTGGGGGTAATTGAGAAAATCCCCTATCTGAAATCCCTGGGCGTGACGGCCGTGGAGCTGATGCCGGTGCACGAGTTCCCCATCCTGGACTGGGACGGCCGGCCCAAACAACGCCCCAACTACTGGGGTTACGACCCGCTGGCGTTCTTCGCTCCGCATCGCGGCTATGCGGTGAGCCGGGAACCGGGGGCACAGGTGCGGGAGTTCAAAGAGATGGTCCGTGCGCTGCACGAGGCGGGCATCGAGGTCATCCTGGACGTGGTGTTCAACCATACGGCCGAAGGGAACGAACGGGGGCCCACGTTGAGCTTCAAGGGGCTGGAGAATCGCGTCTATTACATGCTGGACGAACAGGGCAACTACCGCAACTACTCCGGCTGCGGCAACACGGTCAACGGCAATCATCCGGTGGTGCGCGAGATGATTTTCCACTGCCTGCGCCACTGGGTGCTCAACTACCACGTGGACGGCTTCCGCTTCGACCTGGCTTCCATCCTCAGCCGCGACCGCCAGGGCAATCTGGTGCCCAACCCGCCGCTGGTCGAAGCCATTGCCGAAGACCCGCTGCTGGCCGACACCAAAATCATCGCCGAAGCCTGGGACGCGGCCGGAGCCTACCAGGTGGGCACGTTCGCCAGCACCCGCTGGGCCGAGTGGAACGGACGTTATCGGGACGATGTGCGCCGCTTCTGGCGAGGGGACCCGGGCATGGTCGGCGCGCTGGCCACCCGCCTGGCCGGTTCCAGCGACTTGTACGAACCCAGCGGTCGCTGCCCCTATCACAGCATCAACTTCGTCACTTCGCACGACGGGTTCACGCTCAACGACCTGGTCTCCTACAACCACAAGCACAACGAGGCCAACGGCGAGGAGAACCGGGACGGCGAAAACAACAACTACAGTTGCAACTACGGGGTCGAAGGCCCCACCCGCAGCCGCAAGGTGGAAGCGGTGCGACGGCGGCAGATTCGCAATTTTCTGGCCACGCTGCTTCTGAGCCAGGGCGTGCCTATGCTGCTGATGGGCGACGAGTGCCGCCGCACCCAGCAGGGAAACAACAACGCCTACTGCCAGGACAACGAGCTTTCCTGGTTCGACTGGTCGCTGGTGAAAAAGCACCGCGATCTGGTCCGCTTTGTGCGCGAGCTGATCCGCTTCCGCCGCGCCGTGCCCACGGTCCGTCGTACCCATTTCCTGCGCGGCCGTCCGGAAGCCGAAGGGCTGCTGCCGGACGTAAGCTGGTACGATCCGGCCGGGGGACCCGTGGACTGGTTCAGCCCGCAGCGGTCGCTCACCTGCGTGTTCGCTGCTCCGCTGGGAAAGGACGGTCGCCCGGAAGGAAAACACGTGCTGCTTTTTCTGCACGCGGACCCCGAGCCGGGCCGGTTCGTAGTGCCCGAGCCGGTGCGGCATCTGGCCTGGCGCGCTTTTGTCAACACGGCGGCTCGCCCGCCGGAAGACATTTATCCCGGGGGCGAAGGCCCGCCGGTGACGCGCTTCGATTGGGAACTGCCCGGCCGCACCCTGGTGGCCCTGGCCGCCGAAGCCACGGCCGAGCACGGTCCTGCACTCGCATTGCCTCAAGGGTGCGAAGAACAACAGGCCCGCTAAATGGGTACCAATTAGTTTTTGAGCAGACGCAAGTGGCGCGGCTTCCCGGCGAGCCGCCAGCTTTAGCTGGCGGAGGCGGCTCCAGCCGCAGCCCCTGGGTGCTTCCGCACCACAACAAGAAGTAAGCCAAGAAACGGTGGCTCCCCGGACTGAAGTCCGGGGCTCGCCGAAGTGCCGAGCGGAGTCGTTTGCTGATTTGCTCAAAGACTATTGGCTGGGCACTTAACGCGTGCCGGGCGCTTGCGCAAGCCTACGTTTGCGGCCACGTGGAAGTCACGCCCCGGCTGGACGAAACCGCTGCTATTTCGGAGAGCTTTCCCCAACCGATGCGTTCTTCCTGGCATGTTTTTTGGCGGGAGTTCCGCCGCAGCTTCCACACCACGGGGGCCGTGGCGCCCAGTTCCGCGGCGCTGGCCCGGGCGTTGTGCCACCACCTGCCCGAACCGCCGGCCGAACCGGCCCCTGCGCCGTCCGGCACTCCCCGGCGGGTGCTCGAGGTGGGCCCCGGCACCGGCGCCGTAACGCGCCACATTCTGGCCCGGCTCGGCCCGGAAGATCGACTCGACCTGGTGGAGATCAACCCGCAGTTCGTCCAGTTCTTGCAGCGGCGTTTCGAGCAGGACACGCAGTTTGCCCCCTACCGGCAGCAGGTGCATCTGCACCAGGGCTCGGTGCTGGAGTGGAATCCGCCGCAGCGTTACGACGTGGTGATTTCGGGGCTGCCGCTGAACAACTTCCAGCCGGAGCAGGTGCAGCAGTTCCTGGACCACTTTGCCCATCTGGCCGGCGAGCAGGGCGTGGTTTCGTTCTTTCAATATGTGGCCGTTCGCCGCCTGCGGCAGCATTTGGGCCTAAGTCCCGGCACGCGGCGGCGCCTGCGGGGTATTACCGAAGTGCTGGACCGGTGTTTCGGGCAATACGAGTTTCGCCGCCAGTTGGTGCTGCGGAACCTGCCGCCGGCCTGGGTGCATCACCTGCGGTTCAGGGAACCAGCCGAGGAGTAAGTCGCCGGCCGAGCCTCTTTGGATTCACCCGCAGACGATTCCACTCGGACGTTTCGGCTCTCCCCGGACGAAAAGGTCCTGGGTCTTGCGTCTTGGGTCTTGAGTAGTCTGGAACACGCGCCAATTAGTCGTTGGGCGCCGTACAAGATCGCCGGCGGTGTTCCGTCGTGTCATTGGCGAGCCTCGGATTCCGTCCGGGGAGGTCCGGTTGCAAAAAATGCCTATTCCTGCATCGGTGTGGAAGCACCTAGCCACCGACGGCCGTGCCCTCCTCCGCCAGCTAAAGCCGGCGACTCGCCAATTGGGACTTATTCTTGCCCCGGAGCGGAAGCTCCCTGTGTCTGCGGCTGGAGCTGCCTTCGTCCCAATGCTTTCCTGATGCCGTCTCAGCCGGCGATTGACCCCAAGTGCCGGCTTTTTTGATGAACGCTTGCTTTCTTGAACGCTCGTTCATGCGGTTCGTGTCGGCCTGAGCATCGGGTCGCAGGCTTCTGGGAACGCCGGCGGGGACGGGCAAGCAAGACCGTTTTCCTGCGGCAAAAGCACTTTGCACTTTCTTTTCCGGCGATATGCTGGATACTGGCCCGCCCGTTTTGCTCAATCTGGCCTGAAGGACCCGCGCGGATGAAGAACCTGGAACGTTCTCTTGCCCAGGGGCGGTTTCTGCTGAATCTGAAAGCCCAGAATCTGCACGAAGTGTTCGAGGCGGCTGTGGATCATCTGGTGGCCCACGGCCATCTGGCGCCCGAGCACCGGCTCAAGGTAATCCAGGCCCTGGAAGACCGCGAGGCCAAGGCTCCCACGGCCATCGGGCACAGCATGGCCGTACCGCATGCCTATCTGGACGAAGTGCCCGAGAGCATGGTCTTTTTCGTCCGGCTGCGACACTCGCTGCCATTGGGGGCTCCGGACGGTTTTCCGACCAAGTTCATCTTCATCCTGCTGGGTCCTGAAGGGGCCGCGGCCGACCACTTGGACCTGCTGGCCCAACTGGTGCGGCTGATGTCCGACGACCTGTTCCGCTACGAAGTGACGGTGGCCCCCAACCGCGATGAGCTGCTCGGCGCGCTTCGCCGGGCCATGCAGCGGATAGAAGAAGCCAAGCCGGAAAAGCCCAAGCCATCCGACGACGGTTTGCGCTATACGGGCCGGTGGTTCGGCGGCATCGTGGAAGATTTTCGCCGCCGCTGGCCGCACTACGTGGCCGATTTTCGCGACGGGCTGCATCCCAAGAGCATCAGCTCCACGCTCTTTTTGTTCTTCGCCTGCCTGGCCCCGGCCATCACCTTCGGCGGGCTGATGGCCACCATGACGGGCAACACCATCGGGGCCGTGGAGATGCTGGTCGCTTCGGCCGTCTGCGGCGTGGCCTACGCGCTGTTCTCCGGGCAGCCGCTTATCATCCTGGGAGGGACCGGGCCGCTGCTCATCTTTACCGCGCTGCTTTATCAATTGCTGGGACATCCCCAGGTGCAGTTGCAGCATTACTTTCTGGAGACGCTGGCCTGGGTGGGCCTGTGGTGCATGGTCATTCTGCTGGTGATTGCCGCGGCTGACGGAAGTTGTCTGATGCGGTACTTTACCCGATTTACCGACGAGACGTTCGCCGCGCTGATTTCCATCATTTTCATCTACGAGGCGGTGCGCAAGCTCCTCTTTCAGTTCCAGGACCTGGAAGAAAAGAAACACCACGACACGGCCCTGCTCACCCTGCTGCTGGCCCTGGGCACGCTCTACGTGGCTACGGGGCTCTCTCGGGTGCGCCGCTCCCGATACCTGCTGCCCTCGGTGCGCGAGTTCCTGGCCGACTTCGGGCCCACGATCGCCATGGCCGCCATGACGCTGCTGGCCATTTCGCCCTGGCTGCGCGACGTGTCGCTGGACGTGCTGCCGATTCCCGAGTTCGAGGGGGGCATCACGCCCACCAAGGTGCTGGAAAACGGCCAACCGCGCCCCTGGCTGGTCAATCCGTTCCGGGCGCCGGTGTGGATCTGGATCGTTTCGTTCTTTCCCGCCCTGTTGCTGGCCGTGCTGGTGTTTGTGGACCAGAACATCACCGCTCGGCTGATCAACAGCCCCCAGCACAAGCTGACCAAGGGCCCGGCCTATCACTGGGACCTGGCCTTGGTGGCCGTGTTGATAGGGATTTGTTCGCTGTTCGGACTGCCCTGGTTGGTGGCGGCCACGGTTCGTTCGCTTAACCACGTGCGGAGCCTAGCCACCGTGGAGGAAGCCGTGCTGCCCAGCGGGGAAAAACGCGAGCGGATTGTCCACGTGCGCGAAAACCGCATCACGCCGCTGGCCATCCACCTGCTAATCGGCGGTTCCCTGTTGCTGCTGCCGCTGCTGAAAGTGGTGCCCATGGCCGTGCTGTACGGGCTGTTTCTCTACATGGGCATCGTCTCGATGGCCGGAAACCAGTTCTTCGAACGCTTGCAGCTCTGGCTGACCGACCCGTCGCTGTATCCTTCCACGCACTACATCCGCCGCGTGCCGCAGCGGGTCATCCACGCGTTTACGGCCGTGCAGCTCGGCTGCCTGGCGGTGCTTTGGGCGGTGAAGGCCAGCGTGCTGGGGATTCTGTTCCCGCTGTTTATCGCCCTGCTGGTGCCGGTGCGGCTGCTGCTGCCTCGCTGGTTCCGCGAAGACCACCTGGAAGCCCTCGACGCGGACGAGGTGCCCGAGGAAGAAGAAGAGCACTGGGTCTAAGGTGGAAAGCCTTCCCCAAAGCACCGTGGGGGGAGCTTCACGGGACGGCGGGGGACTCGTTCCCTCGGACCCAATCCGGTAAAACGGCGCTTGGTTCCGGTTGTTCCGGCCCCGGCACAGGCTTGCCGGCCCGGGTACGAGCGTTCCCTCTTGGCAAAGGATTCTTCGATGCCCCAAGGCAAAGTGGCCCTGGTAACCGGCGGCGGGCGAGGGATCGGCGCGGCCACCGCCCTGGCCCTGGCCCAGGAAGGCTTCCACGTGGCCGTCACCGCCCGGACTGAACGGGAACTGGACCTGGTAATCGAGCAGGTTCGGGCAAGCGGCGTGGACGGCTTGTCGCTACCGGCCGACCTGACCCAAAAGGAACAGCTCGACCACGTGGTGGAACAGACCGAACGGTACCTGGGGCCCATCGACGTGCTGGTCAACAACGCCGGCGTGGGCAGCAGCGCCGACCCGCGGCCGCTGCTGGAGTTCGACGACGAGTTCTGGGAGTTCTCCCTGCGGCTCAACGTCACCGTGCCCTACTGGCTCATCAAGCGTACCGTGCCGGGGATGGTCCAGCGCGGCTGGGGCCGAGTGATCAACGTCGCTTCAATCAATGCCAAGCATCCCAGTTTCCACGGAGCGGCCTACACGGCCAGTAAGCACGCGCTGGCCGGACTGACCAAAGCAGCCGCGCTGGAACTGGGCGGAACCGGCGTGACGGTCAACGCTGTCTGTCCCGGCGTTACCCGATCCAAGATGAACGACCTCCGCTTGCAGTACGACGCCCAGCGGCTCGGCGTTCCTGTGGAACAACTGGAACGCGAAGCCTCCCCGTTGGGTCGGCGCCTGGAACCGGAGGAGGTGGCCGCGCTGATCGTCTTTCTGGCCAGCGAACAGGCCCGGGCAATCAACGGCCAACTAATCAACGTTTGCGGCGGAAAACTGCTGGCCTGCTGAAACGCCGACGGGAAAGGGTCCCGCCGTGGCCCACGCGCTGCTGTCCCTGGGCTCGAACCTGGGCCGGTCGGCCTGGCTGCTCGAACAGGCCCGAAGCCGCCTGGTCGCGCTGCCCGAACTGACCCTGCTTCGCAGCAGCCGGATTTGGCGCACCCGGGCCGTGGGCGGACCGGCCGGACAGCCGGATTTTCTGAACCAGGCTCTGCTGGTGGAAACGACCCTCGGTCCGGAAGGGCTCCTCCAGGCGGCCCTGGAGTGTGAAAAAGCCCTGGGCCGCAAGCGCGTAAGTCGCTGGAGTGCTCGCACGCTGGATGTGGACTTGCTGCTTTACGAACAGCAGGTGCGAGACACGCCGGAGTTGCAACTGCCGCATCCGCGGATGAGTTTTCGCCGCTTCGTGCTGCATCCGGCCGTGGAGATCGCTCCCCGGATGCACCACCCGGTGGCCGGCCGTTCGCTGCTTGAGTTGCTCCGCCATCTGGAGCAAACGCCCCCCGCGGTCTGGATTACAAGCGAAGCGTTGTGGGCGGCGTTGCCGGCCGCGAATGAGTCGTCGGCCGCGGATGAGTCGCTGGCCGGACAGGCCGGGGCAAGCGCCGAACAGAGCGGACCGCTCGCCCCCGGCGGGCAAGTGGTTTCCCTGGGCAAGATTCTCCTGCGGCGGGCAAGCACACCGGAGCAGGTGGCACGGCCGAACCAGGCCAGCCGAGCAGAACGCCCCGGCAGTGCCGGTTGTTCCCAATGGGTCGCCTGGGTGGGCCGGGAGTTGCCTCCGGGATGGGCTCCGCCGCGGCTGGTCGTGGCAGGCAGCTTCGTTTGGGAAGAACCGGGCAGCGATTCCCCTGCCACCTGCTGGCAGGAAGCGATCCGGCAGGTGGGACCGCATCTGGTGCTTCGCTTCCGGGATCGGGGACATCTGGCCGAGGAACTTGCAGCCGCGCTTGCAGCCAGCCAGGGCGATTCGATCCTGGGGCCTTGTTCTTGAAAGCCCTTTAACAATCCGGTCCTGAGTGAACGCCCCCTTTGCTTTGTCCCACGCGGCAGGCATGTTGTGCAACGCAGGCTTTCCCAAGAGGCATTTCCAGGGCTCGACGGGCATTCTTGGGCTGACGTAGAGGCATGTAGCCCTGTTGCGGCTGTGCTACTCGATTTCGAGCACGTTTTTCCACTATGGGAACAAGCTGCAAACATCAATTGCTGCTTATGTGATGGGTGGACATTGGTCTGGTCAAACGGAGGGGAAATGTTCAAAATTGGGGGCAACTTGGAACATTCGGACGGTTCGGGCTGCCACGAGTGACGCGAACCGACAGGAAGCCTTTGTTTTTTCCTGCTCGCTTTTTCTCCGGGTAGCGGTTTCGCGCCTGGGCGGTTTGCCTGCTTTGGCAGAAGCCGGCGCGGAGATGTCAGCAGGATGATCGCAAACGCCGCTGCTTGCATCGGCAAGCCGGTTGTGCTGGGCGAGCTGGTTGCAGTATGCCCTCAGGCCGGAGAGCAGGCGGCGGAGGAGTGAGACCGGCGCACTCCAAGGAGTCGAGCCGGAGCCCCGATGGCTCCTGTTCTTGCTGCTTGGGTTCTGCTGGTCTGCGAATCGGTTGGACGTGCTCTGGCGGCGGTTGCCCCCTAGCCGATTTTGCGTAGTGGGTTGATTCAGGTTGTTCGGTTCCTCGCCGCGGGCGAGGAAGGGTTGAAACAGGTTGTTCGGTGTTCAAGTGCCAGGAAGCCGCAGTGGAAGCATTCCCAAGCGATTTTGCCTGCGGCGCTTTCAGCAGAGCGGTGTTGGGCCTTTTCCGCAGAACGGCTCCGACTAGCCTCGGCGGCGCCCCTGGGGTGGGCCTGGGCGTTGCCGGTTGGGGCGAGGCTGCGGGCGGTTTTTCCGCTGCCGGGTGGTTGTTGGCGCTTGCAGCAGGAAATCTCCGCTCTTGTCTTCCGGCGGCGTTTCTGCCCGGGCGGTTGGCAGCGGAGGGGGCGGCCGCGCAGCCTTCTGTCCGACGATGTCAGCGGCAAGCCCCGGCGGCGGTCCTAGCTCCGGGAGATTTTCTCTCCCGGTGTTCTGCTACGCCCCTGCGGCACTTGGACCCCCAGTGTAGGGAAAGTGTAACTGGCAATGAAACAAGAAATGTTCATCAACGTGGCCCAGCCCGAGGAATGTCGGGTGGCGATTGTCGAAAACGGCGTGCTGGAGGAGTTCTACATCGAGCGCTCCGCCCAGGAGAACTACGTCGGTAACATCTACAAAGGAGTGGTGGTCAACCTGGAACCGAGTATCCAGGCCGCCTTCGTGGATTTCGGGGTGGGCCGCAACGGGTTCCTGCACATCAGCGACGTGGAGCCGCAGTATTTCCGCCTGGGCGGCTTCGATCCCGATAAACTCCTCTCACCCACGCTGGAAGAAGGCAACGGTGGCAACGGGCGCCGTGGCCGTTCCCGGCTCCGCACCGCCAGCGGCCGCCCGCGGATTAAGCCCCCTATTCAGGACATCTTTCAGCGCGGCGACGAAGTGCTGGTGCAGATCATCAAGGAAGGCATCGGCAGCAAGGGGCCCACCCTTTCCACCTACATTAGCATCCCGGGCCGGTATTTGGTGCTGATGCCTTCATTGGGCCGGGTGGGCGTCTCGCGCAAGATCGAAGACTTCGAGCAGCGACGGCGGCTGCGTGGCCTGCTGCAGGAACTCAATCCGCCCGAGGGGCTTGGCTTCATCGTCCGCACCGCCGGTGCGGACCGGACCAAAAAGGAACTTTCGCGCGACCTCGCCTATCTGCTGCGGCTTTGGCGAGTAGTGGTGCGGCGGATCAAGAACCAGCGCGGCCCGGTGGCCATCTACGAAGAAAGCGACATGATCATCCGCACCATTCGGGACATCTTCACTACCGAGGTGGACACCATCTACATCGACGAGCCGCAAGCCTACGAACGGGCCAAAGAGTTCTTGCAGATGGTCATGCCCCGGTACGTCAATCGGCTACACCTATACGAAGGTAAAAAGCCTCTGTTCCACAAGTTCGGCATCGAAAAGCAGATCGAACAGATTCACCAGCGCGAAGTGCCGCTCAAGTCCGGCGGCTCCATCGTCATCGACCAGACCGAGGCGCTAGTGGCCATCGACGTCAACAGCGGCAACTTCCGCGCTGCGGACGAATCGGCCGAAGAAACCGCCTACCAGATCAACCTGATGGCCGCCCGAGAAATCGCCCGCCAGATCCGCCTCCGTGACCTGGGCGGAGTAATCGTCAACGACTTTATCGACATGCGTCAAGAGAGGCACCGCCGCGGGGTGGAGCGGGCGCTGCGCGAGGCGTTGAAGCGGGACCGGGCACGCTCGCGCATCTTGCGCACCAGCCCCTTCGGGCTGATTGAAATGACCCGGCAGCGCATCCGCCCCAGTCTGCGTTGGACCTTGTACCGGCCTTGTCCCACCTGCACTGGCAGCGGCATGGTCAAGACCGTGGAGACGCTGGGGTTGGAACTCATCCGCACCCTGGTCTACCTGAGCCAGCAGGACAAGGTGCGGCGGATCGAACTCCAAGTGGCCCCGGATGTGGCCGGATTCCTGAACAACCAGAAACGTCATCAACTGACCCAACTGGAAGAAAACAACAAGGTCACCATTCAGATTCTGGCCAAAGAGGGGGCCCACCCGGAACTGGCCGACATCCAGTGCTTCGACGAACAGGGAAACGTGTTGGAGGTGGAGTACTAGGCCGGCGACGATTGAGTTGGAGCAGACTGGACGACGTTGCCAGCCACCGGAAGCTTCCGCTCCAAAGTAGGAATAATCGCTCTTGCACTGGGCGAGCCCCGAGCTTTTAGCTTTTAGCTCGGGGAGGCAGAGACAACGGCAAGTGTTTTTCTTTGGGCCTCCCCGGAGTGAAGTCCGGGGCTCGCCTGATTACACGACCAACAACAACTGGTGGCAGTCTTGCTGCGGCGCTCAGCGAGCAATCGCCGCGAGTTCCTAGCGGCCCATCACCCCCCAGGACCTCTTCGTCCGGAGCTCGCCGAATCGCCCAGTAGGATCGTCTTCCGGTGTGCTTAATTGGCCAGGCTCTTAGTCCCACCACCAGTGGTCGCCCTGGTGTTCGGCCCGAGCCCGCAGCAGGGTCATCTTCGGGTCGGCCTGAGCCTTTTCCACCAACGACCAGACGTTCAGCTCCACGCCGCCGGAGGCGCTGACAATCCAGGATCGGCCCTTTTTAATCACTGCCGCCTGGGTGGGTACGCGCCGCGGCACGTCGAACTCGTCCAGGCCCAGTTGCTTTCCATCCAGCAACATCGACAAGTCCAGGCCGGCCTTCTGGTCCAGCCCGTGCCGGACGATCAAGGCTCCGATCACGGTGATGTCCATCAGGTTGCGCAACTGGCCGAAGATGGGCCGGCGGCGGCTCAGTTCCTCGAAGTGGGCGGTCATCAGCTCGGCCCACCGCTCGGCGATGGGGCTCTTGCGGCCCGTGCCCGCCTTGGCTCCCAGGGCGGTATCCTCGGTGAGTACCTTCACGCCGGGGCCCTCCAGTTTCCAGGCCAGGCCGTCCGGGCTTTGCTTCAGCGCGTCGTAATGCGGGGCCATCCACCACCGCGGGGTGGCGCTTTCGCCGCGGACGCTGCGGGCCTTGCGCAGCAGTTGCAGGTAGCTGGGCAGCCCTTTGACCGGCGAACGGTCCAGTCCCATGGCCAGGCGCTTCATCGCGTAATCGGCGGCGACCATCCGCCGGGCATAGTCGGTCGTGGGCGAAACGCCGTGGATGACAATCTGTTGCAGGCCCAGTTCGCGTTCGATCCGCTTGACCACCGCCGGACTGAACTGCGGTCGGGAAGCAAGCAGCCGCTGCAAACGCTGGATGCCTTCCTGCGTAGGTTCGATGGAGCAGCGGATGACTTCGCCCTGCCGGGCCGAACGGGCCGCAGCACGCAGGGCCACCAGCAGGTGGTCCAGTTGCAGGATGGGAGCCCCCGTTTCGGCCCCGACGACGAACCCCTGCTCGTTCACCGTGATCGGTTCGGCCGGACCGGCCAGCACGATGTCGTTTTCTTCTGGATAGACGAACACGTACTGGATGCGGGTCAGGCCGGCCAGGTAGGCCATCTCCTCGGTCACCAGCGGCATTTGCACTTTGGCTCGCCGGGCCGCGATGGCTTCCTGCAGCCGCCGCAGGGAAACTTTGCGCAGCGGAGAGGCCTGGTTCAGCGACGAGGGAAGCCGCCGCAGGGCCTGCTGGCGGGCTTCGACCACTTTTTCGGTCTGATCCACTTCGGCCATGCGGAGCACACCGTCGGCATCCACGTACACGCCACCAACGGCGCCGGTAAGAAACCGGCCGGCCTGAAGTCCCCAGGCCGCGTACAACACGCCTACCAGGGCCAAGGTAGCGGCCAACGGCCACCGCAGTGCAGTTCGAGAAACTCGCATCTTCTGTCTCCTGCTTACCAGGACCAGCCCAGCGAGGCCTGGTGCGCCTCTTCTCTCCTGGACGGATTCGTCAACCACGAACGGGCAGCCAGAACTCGCAACCAGATGGGACCAACCGGATAGGACCTCCGGGGCCAGGGTGGAAAACGCCCTCGGCCCACTCACCACTCAAAGCTAATTGCTGCCCGGGCTAAATGCAAGAAAACCTTGGATTTTGTGGCTTTCATCCACAGCCGCAGGCCACGGCCGGGAGCGATTGCAGGGACCGAGTCCTCGACAATTGCCACGACTGTGCCCGCCGCAGAGAGACTCCGCCTTTGCCGGGGCAATTTTGCCATCGCAGGCAGCCGAATCCGGTCCTCAGACGGCGCCTTTGGCCAGCCGGGCCGCTTTTTTCCCGGGGCGGGTTGCGATAGGCTGTCAGGCCGGGAATTGTCTTGGAGTTCACTTTTGCGGAGTTGGCCGACTGTGACGTTACCCTACAGCAAGTTTGCCCAAGAGCTGGAAGTCGAAACCGCCTTTACCGTGCTGGCCGAAGCCCGGCGGCTGAAACAGGCCGGCAAGGACGTCATCGAGCTGGAAATCGGGGACAGTCCCTTTCCTACGCCCCAAGCGGCCCAGGACGCGGCCATCGAGTGCATCCGCACCGGGCACATCCACTACGGGCCTTCGATCGGGCTGCCCGAGCTGCGTCAGGCTGCCGCCGAGATGGTTCGCCGCGACTTCGGCGTGGAAGTGGGAGCCGAACACATCACCGTGGGTCCCGGAGCCAAAGTGTTCCAGGTGCTTTTTGCCCTGGCTTTTCTGGATCCCGGGGACGACGTGCTGGTGTTCGAGCCGTATTTTCCCACCTACATCCCGAACATCGAAGCGCGCGGCGCCCGGGTCCATCTGGCCCCGCTGCGGCAGCAGAACCGCTTTCGGCCCGACCCGGAAGACATCCGCCGCTTTCTGGCCCAGGCCCCGCGCCCCAAGGCCATTGTGCTCAACAGCCCGCACAACCCTACCGGTGGCGTGCTCACCCGGGAAGACATCGACACGCTGGCCGAGTTGCTGGCCGACTGGGACGGCATGCTTTTGAGCGACGAGCCGTACTGCCACATGGTTTGGGCCGGACCGCACCACACGCCGCTTCAGCACCCGCGGCTTTTTCCCAAGACGGTGGCCGCCTACACGTTCAGCAAATCCTACAGCATGAGCGGTTGGCGGCTGGGCTTTTCGGTGGCCGAGCCCGAGGTGGCCCAGATGTTGGGCAACATGATGAACGTCACGCTCTCCTGCGTGCCGCCGATGATCCAATTGGCCGGCAAAGCCGCGCTGGAACATGCACAGCGGGAGCGCGAGGAGATGATGGCCCAGTTCCGGCGAAAAGTGGAGCGTCTGGCCCGGGGGCTCCAACAGCTCGAAGGCGTCCGCTGCCTGGTGCCCGAGGGGGCCTTCTACGTCTTTCCGAACGTGGCCGCGGTGTGCAACCGGCTGGGAATCACTTCGCACGGGCTGGCCATGTACCTGCTGCAAGGGGCCGACGACCACCTGGGGGTGGCTTGCCTGGGCGGGGAGTGTTTCGGCCGGGCCGGGGCCGGGTTCTTGCGACTCAGTTGTGCCGAGCCGGACCGGCGCATCGAACAGGCCCTGGAGTTCTTTGCCGAAGCCTGGAACCGGCCCGAGCGCGTGTCCCGGTTCCTCCAACACTACCCCCAATACCGGCTCCACGAGCCCTACCCACTTCCGGACCCATCGTGACGGCACGCCAGCGGTGCAGGCGACCTTGCCTTGCCGCGGGAGCAACCCATAATTGTTTGGCCGGTTCGCGCGCAGGTTGGGTTCTGGGATCCTCTGGAGCCGGAGGCGGGAAAGACGGTTGACATGGGAGATTTGGGAAGTTTTACTAGGGTGAGCGGTCACACCTGATTTTCCCTCCTTACCAAACCCGCCTGTTGCGCACTCCCCGTTTTCGAGTCGGCTCCCGGCCGGCTTACCGGAACGTATCCTCGAGGCTCTGTTGAACAGGAGAAAGGTAGATGCATCGGAAACTGTCCTGGTTGCTGGTGGTCGGCTTTGCGCTGGCGTTGATCCTCTCGCTGGCCCAATCTCCGGCGGAAGCCATCCCGCCTTTCCAGAAAGAGTTCGTCAAGATGTACGCCCCGCCGGGCAGCCCCCTGGCCGCCAAGGTGAAGAAGGTCAAGTGCAACATCTGCCACAAGGGCAAGAAGAAAAAGAACCGCAACGCCTACGGCGAAGCGCTGGCCAAGCTGCTGGACCGCAAGAAGGACAAGAAGAACGTGGAAAAGATTCGCAAGGCGCTCAAGACGGTCGAATCGCAAAGCGCCAAGCCCGGCGGCCCCACCTTTGGCGAACTGCTCAAGGCCGGCAAGCTGCCTGCCGAAGAATAGCTTTCCTGCCCGTATCGCTTCGGCCAGGCGTCGCTTGCGGCGTCTGGCCGTTTTTCTCTGGGCAGGCATCCTCGGCCGCATGCTGGCGGGTTTCCCCGAGTGCCGAGAGTTATGGTTTCCGGTCGGTCCCACTTCGGTCGAACGTCTGCCTCACCGCGGCGCAAAAATTAAACCCCGCCGTTGGCTGGCAACGACCAAGCGGCGGGGCCGGAACAGAGAAGAGGCCGGTACTAAGCCTCATTCTGTATTTTTTCGGCCGCCAAGGCAAGCATTTTTTTCTTTTTTTCTGCCGAAGCCCTATCCCGGCTGCACGAACGCCAGGCGGCTTGGCCCTTTGGGCAGGGCAAAACAGGCCACCACGTGGTCCCGACGCCGCAAAAACCGACCCGGGGCCAGTTTCAGCGGGTCGCGTACTTCTTGCAGTACCACGGGGCGCAGCCACCGGGGGCATTCCACCCGCACCGCCTTCGTCCCGGGCGGGACCGGCGCCTGAACGGTAAAGTCCGGGCAGGCGAACGGTGCTTGCAGGTCCACCCCGCCTGGGCTCAACTGTGTGGCGGTCAGCTCCTTGGCTGCCCAGTAGCGGGCGATCTCGCTCAAGGTCATCCAGCGCAGATGGTCGTATCGCTGGTGCAGCCGGCGGACCACTTCCTGGAAGATTTTGAACCCCGTCTCCTTGCCGTGGTAGTAGATACCCGGCCAGTGGCAGACCAGACAGGCCGGCTCGCCTCGCTCGATCACCTCGACCAGCCTGCCCGACTGTAAATCCGGCGTGATGAACCGATCCGGGGAGCCGGTCCGTAGCATCCCGTCCCATCCGCCGAACCAATCATCCGTGCAGCCGATGATCGACACCACACAGCGGGGGTCCGGCCCATCCAGCCCCGAAGCGTAATAGACCTGCGGAGCCACACTCATGTTCGGATCAACGATAACGTCGCGGAAGTAGTGGGGGATTTCGGTGGCAAACACGTCCCGGCACGCTTCGAGCGTCCCCTGGGCCAGTTGCGGCCGCACCTTGGAGCCGAATCCGCCGGGGGTGGTGATTCCCTCGCAGCGGAATCCTGCCCGTTTGAGAATCCGCAGGGCGTAGGCCATGTATTCGGCCAGAAAATCGGCCGATTTACCCACGCTGAATCCGGTGTTTTCCAGATAAGCCGCCGTGCGATACGGATAGGGGCGTCCCGTCTTGGTGTTGATGGCCCAGGTGTGCGTGACCATCTCCGGGTGGATGTCCCAGTTGGGCGCAAGCAGTTCCTGCACCAGACGCACGCTGCGGTGGAGTTCTTTTCGGGTCCAGCCGGGCAGGAAATGGTCGATCCAGCCCACGCACGCCGGATACGGCACCACGGAGTACTTGCCCTTGATCCCGTGTTCCAGGCACCAGAGGCCGAACTTTTCCACGAACCGGTCGGGAATCTCCCGGGGAAACGTGCGCCAGGGCTGGCGGTAGCGGTCCGGATACACTTCGGCGAACTGGGGCGGCTTGAAGTGGGCCAGGTTCACCAGGCAGGTGGAATCGTCGATGATGAAGCTCAGCGGGACGCGCATCCTCGGGTTGAGCACCTGCACCTGGGGATGCTGCCGGGGGCGCTGGCCTGCTTCCTGAGCCATGCCGGTCCGGGGCCGGAGCAACTGCGTGCCCAACGCGGCAGCCGAGGCGGCCTGCACACTGCGGCCCAAAAAGTTACGGCGCGTAATTGCAGTCATAACATCTCCTTTGCCTAACAAGTTGCCAGAGTAAAGCCGGTCCCCCTGGCGTTGTGCCGATGCCCCTGACATGGTCGTGTGGGTGCGAACAACCGATAGCGCCTTCCGGGGCTGCCCGCCTGGCCGGGGTGGGTAATTTCCCTGCCCTGGGCAGAAGAAGGCTCCACCGCGTTTCCTTTGGAAACGGTTTTGTCTTACCGGCTCGAATCCTAGGCAGCCGTTCGGGGCTCAGTCAAGCAAAACGCCGCCGAGCCGTTCCGGCTTGCCAAACAGGCCGGGGTGGCAGCCCGAGCCCCTGTCAGCTCGCCATTGGCAAGAATCCGCGCATACTCCCACCCTTAAACGGCACTTCCAGCACAGGGCGCACGTTGCAAATTGGTTCCCAATCCCCGGTTTACGCAAACCACTGGGGGGCACAGTCCACGGCGGCCCATTGCCGCAAGGCTTCGTAGATCGTAATGGCCGCGGCGTTGGAGACGTTCAGGCTCCGCACCAGCGGCCGCATGGGGATGCGGAGCACCTGCTCCGGGTAGCGTTCCAGCAGCCAGGGGGGCAGCCCGGTGCTTTCGGACCCGTAAACCAACGTATCGCCCGGCTGGTACCGCACCGTGTGGTAGGGGCGCGTGCCCCGTTTGGAAAAGAGCCACAGTCGCCGAGGAGCCAACTGCTGGAGCAGGTGGTCCCAATTGTTGACCACTTGCCAGGAAAGGTGCTGCCAGTAGTCCAGCCCGGCCCGGCGCACCTGGGCGCTGTCCACCCGAAACCCCAGCGGCCGCACCAGCCAGAGCTTGCAGCCGGTGGCCACGCAGGTGCGGCCCACGCTGCCGGCGTTGTAGGGGATTTCCGGCTCGAACATCACCACATGGAGCAGGGGGGAAGAGTCCGGGGCCGGTTTGGCAATCGGTTTCCGCTCAGTCATTGCCCGGGCAATCCGCATGGAGGAAACAGGAACTGCAGCAGAACAGCCCTAGTTTTCGCGTCTCGGTGGCTTGATTCAACCAGAGGAGACACATTCGCGGCCGCCCGTTGTCTTTGCCGCCGCAGAAGATTTCCCGACGGTTCGCACACCGCCGGGGACGAAGTATCATGGAATATCCAGGTCGCACCGGTGCGGCCGTTTTTGTTTCCCGCTTCTGCCCGCCCCGCGGTGACCGTGCCTCCTGCGCAACAAACGCCCGAGCCAACGTCCGACCAGCAGCCCCAGTCCCCACGAAGAGCCGGCCGGCGGCTCCTTGCCGCCGCCGTTGTGGTGGTGGTGCTGCTTGGCGCAGCCGCATTTGCCGACTGGTGGATTTGCTATCCGGAGCAAGTCACCAAACGCTATCTTGGGCGCAAACGCTGCGCGGAGTGCCACCAGAGGCAACTGGCCCAATGGCAAGGTTCTGATCACGACCGGGCCATGGAGCCGGCCACGCCGGAGACCGTTTTGGGCAACTTCGACGGCACCACCTTCCGCTACGGCGGTGTGGAACACCGCTTCTTCCGCCGGGAGGGAAAGTTTTTCGTCACCACCGAAAACGCCCAGGGAAAACTGCAAACTTTCCAGGTTTCCCACACCTTCGGCTGGCGCCCCTTGCAGCAGTACCTGGTTTCTTTCGACGACGGGCGGAAGCAAGTGCTGCCGTTTTGTTGGGACGTGGAGCAAAAACGCTGGTTCCACATCTACCAGAATGAACAGGAGCCGGTCCGCCCCGGCGAACGCGTCCACTGGACCGGCATCGACCAGAACTGGAACTACATGTGCGCCGCCTGCCACAGCACCAACGTGCACAAGGGCTACAACGCCAAGACGAACACCTATCACACCACCTGGAGCGAGATGGACGTCAGTTGCGAAGCGTGCCACGGCCCGGGCAGCCTGCACGTAGAGCTGGCTCGCAGCCGCAGCTTGTTCTGGGACCGGCGGCACGGTTACGGTCTGGCAAAGCTCAAAGGACCGGGAAACCAGACCCAACTGGACGCCTGCGCCCCGTGCCACTCCCGGCGGCAAGTGCTCCGCGAAGGGTTCCAGCCGGGAGCGGAGCTGCTGGACTACTACGTGCCGGAACTGCTCGACGACGATTTGTACTACGAAGATGGCCAGATCCAGGAGGAAGTGTACGTTTACGGCTCCTTCTTGCAGAGCTTGATGTACCGCAAAGGGGTCCGCTGCAGCGACTGCCACGAACCGCACTCGACCTCGCTGAAGTTTTCCGGCAATCGGCTCTGTCTCCAGTGCCACGAACCGGGCAAGTACGACACAACGAACCACCACCATCACCACCCCCAGGGCCCCGGCGGCCGCTGCGTGGAATGCCACATGCCGCATCGCAAGTACATGGTGATTGATCCGCGGCGCGATCACAGCATCCGCGTTCCCCGGCCCGAGCTGAGCCTGCTTTATCGCACGCCCAACGCCTGTAGCCAGTGCCACTACCGCCGCAAACACCGCTTGGAACAGCGGTGGCGCGACTACCATCACTGTCTGGACCGGGCTCGCGCCGGCGACCAGGAAGCCCGGGCCGTAATCGACCAACTGGATCGCTGGGCTCAGGAGGCGATTCTGCGGTGGTACGGCCCCCAGTCCGCGGAAAAGCGGCACTGGACCTACCTGCTGGCCGCCGCCCGCAGCGGGCGACTGCCGGAATCCAAACCCGAGTCGCCCGCGGCTTCCGCCGAAGAAAGCCCGCAGGCTCGCCGGCGAGAGCGGAAACAAATCGTCCAAGGGTTGCAACGCCTGTTCAAGCAGCGGGAACTGGGCCCCCTGGTCCGCGCCAGCGCCGTGGCCTTGTTGCGGCAATATCTGGACGTACCCAAGGTGCGGGAGATAAACGACCTGGCCCTCGAAGACGCCGAGCCGCTCGTGCGGCGAGCCGCCCTGAGCAATCTGGAGCCACTGTACCCGGTGCGGAACATCCAGCGTTGGAGCTACCGCGAGCTGCCCCGGGCCGAAGCCGAGGCGCTGGAACGCACCTTCCGCCGTCTGGCTCGCCGGGCCCAGAAGTTGTTGCAGGACCCGGTGCTGGCCGTCCGGGCGGAAGCGGCCCGGGTGCTTTCGATTGTGCCGCCGCACTGGATCGACGCGGATTACCGTCCTGCGCTGAAACAGGCCTTGGAAGACTACGAAGCCACGCAACGCCTGCTGGCCGATCGGCCCGGGGCCCACCTGAACCTGGGTGTGCTTTACAGCAACCAGCTCCGGTTCGAGGAGGCCGAGGCGGAATACCGCCAGGCACTGAAGCTGGACCCGCATTTCGTGCCCGCGATGATCAACCTGGCGCTGATGTACAACTACCAGCGGCGCAACGCCGAGGCGGAACGCCTGCTGCGGCAAGCGGTCAAGGATGCCCCGGAGTTCGCCGACGCGGCTTATTACCTGGGACTGCTTCTGGCCGAAGATCGCACCCGGCTGGAAGAAGCCGCAAAGTGGCTGAAGAAAGCCACCGAGCTTTCACCGGACTATGCTCGGGCCTATTACAACCTGGGACTGGCCCTCCAGGCATTGGGGCGCTGGTCCGAAGCACTTCAGGCACTGAAGGAGGCCCAACGCCTGGAGCCGGAGAATCTGGACTTCCTCAACGCCCTGGTGCACTACCACTTGCAGCGGGGGCAGTGGGCCGAGGCGCTTGAGTACCTGGACCAGATGGCCCGGCTACTGCCCGGCAATCCGGAAATCCAGCGTATGCTCCAGCAGGTGCGCCGCCGCGCCAGAACCGGAGCTGGCCCGTAGTGTGACGCTCTGCCGGTTTGTGTGGAGGGCTCGCCCTGGGGG
>WFOE01000033.1 GCA_015488215.1 Planctomycetales bacterium
CCCCTCTGGCCCCGGGTGCTGCGGCCGTTGTGGAAGCCGTATCTGCGCCGCCAATGGGGAATAGAACGGCTGGAGGTGCGAGGGTTGGAGAAGCTCCACCGCGCGACACAGCGCCGCCAGCCGGTGCTGCTGGCCCCGAACCATCCCCGGCCCTGCGACCCGATGGTCGTGGCGGCTCTTCACCGGTGGTTGGGCCGCCCGGTGTTCACGATGGCCAGTTGGCACCAGTTCCACCAGAACCGGCTGGCCCGCTGGCTGCTGCCCCGGTGCGGGGCGTTCAGCGTGCTGCGCGAAGGGGCCGACCGCCAGGCAATCCGCACGGCCGTGGAGTTGCTGGTCGAGGCTCGCGGGCCGTTGGTCGTGTTTCCCGAAGGGGCCATTACCCGCCACAACGATCTGCTGGCGCAGCTCAGCCCCGGCGTGACTCTGGTGGCCCGCCATGCCGCTTGTCGTCGGCACCGGCAAGGTCTGTGGGACCGCGTGCTGCTGTTCCCGGTGGCAATCAAGTACTTCTATCGCGGGGCTCCCGATCGGGCGCTGCGGGAAATCCTGCAAGCACTGGAACGCCGGCTCTCCTGGCCGGTGCAACATCATAGGCCGCTGCTGGAGCGGCTCGAACGACTGGTGGAAGCGTGGCTTTCGTTGCGGGAACTGGAACACGACGGCTGCGTTCAGCACGGTCCGGTGCACCAGCGCATGCTGCAGTTGCAAGAACGTCTGCTTGAGCCGCTGGAACGACGCTATCTGGCAGGCCACCGCCGGGGAGACGTGATTGCTCGGGCTCGCCGGTTACGGGCAAGGATCGCCGCCCCGTTGATGCAGGACAAGGAAAGCCTCGCTCCGGCCGAACGAGACCGCCGCCGGCAAGAGCTGGCCGCCGTGTACCTGGCCCAGCAGTTGTCGCTCTACCCGAAGGACTATATCCAAGACTACGCCTCGGCCGAGCGCGTGCTGGAGACGGCCGAACGGCTGGCCGAGGACATGACCGACACGGCCCCGATTCTCCGTCCCTGGCATGTGGTGGTGCAGATCGGCGATCCGCTGCTGGTCCCACCGGAGCGAACGGCCAGGCACCAGGATCCGCTGCTGGAACTGTTGGCCGAAACGTTGCAACGGATGCTCACTTCGCTACAACGGGAATCCCCCGTGGTGTTCGCCCGACAGACACCACCGGAAGAAAACACCCCACCGGATCGGGCAAACGCCGGCGGTTCCGAAGCGGCCCGAACGTATAGCCCCGCCGTCCCCGGCTAGCCCGAGCCGCTTTTGGGGAAAAAGCGGCCCTGCCCGGTGGGTCAGCTTTCCAGCGAGGATTTGCGCTCGCTACTGGGCAAGTAACCCTGCCGGAGATAGAACTGCATCGCGTCTTTCCAGCCGCTGTGGGTTTCTACTCGCACATGCCGCACTCCCTGGTCCCAGGCTATTTGCTCCAAGTGGGCCAACAGCGTTTGTCCCAACCCGCGCCGACGGAACTCCGGTGCCACCATCAGCCAGCAGATGGCTGCCACGGGCTTTTCCAGCGCATAGATAGCCAATACGGCACTTCCGGCCAGCCGTCGGTCTTGGCCGTCGGTGGCCCAAGCCAGCAGGCAACGGTTGGGGTCCCACCACGGCCGGGCAATTAGTTGCCGCTGAAAATCGTCGCGGCTCCACGGACGCACCGGCGGATGCAGCCCTCGGAAAGCCCGGCGCCGCAAGGCCAGAAAGGCTTCCACCTCCGCTTCGGTTCCGGCAAAGGGGCGAATCGCCACGCCGGGACACTCCGCCGGCTGGGGGCGCTTGCGCAGTGTGCGCCGAAGATGCAACACGCTCCCTGGCCTGGTTGTTTTCACCCGGAAACCTTCCGCTGGACAAAGCAACCGAACGCAAACACGCTTCCTCTCCGCCGCTGTGCTGCATTGTAGCTTGCCCCAAGGGGGGCGCCCCCTAGGTGGCAGCAGTAGCAGCAGTGCCGGTTGTTCGCGCGAGGGGGGAAGGGATTGCCGTTGACGCTTGGCGGCCCGGTTTCCTACCCTGGCCCGGTCCTGCCGGTCCGTTTTGCCCAGGCCGCTGCGGCGTTGGAATCGGCGGGGCAGTTATGCTCATGGAGGAGGGATCAGGGCCGGGCCACTTTGGTGGCAGCCCCGGTACAAAGGATTGGAAACTTTGGCCATGATTATCAGCCGCACGCCGTATCGGATTTCGTTCTTCGGCGGGGGGACCGACTATCCCGGCTGGTTCCGCCAGCACGGAGGAGCGGTCCTGGCCACCTCGATCGACAAGTACTGCTATCTGACCTGCCGCTGGCTGCCGCCGTTTTTCGAGCATCGCACCCGGGTCGTTTATTCCCGCATCGAAAACTGCCGGGACAACCGAGACATTCAACACCCGGCTGTGCGGGAAGTGGTCCGTTACCTGGGGATCGAGCGAGGGCTGGAAATCCACTGCTCGGGCGATCTGCCGGCCCGCAGCGGCATCGGTTCCTCGTCCACTTTTACTGTCGGTTTGCTACATGCCCTGTACGAACTGCAAGGGCAAACGGTGGACAAACAGCGGCTGGCTCGCGAAGCCATCTTCGTGGAACAAGAACTGCTGCGGGAAACCGTCGGTTGCCAGGACCAGGTGATGGCCGCCTACGGCGGACTGCGGCACGTAGTCTTTTCCCCCGGTGGAGAGATTACCGCCCGTCCGGTCCCCGTGGCCGCCGAACGCATCCAGGCGCTGAACGACCACTTGCTGCTGTTTTTCACCGGGATCAATCGGGCCGCTTCCCAAGTAGCCCAAAGCTACGTGTGCCGCATCCAACAGCGGCAACGCCAGTTGGCCGTCATGGGCGAAATGGTCGGCCAGGCGCTGGAGATTCTGCAAGGGGACGGCGACCTGGACCCCTTCGGCCACCTGATGCACGAAGCCTGGCTGCTCAAGCGGAGCCTTTCCAGCCGGGTTTCCAGTGCCCAGATCGATCACCTGTACACGCGTGCTCGCCAGGCGGGGGCTTTCGGCGGCAAGATCACCGGAGCCGGAGGCGGCGGGTTCCTGCTGCTGTTTGCGCCGCCGGAACGGCACGAAGCAATTCGCCAGGCGCTGGCCGAATGCGTGTATGTTCCGTTCCGCTTCGAATCGGGCGGCAGCCGCATCATCCTGGCCCGGACCGACCAGGACTCTCCGCACTGGGCGTCGGATGCGGTTTCTCCGGCCCGAGCGGCCGCGTAGTTGCAGTTTGGTGGTTCGGCCTTCCCGGATACCCTCCCCGGCCGCCGCAGGGGCGACTACCCAAGGGTCCGCGGCGTTGCTACACTCGGCGCCGCAAAACGAGGTGTGTTTGTCTAGTCCCTAGCCCCCTATCCGGCGGAACCGCCAACCATGCCGCAGCCGATTCCTATTCGTTCGGTGCATCACATTGCCCGCACTACCCGACGCCTGGAAGCCAGCCGCCGCTTTTACCGCGATGTGTTGGGTTTTCGGGAAATCGAGCGGCCTCCTTTTTCCTTTGGTGGAGCGTGGCTTTACAACTACGGGGTGCAAATCCACTTGATCGAAGATCCCCAGGCTCCCCATCCTACCGAAAACATTTCCACCCGAGCCGACCATTTGGCCCTTCACGTGGACGACATCGAAGAAGCCAAACGGTTGCTGCAGGCCCACGGCATCCCATACCGCGAAAACCTGCAAACGGCCACCGGCGTGTTGCAGTTGTTCTTCCAGGACCCGGACGGCCACCATGTGGAACTGGGCACCTATCCGCCCACGCCGCCGTTTCTCGACCAGGCGGCCCCGCCTTCGGCGTAGTCCCTTCCAGGAACCTGCATGGGACCTGCTCGCCCCCCCTTCTTTGACCCTGCAAACTGGGTGGATTAAAGTAAAAGCACGTGTTGCAGGCACCGCCGCAACATGCCTGCCTGGCAAGCGATCCCTCCCTCCTGCTGGGAAGAGCCGTTCCCATGTCCCGCCTGTTTTCTGCCTCTGTCCGGATCCTGTGCGGTGCTACGCTTCTGGCCTGGTTGGCCGTTCCTGCGGCGGCTCAGGTGGAGTTGAACCAGCTTGAGCCACTGGTGCTGACCCGGGGCAAAGAGAACACGCTCACGCTGCGTGGGAAAAACCTCCAGCAGCCTTCGCGGCTCGTCCTGCCGTGGAAAGCTCCTGCCCGGCTTGCTCCGGACGTGGCCGACAACGGCAAAAAAGGCGACCAGGTAGTCTATCGTGTCCAGGTGCCCGAACAGCAACCCGTAGGCGTGTACCCGCTGCTGCTGGTCACCGCCCAAGGAAGCAGCTTGCCCCGGCTGGTTTGGGTGGACCACTTGCCCGCGGTGGCCGAAGCCCCCAACAACCACCAGTCGCAGACGGCCCAACAGCTTTCCTGGCCGGTTGCCGTCTCGGGCCGGACCGACGCCGAGCAGTACGACTATTTCCGCATCCGGCTCCAGGCCGGGCAGCGCGTCTCGTTGCAAGCGGTGGCGGCCGCGTTGGGCTCGCAGGCCGACCTGGTGCTGAAGGTGTTCGCTCCCTCGGGGCGGGAGCTGCTCTACGTGGACGACACCACCGGCGGAGGCTCCGACCCGCAAACGATATTCACTGCCCCTGAGGAAGGCAGCTACACCATCCAGGTGCACGATGTGCGTTTTCGCGGCGGGGGTGGCTTCGGCTACGTGCTGCGGGTGGGCCGGTTTCCGGTGGTCGAAGGCATGTACCCGCTGGTGCTCGCCGGAGGGAAGGAACAAGCGGTGCAACTGGCCGGGCCGGGGCTGCTCTGGCAAGGCAGCTACTTGCTCCCTTCGACAAAAGGGTGGTGGCGCCGCCAGTTCCGCGCCGACGGTTTCCCGGACGCGGCCGCTTTATGGCTGCGTAGCTCCACCCGGGCGGAATATCGCGAAACCGGGCCCAACGATGCCCGCGACCAGGTGCAGCCGCTGGCGTTCCCCTGTGGGGTGAACGGATGGTTTCAATCCCCGGGCGACCGCGACTACTGGGCCTTTCGCCTGCAAAAAGGCAAGGCGGTGGTGTTCCAGGGCCAGGCCCGACAGTTCGGCTCTCCGGCCGATCTGTATCTGCGGCTGTTCGACTCCGGAGGGAAACAACTGGCCGAAGTGGACGACACCGGCACCGAGGAAGGTCGCCTGGTGTTCACCCCACCGGCCGACGGCGTGTACTACCTGCTAGTGGAAGAACTGGCCCGGCAAGCCGGTCCGGCTTACAGCTACCGCGTTGAGGTATCGTCTCGGGTGCCCGCGGTGCGGTTGCTGGCCGATACGTTGGTGCTCAACGCCCCCCGGGGCGGGGTGGCCGTGGTAAAGATAACCGCACAACGGGACGGAACCAACGCAGCCGTGGAGCTTGCCGTCGACGGACCGCCGGGTTTGCAGGTACAGGGGACGCAGATTCCCCAGGGCAAGAAGGACGTGCTGCTAAGGATTACCGTGCCCTCACAATGGTCCCCGGGCACTTTCCACCGCATTCGTATCCGGGGAAAGCTGGCCGGAACAAAAGAGACAGTGCCGGTGCTGGCTCTGACCGGCTGGCAAAAGCGGTTTCCGGGAATCAAATACCCTCCGCCGCCGTGGGTGGAGACGCTGGGTCTGGGGGTCGGTGCTCCGTTCCCCAAGTTCTTCCAATTGGCATTGGCCCCTCCGCCGGCGCTGGTGGCCCACCGCGGGAAGAAACCGGCCCAACTGAAAGTGACGCTCAAGCGGCTGAACAAGAAGTTCCAGGACCCGGTTACGCTGCAACTGCGTGGGCTGCCACCGGGAACCAAGGTGAACGGAGCCACCGTACCCAAGGGCAAGAACGAAACCACACTCGCCATCTCGGTGCCGGCGAAGACCCCACCGGGCGTCTATCCGCTGGAGCTGGTCGCCCGGGCGGAGTTTCAGTATCAGCCGCAGCAGGAGCAGGTATCCGGGCTGCTTCTGCACGTGAAAACCGAAGAAGGTCTGCCTCTGGTGGCTCCTTGAGCAACTGGGGTAGGAAACTTCTCGCGGCGCGGCGTCCTGCCCTGGGCATCACTTGTCCAGAACATACAATGCGGGTATGAGCTGGACTCTTTCCCGCAGCGAACTGTGCGATCTGTACCTGGAGCAGCTCCCCTTTGCCCCCTACCCGGTGCAAGAGGACGCCCTGCTGGCCTGGTTCAGCACCGACTCGGGCGTGCTGCTCTGCGCTCCCACGGGGATGGGCAAGACCGTCATTGCCGAAGCGGCCATGTTCGAAGCCCTGCACACGGGCCGCCGGGCTTATTACACCACGCCGCTGATCGCTTTGACCGAACAGAAGTTTGCCGAAATGCAGGCCAACGCCGTGCGGTGGGGCTTTCGGGCCGAGGACGTGGGGCTGGTCACGGGCAACCGACGCGTCAATCCCGACGCCACCGTGCTCGTCGTAGTGGCCGAGATTCTACTCAACCGGCTGTTGCACTCCGAGGCGTTCCGCTTCGATGACGTTTCGGCCGTGGTGATGGACGAGTTCCACAGCTTTTCGGACCCGGAACGCGGCGTGGTCTGGGAACTCACCCTGGCCCTGCTGCCCAAGCACGTGCGGCTGCTGCTGCTTTCGGCCACGGTGGGCAACGCGTTCGCTTTCCTGCAGTGGCTCAAACAGGCCCACGGCCGCTCGCTAGAACTGATTGAAAGCAACCAGCGCCGCGTGCCGCTCACGTTCCAGTGGATTGGCGACAAGCTGGTCAACGAGCTGGTGGAGGAGATGGCCCAGGGGCCGCCCGAAGCCCGGCTCACGCCCGCTTTGCTCTTCTGCTTCAACCGCGAAGAGTGCTGGACCGTGGCCGAACAGCTCAAGGGACGCTCGCTGGTGCAGGAGCCGCAACGCAGCCAGTTGTTGGAGCAGTTGAAACAATACGACTTTTCCCATGGGGCCGGTTCCAAGCTCAAGCAGCTCTTGCAGCGGGGCGTGGGGGTCCATCATGCCGGCATGTTGCCCAAGTACCGCCGCATCGTCGAAGAGCTCTACCTGCAAAAGCTGCTCCAGGTGTGCGTGTGTACCGAAACGCTGGCCGCCGGGATCAACCTGCCGGCCCGCAGCGTCGTGCTCACCACGTTGATGAAAGGCCCCTTTGGCCGCAAGCGGCTGATCGACTCCAGCACCGCGCACCAGATATTCGGCCGGGCCGGGCGGCCGCAGTTCGACACCCGCGGCTACGTGCTCTGTCTGGCTCACGAAGACGACGTGCGCATCCTGCGCTGGAAGCAGAAGTACGAGGCCATTCCCGAGGACACCAAGGACCCGGTGCTGCTGAAGCAAAAGAAACTGCTCAAACGCAAAAGACCCCGGCGCCGGGAAAACGAACAGTACTGGAACGAGGCCCAGTTTGAAAAACTACGCCGTAGCCCTCCGCAAAAGCTGGTCAGCCGCGGTCCGTTGCCCTGGCGGCTGCTGGCCTACTGGCTTTCGCTTTCGCCGGAGGTGGAAGACCTGCTCCACTTCGTCCGCCACCGATTGATGGACGCCGGCAAAATCCAGCAGGGGATCAAAGCCCTCAGCCGCATGCTTCGCACGCTGCACGAAGCAGGCTACGTGGAACTGGACCCTCCGCCCCCGCAGCGCAAGGCCAAAAAGGACCAGGGGGCCGAAGCGCCGCAAGCCGAAAAGCCTGCCGGGCCCACGGGCAACACGCTGGGCCGTCTGTTGCAGGGGCTTGGGCAACCGCAGCCGGAACCGGAAAAACCACAGCCGAAAAAGGCCGAATCGGCCGCCCCGGAACTCTACATGCCCCGGCTGGCTCGGCCTACGGAAAAGCTCCAGCGGTTGCTGGTCTTTCGCGGGGTGAACCCGCTTTACGGCGATTTTCTCATCCAGCAGCTTGGCATCGCCGACCGCGACGAACGCATCCAGGCCATGGAAAGCGTGCTTGAAGTGCCCGGTTCGCTGATGCGCAAAGTGCGCGTGCCTTCGTACCGGGAGCTGCCTCCCGGGCCGCTGGCTACCACGCGGCTGGACCCGGAGCTGGTGCGTCGCGGGCTGATGGCGGCCGAAACCCCGCTGGTCGGAGACGAGGACGAGGAAGAAGACGACAGCATCTACTACCCGCCACTTGCCGAAAAGCTGCGACTGTACTTCGAATCCGAATACGGCTACGTGGACCAACTGCGGGTGCGGCCGGTGTGGATTGCCGGAGAACTGCTCGACATGGGCGACAACTTCGACAAGTACGTCAAAGCCCACGACCTGGTCAAACAGGAAGGGATCATCTTCCGGCACCTGCTGCGATTGATCCTGTTATGCTACGAGTTCGCCCAACTCACCCCACCGGATACCACACCGGAAGAATGGACCGGGGAGATGGAAACCCTGGCTGCCCGGTTGACCGAATCCTGCCGCCGTGTGGACCCGCAGAGCACCGACAAGATGATTGAGGAGATGCAAGCTCGGGACCGAATGGACCCCTGAAGTTCCTTCGGGGGCCCGCCTGCCGGCAACCAGCCGCCCGCAAGGAAAACGACCGGCAAGCGACGGTTTTCCCGGTCGGTGGGCGAACTGACACTGGCAGCTTGCCGCGAATCAGGTCTCGTGTTTTTTCGTTTCTTCCCACACCGAAACCTCGCTCCCATACGCGAGCACTACAGCGCAAGAGAGCCCCGAGGCGTTTCTCTGCTACCACCGGGCCTGGGGTTGGTTTAGAATGTGCCGCATGGATCGCAAGCTTCCAGTTGGCGACGAATTTTTGCGCCTGGTTCGGGACGAACCGGTGCAACTGGAACGCGTGGCACTCGAGTGCGCGCGGGATGTGTGTCCTCGCGTGCTCGTGGAGCCGTGCCTGGACCGGCTGGACCAGTTGGCCGCCCGAGTGGAAGTCCCCTTCGCCTTACCGCCGCTGACTGTGGAAGAACGGCGGCAGATGTTGGAAGCAATTGCCCGACTGCTCTATCGCCAGGAGGGCTTTCGCGGCACGGAGCTGGAAGACTACTACAATCCCCAAAACAGCTTGCTCAACCGGGTGCTGGCCCGGCGGGTGGGGATTCCACTGACCCTGGGGTTAATCTATCGAGCAGTGGCTGTTCGGCTTGGGCTGGACGTGTTCGCCGTCTCCACGCCGGGACATTTCATGCTCGGCTGCCAGCTTGCCGGCCGGCGGTGGTACATCGACCCGTTCAACCAGGGCGAGCTGCTCGACCAGGCCGATTGCCGCCGCCGCGTGGAGGAAATGTCCGGCCCGCAGCAGTGGTCCCCGGCGTGTTTCCGCCGTGCTTCGCACCGGCAGGTGATTGCCCGGTTGCTACGCAATTTGAAGAACGCCTTGGTGATGGAAGACCGCTGGGCTCAGGCTCTGCTGGTGCAGCAGCGGCTGCTGATGCTGTACCCTCACCACGAAGCCGAGCAGCGGGACATGGGGCTAATCCTGCTTCGCAACGGAGAGCCGCACTCGGCCCTGGAGTATCTGCAACGCTACCAGCACCAACACCCGGACGAAGCCGAAATGCTACGCCCGTTTGTCAAAGCGGCCCGCCGCCTCGCTGCCGAGATGAACTAACGGGCCAGATACGCTCGACTTTAGCACAGGCAAAACCGCAGAGAGACGGCGAACCCCCTGCCGGGGCTTAATACGCTCCGCGGCCGGTCAGAACCGCCCAGGGCGTTTTGAGCAGCAGCGCCAGGTCCAGGTACCAGCTCTGGTTGCGGATGTATTCCAGGTCCATCCGCACCCAGCGGTCGAAGCCAATCTCGTTGCGGCCGCTTACCTGCCAGATGCAGGTCAGGCCCGGCTTCACGCTCAGCCGCTGCAACTGCCACGGTTCGTACTGCACGACTTCCTTGAGCACGGGAGGCCGTGGACCCACCAGCGACATATCCCCTCGCAGCACGTTGAACAACTGGGGCAGCTCGTCGATGCTCAGCTTACGCAGGATGCGACCCACTCGCGTGACCCGGGGATCCTGGCGGTTCTTGAACACCGGGCCGTCCATTTCGTTTTTCACCTGCGGCTGCACCCGTTCGGCATCCAGCACCATGGTGCGGAACTTGTACATGCGGAACAGCCGCCCGCAGTGGCCCACGCGCTCCTGCACAAAGATAGGCTTGCCTCGCGTGGTGAACCACAGCACTAGGTAAGTAACCAGCAGAACGGGAGAGAGGAGCACCAACAGGGTCAACGCACCCAGGAGGTCAACGGTTCGTTTGAAAACCCGATAGCCGAGCGAACGATTTCCCGCAGGCTGCACCACCCGTTGCCCGGCCAGGATACGGGTGCGGAGTTCTTCCTGCCGGAGCTTCCGGGAGGGAGTCTTCTCCCGGCGGAGGATCGTACCGGTGGAGGCTTGCGGCCACGCTGCCGTCTGGGCAATCCCTCGCAGCACGGCCCGGCGGCTCGGAACGCGAAGGTGACTGGAAATGCGAGACACTTGCGACATGGGGCGTCCTCCACTGCGGGAAGGTCTCGGGGGGTGAGCTTGCCCGCGGGAAGATGCAACCCCGGTGCCAAGCCCCCGGAGGAACGCCCGAACGGTTGCCGTATCATCATGTGCCCCAAAGCGTTACATAGAGCCTTGCCGCCGTCCTGTTTTCCTGGGGCAACCTGCGTCTGTTGACCTCGGGAAACGCCGCCGCAGCGGTCGGTCAACAACTGTTGCCGCAGGGCGACAGCCTTCATGTGCGCCAAGGTGGCTACGGCAGCCCCAGCAGCTTGTGAATCTGCAAGCTGATCCGCCACTGGGGATGTTCCAGGCAGTAGCGGGTTGCCAGCTTCAGGTTTTCGGCGTAGCGCGAGCCGTCCATCGGCTGCAAGTAGAAATGGTCAAACTCCAAGGCAAGCAGCTCTTGCGGGTCGATCCCTTGTTGCGGGAAGACCAGTTTGAGCTCATCGCCGCGGGTTTGCACCAGGGGGGCTTCGGCCTTGGGGCTTACGCAAACCCAATCGACTCCCGGAGGCACCGGCAGCGTACCGTTGGTTTCCAGGTGGATGAGAAACCCACGGGCGTGCAGAGCTTCGATGAGCGGAGCGTCCAGTTGCAGGAGCGGTTCGCCGCCGGTGCAGAGGACCCGCCGGGGCACGTCTCCGGCCCCCTCGGGCCACAGCCGGGCGACCGCCTGGGCCAGCTCCTGGGCGCTTGGATACTTGCCGCCCCGGGGACCGTCGGTCCCGGCAAAGTCGGTATCGCAGAAGCGGCATACGGCCTGGGGACGATCCTGTTCCAGTCCGCTCCACAGGTTGCAGCCGCTGAACCGCAGCAGCACAATCGGCACCCCGGCGTGGTAGCCTTCGCCTTGGATGGTGTAGTGGATTTCTTTGATCGCGTAGGCCATGGCGGAGGCGAGCCTCAGGAGCAGGAAGCCGCATCCCGGTCCGGACGCGGCACGCCGGAGACGTAGCGGACCGGGTCCACCAGGCCGGCTTGGGCAAATCCCCGGAGCCGCAGCCGGCACGCGTCGCATAGGCCGCAGGCGATTCCCTCCGGGGCAGGGTCGTAGCAACTGGAAGTCAGGGCATAGTCCACGCCCAGTCGGGTTCCGGTGCGGATGATGTCGGCTTTACTCAGATGGATCAGCGGAGCGTGGATCGTCACCCCCCGGCCCTCGACGCCCGCCTTGGTGGCCAGGCGGGCCATGTTCTGGAAGGCTTCGATATACTCGGGCCGGCAGTCGGGATAGCCGCTGTAGTCCAGAGCGTTGACGCCGATGAAGATGTGCCGCGCCGCCAGCACCTCGGCCCAGGCCAGGGCGTAGGCCAGGAAAATCGTATTGCGCGCCGGCACGTAGGTGACCGGAATGCCTTGTTCTATCTCCTCGTAGCTTCGTCCCTTGGGCACGTCGATCCGGTCGGTCAGCGCCGAGCCGCCAAACGTGCGCAGGTCGATTGGCATGACCACGTGCCGCACGGCGCCCAGGTGTTGGGCCACCCGGGCGGCACAGTCCAGCTCCCAGCGATGGCGCTGGCCGTAGTCGAAGCTCAGCGCGTGGAGGGCAAACCCCTGCTCTCGGGCCACGGCGGCCGCGGTGGCCGAATCGAGCCCACCGCTAAGCAGCACCACGGCTTTGTCGTTCTGCGCACTCATCGGTTGGTTCCAGAAAAAGCTGCCGCCGGAGAACGCCTGCTGCGGAAAAAGACGGCGGCAATCCGCCTCGGCAGTTCATCTTACCCAGCTCCGGCCCGAATCAAAAAGAGGGGCAACCGGCCGAGCCGACGATTGCCCAGCATCCTGGCAAACGACCACCGCTCACGCACAGCGAGCCCCGGGCGGAAGTCAGCGGCTCGCCGCTTCGCGAACACCGAAGACGAGTTGCCGAGTACGAGCACGAGCACGAGTACTAGCACGAGCGATTGTTTTTCCGCTGGAGCGGAAGCTCCCAGTGGCCGGCGGCCCTGCCGCCCTCCGCCAGCTAAAGCTGGCGGCTCGCCGAGTGCAAGAATTGGCGCTTGTTCTTGCTTCGGTGCGGAAGCACCTCGCAACAGCGCACGTCGCAAGCCGCAAGCCGATTCCCGCCCAGATGGCCTGTGCCGGCCGGGGCAAATCGCCGAAAATGGAACGTGCTCCGCAACTGCCCGAATTACGGGAACTCCTCGCCCGACAGGTGCAAGCTGCCGCAGAAGCCTTCGTCCGACTCGTAACCACGGCAAACCGAATCATGCTGACCGTCCCTGCTCCACTGAAAGAACCACTGGCCGAAGAGGTGGCTGCGTTCCTGGGCCAGCTTCGCCGCCCGGAGGATCGCGTGCTGTTCGGCCAGTTGCAAACGGCCATCGACCAGGGGGAAATCCCTCCGGAACTGGACGAACCGCTGGCCCGGCTGTTGCGCATCACTCTGGAAAGCGGCCGGTTCCGCCAACTTTACGGCCCGCACGCCGAAGCGGCCGCCCGACGGCTTTACCTGGCCACCGAGCCGGGACGGCAGTTGCAGCAGCAGCTCGAACAGGTCAACCAGGCTCTGGCCCTCTGGCAGCAGCAACCGCTGAAGTCGATCCGGCTTTCGCTGCGCGGGCCGGGAACCTACACCCTGGAACTCGAAGGCCCGGCGGCCCGCACCGTGCTGGTACTGGACGCCCAAGGCGTGCGCGTGCAGGGGGTGGAAGCCTCGTAAGGGGTAGCATTTTTGCTCTGGCCAGCCTCGGGTGGTACGACTCTCCGGCAAACTGCCACAGAGAGAGGTCTTGCGTCTTGGGGCTTGTGTCTTGAGCAGGAGCTTCCGCTCCGAGGCAAGAACAAGCGTATATTCTTGCACTCGGCGAGCCGGGGACTTTAGTCCCCGGAGACAAAAATGACATGCAGGCGTTTTCCTCGGCTCTCCCCGGACTTCAGTCCGGGGCTCGCCGACGCGCCGAGTCGGATCGCCGACGCGATGAGTCGGATTGTCTGTTGGTGTGCCAAAGACTGCTGGCTGGGTACTTCGCGTGCCGGGCGGCGGGCGATGCTCGATAACGGCTGTTCCTTCAGAACGGTTCGTGCAGGCGTTCTTGGAGTGCGGCCAGGGCTTCTTCCTGGGTGTGCAACTTGCCGTCCAGTTGTTGTTGGCGGACCCAATCCAGCAGACGGCCGAAACGAGGGCCGGGCTTCAGTCCCAGGGATTTCAGGTCCTCGCCAGTAACAAGCGGGGGCGGGTCCAGCTCCTCAGGCGGCAGTTGCAGTTTGCGGCGGCAGTACTCGAGGGATTGCGTCTCCAGCCCCAAGGCTTCCATGTCGGCCTGGTGCAGCTTGATCAGGTTTTCAATCCACGGGGCGACCAGCAGCGGTTGCAAGCGGCTCCAGGGAAGTTGCTCGGCCTGGCGGAGGCTCCGTTGGTGCTCGACGAGCCACCGGGTTTGTTTGCGCACCGGGTTGGAAAGCCGCCAGCGTCGGGCAAAGTGGTCGGCAAGTCTGGCTCCCTGCTCGGCCCCCTGGCGAAGCAGTTCTTCCAGGGCCGGGCCCTGGGGCCACGCTGTGTCCCCGCCCGGGTGGAGTTCCGGCAAGGCGCATTCGTGCAGCAGGGCAGCCAGAGCCAGGGGTAGCTCCGGCTCCGCAAGCCGCTGGAGCACCTGGAGCGTATGTTCCCAAAGGTCTCTTTGCGGCTGCTCGGGATGGGGGATTCCTTTCAGTGCGGCCACTTCGGGCAGCAGCACGTCCAGCAATCCGGTTTCGTCCAGCAGTTCCAGCCCACGGCGGCGCGAAGGATGCAGCAGGAGCTGTTCCAGCTCGGCGGCGAGCCGTTCCCGGCTGACGCCGGTGATTCGGGAAGCCATTTCCCGAATGGCCTGGAACGTTTCCGGTTCGATCTGGAAGTCGAACCGGGCAGCGAATCGCACGGCGCGGAACATGCGCAAATGGTCTTCGGCGAATCGTTCTCGGGGGTCGCCGATGGCGCGGATGATCCGGCGGCGCAAGTCTTCCTGTCCGCCGACCCAATCCAGCACCCGGTCGGTTTCCGGGTCGTAGAGCATGCCATTGATGGTAAAGTCGCGCCGCAGCACGTCTTCGCGGGCGGTGGCGAAGCGGACCTGGTCGGGATGGCGACCGTCGCTGTAGGGGCCTTCGGTGCGGAAGGTGGTCACTTCGACCGTGCCGGCCTCGGGCGGACCGACCACCAGGATCACTCCGAACGCAGCTCCCACCGGCACGGTCCGCCGCCGCCCGAACAGCTTGCGCACCTGGGACGGGGTGGCGCTGGTGGCCACGTCGTAATCGGCTGGCACGAGCCCCAGCAGCAAATCGCGCACGCAACCGCCGGCCCAGTAGGCTTCGTAGCCGGCGCGGCGCAGTCGCCGCAGCACTTCCAGGGCGAACTGCCGTTGGGCAACCGGATCCAGAGGTTGCGAAGGAGGTTTCACGCCTTGGGCAAATCGGTCAATTGGAACCAGGGGGTTACAACTTACCGCTCAAGTTTAGTGTGCTGCCCGGCTGAGAGAAACGGGGCCCGGGGCCGCACGAGAACGAGCCTTTCGCACAACCAGACCCTCGCTGCGGATAATCTACCGAGGACGCGAACCCCCGGGGCCAGAAAACCCTCTAGTAAGGCAGTACGGCGGGTGAGGCAAGTTTTCTCGGCTGCCGAATCACCCGGCCAGGTCGATGCACACCCGGCCGTTTCTCCGTCACGTTCCTCTTTTTGCAGGAGGGCCTGCACTTGATGAAGGTGCTGTACAAGGCACGTAACGACGGGTACGTGTTGGAGATGCACTTCTCTTGCGAATTGCCGCTGTTTCCTCGCGCGCGGCAGATGTGGTGGATTTGCCACCGGGTGCTCAGCCGGCGAACCCGGGTGTGGGACCTGGCTCAACAGATGGCCCGGGAAAACCGCGGCCGGTTCGTCGTGGAGTTGGGGGACCCGCAACGCACGTTCGCCGAGTTCCTGCAAGAGCTGCTCACCCTGCCAGGAGTGGATCGGGTGCAAGACGCGCAGCGGTACTCCCTGGTGCTGGAGGTGGGCCGAGCGTTCGACCGGGATGAAGTCGCCCGGAAAGTGGCCGAATGCGTGCGGCGCTACTTCTACCCGGAGGAGCGCCTGGAAATGGTTCCTCTGAAAGAGGATGAAGAGGACCAGGACGATTCGGAGGTCATCCACCTGCGGTGTGCGCCGCCTGCTGGACTGGGCGACTAACGTCGAGGTGCGCTGATGGGCCTGGCCTGGGCGGGCAGTTCCGCCTGGGTCTGGTCCAGAAAGCGCACCATCTCCACCACCGCCGGTCCCCAGAGGAAAATCGCCGCGGCCGGCAACAGGCAGAACACCAGCGGGAACAACATCCGCACGCTGGCCCGGCCGCTTTGCAGTTCGGCTTCCTGGCGGCGCCGGAGCCGCAGCGAATCGGAAAACTGCGAGATGCTTTCGGCGATGTTGGTTCCCAACTGCTGACCCTGCTGGATCAGTCCGGCAAGGGATTCTGTTTCGGGCACTCGGGTTCGGGTGGCCAGCAACTGAAACGCCCGGTCCACGCCCAGCAGTTCGGACTGTTCTCGCAGGATGACCAGTTCCACGGCCACGTCCGGGTGGGCGCGGAACAGTTCCCGGCCCACGTGCAGCAGCGTTTCGCGGATCGACAAGCCCCCGACCAGGCACATGCTCATCAGGTCCAGGGTGTCCGGCACCGCGGCCGCAATGCGTCGGGCTCGGGCCTTGGCGGCACTGCGGAGCACCATTCGCGGCACGGCCCAGCACAGCCCCCCGAGTACCAGACCGGCTACCAGGACCCAGCGGGCCAGTTGCGGCTGCTGGGAAACCAGGGCTGCCGCGGCTCCCCAGGAAGAAAGCAACACGATGGCCACCAGGCCGTTGCGCAGCACGAGAAAGTCGCGCAAGGCTCCTGGGCGGTAGATGCCCGCCTGGACCAGTTCCGCCTGGATGGCCGAGCGGTTTTCGCCCGAAAGAGGCAGCAGATGGCTGATTGCTTCGGCCAGCCCGCCGGGGCGGCTCCCCTGCTCGGCGGCCAGCAGGAGCTTTTCCCGGGTGGGATCGCGGCGCAGGCGGCCCACCAGCGTGGCCACGAACATAATGGTACCGCTGAGAACCAGGAACGTGGCTCCGGTCCAGAGATCAACAGCCGTGAGGTGCATCGGGCAGTTCTCGCTTGGAGGATTACAAGGACTTGTTCTTCATGATGCGCACGATCCAGAGCAGCCCAATCAGTTGCAGCATCAGGGCGATTCCCAGCAGCAGCTTGCCCAACTGGCTGCCGACGAACCGCTGGAGGTAGTCCTGCTGGAAGATGGCCAGATAAGCCAGCACGGCCGGTCCGGCCACGGCCACCACCCAGGTGCTGGCCCGACCTGCGGCCGTGGTGGCCTGGTGCTGGCGTTTGCCGGCGATGCGGTCGCGTATCATTCGGGCCAGACGTTCCAGGGTGCGGACCAGGTTGCCACCGGTTTGCCGCTGCACGGTCAGCGCGGTGGCAAAAATCCGCATCTCGAAAAGGTCCACCCGCTGCACCAGCCCTTGCACCGCTGCGGGTAGGGAAAGCCCCATTTCCATTTGGGCCGCACAGCGGCGGAACTCCTCGCCCAAGGGACCGCGAACCGTCCTGCCCACCAGGGCGATGGCCTGATCGACCGACAGCCCGGCCTTCACCGTCCGGGCCAGCAGTTCCATGACCTCGGGGAGCTGTTCCTGCAAGCGGCTCATCCGGCGGGCTCGTTTCCAGCTCAGCCAGGCCCAAAAGACGAAAGCCCCGAGTACGAAGCCGCCCAAGCCCGCAAGCGGTGAATCGAGCCACAGCACCATCGCCCCGCCCAACACCGTGCCGCAAAGCAGCATGGTCAGAAAGGTGCCGTCTTCGGGCAGAAAGCAGCCGGCTTCGTAGCCGAGCCGGGCCAGGCGATCCACCACGCGTTGCAAACCGCGGCTCTGGGGTTCCGGGGACGGAAGCTCCAGCCGCGGCAAGGCTCCGGCCGGTATGTCCTTCCCCGCGGGGCTGCGCCGCCAGAACAGCTCGCGCAACCATAGCGCCACGGCCATGACGGCAAGCGTTACCGTGGCAAACACCCACAAGGCAATCCAGGTCGGTTCCATCGTTTTTTTCCAGGCGGTGTTTCTTAAGCGTTGACCGGAGGGGAACGAACGAGGTGCCCGCCTCCGCTTTCGGCACTCGAGGGCTACCGGCCGTCCAGACGTTCGCGGGGAACAAACAGGTCCCGGGGCAGTTCGATGCCCATTTCGGCAATGCGCTCGGCACACAGGGGACGTTCGCCCGTAGCGAAAAAGTGGCCCGTGGCCTTCCCTTGCGCGTCCACGCCGGTTTGCCGAAACCCGAACAGCGGCACCAGCCGGTATTGGCCTTTTTCGGCCGATTGGATTTCCACCACTTGCATCAGCCGGCGCAAGCCTCCCTTGAGCCGGGCCAGGTGGACCACCAACTGGATGCCGCTGGCGATGTACTGGCGAATTACTTCCACCGGAATCTGCGAACCAGCCAACTGGATCATCATCTCCAGCCGGATGAGGGCGTCCGGGGCCGAGTTGGCGTGCACAGTGGTCAGGCTACCTTCGTGCCCGGTGTTCATCGCCTGGAGCATGTCCCAGACTTCCGGTCCCCGCACTTCGCCCACGATAATCCGGTCGGGCCGCATCCGCAGGCTGTTGCGGACCAGGTCGCGTTGGGTTACTTCGCCCTGGCCTTCGATGTTGGGCAACCGGGTTTCCAGGCGGACCCAGTGCCGGTTGCGGAGAATCAGCTCGGCGGAGTCTTCGATGGTGATGATGCGTTCTTCCTCGGGAATGTAGCGGCTCAGGGCGTTCAGCAGCGTGGTCTTGCCCGCCCCGGTCCCGCCGGAGATGACCATGCTGACCCGGGCCTGGATCGCCGCGGCCAGGAAGCGGACCACCGGCTCGGGCAGCGAGCCGCCGGCCAGCAGGTCTTCGATCTCCAACGGGCGGCGACCGAACCGCCGGATGGAAAGGCACGGCCCGTCCAAAGCCAGCGGCGGCACCACGGCGTTGACACGCGATCCGTCCGGCAGCCGGGCATCGACCATCGGGCTGGCTTCGTCGATGCGGCGGCCGAGTCGGGCTACGATCCGCTGGATGAGCCGCCACAGGTGCTCCTGGTCGGCGAACACCACGTCGGTCAGTTCCAGACGCCCCTGCCGCTCCACGTACACCGTGTAAGGATCGTTGACCAGGATGTCGGTCACTTCCTCGTCGCGCATCAGCCGTTCCAGAGGGCCCAGGCCGAAAAGCTCGTCCATCAGCTCTTCGGCCATGCGGCTGCGTTGTTCCGGCAGCAGCTCATAGCGGGGATCGGCCACCGCCTGCTGGACCAACTGCTGCATCTGCTGCATCAGATAGGGCTGATCCTCGGGCCGGACGGCCGACAAGTCCAGCGATTCGACCAACTGCTGGTGGATGCGGGTTTTGGTCTTTTGGAACTGGACCTGTTCCGGGTCCACGTGCTCGGGCAGGCGCTGCCGCTGCCGATCCCATTGCTGAAAGGTGAACTGCTGAAGCTGCGCAGAACCGTTCTGGGCGCCAGTGCCGTTGGTGGCCGGAGCGGCCGAAGCAGGATGGTTCATCGCGGATGCCCTCGTGAAGGTTTGCCTGGGTTTCTCTGTTCCAGAATGATTCGCGCCCCAGAAAAAGCCAGCACCTACTGGTTGACCAGCACTTTGCCAATCCAGGGATTGCGGGCCACGGTGGTGTTGATCAGGGCTGTGGGCGTACGCAGCAACGCCGGTTGAACCCAAACAATCAACTGGCCGTGTTTGTCGTCCCGGCGGACATCGACCACCTGACCGGCGGCGAAGAACACCACCTGGGTCTTCAGCCCATGCTCTCCAGGCGGCACCACCAGCGGCCAGATACGGACCTGGCCTAGCACCGACTCCAGCGCCTGCTGCACCTGCGACACCTGGTAGCTTTGGGGATGCCAAAGCCAGAGGAGGCTGGAACGCCCCTGGAGCGTGATTCGGCCCCCTTGAGCCGCCAGGTCCCGGGCCGTGGCTCCGTGGCGAAGCACCCGGGCGAACTGCTCGGCCGGGTCGGCCCCGCCCAGGCTCAGCAGCCAGGCGTTGCCGGAGTCGAGGGAACGGCGTTTTTCCCGCTGTTGCCAAGGGATACGGAGTTCGATTTCGGGAATGCCGTCGCTGCCGCGGCCGACGCGCCCTTGGGAGGAAACCCGAAAGCGGTCATTCTGGCCCGGGGTGGCCGGGCACCGGCAGGCCTGTTCCCACCAGCTCTGATGGCCGCTCTGGAAGCATACTCCCACGGGAGCCAGCGGGACCGGCATCCGCGAGGAGGGGCGGAACCCGGCAATCCGCTGTTCCAGCGTAGCCCGTACGCTTACGTGCAACTGGGCGCTTTTCAGGCCCAAGAAACGCCCCACGGCCAGACTGACCGCATTGGCCCGATCTTCACGGCACCAGCCCTGCACTTGCACCGTGTTGGCCCAAGCGGCCTGGTGCCACGGGAGCAGAGGTTGCCCGGGCTCGGGACGTTCCAGGTACCCGATCAGCAGGTCTTCGTCCGGGCTGTCGCAGTTGTCGAACCGCAGCGGCAGCGGTTTTCCTTCCAACGGGGTTTGGGTCAGCGCGTGCAGCACGCAGCGGCGCACTTCGTTGTGGCGGCTGGTGTTGCGACCAGGGGTGCCGGCCCGTTCCGGTCCCATGTAGAGCACGGCCGGATCGTGCAAAGCGGTTGCTCCGGCGCAGGCCGCGTTTTCGCACACGCAGCGCAACTGCTGGCGATGCGCCCCCAGCAAAGCCAAGTCCACGGCCACGCCCACGCAGGCCAACGCTAGAGCCAGGGCCAGCAGCGTACCCACAAGAGCCAATCCGGCGCGAGCCTCCATCCGGCTTGCTTTTCCGGTACCCGACAAGGGACCGCGGCAGGCGATGCGGCACCGGGACGTCGGCCCTCGGGAAGAACAGGGGCTTGCCTGGCAACAGCTCATCGTCCTCCTCCGGCGGAGTATTTCCATGGGGCCAACCGCTCAGAAGGCTGGGAAGAACCCGTACCGCTGCACCGGCCGCTGGGGAGGCGAGCAAGCCAAGGAGCGCAACCGGCCAACCGGTCCTGCGGGAGCATTAGCCTCCTCCTCC
>WFOE01000034.1 GCA_015488215.1 Planctomycetales bacterium
CTGCTGCCTCCGCCGACTAAGTTGGCGGCTCGCCAAGTGTAAGAATCGGCGATTGTTCTTGCTTTGGAGCGGTAGCTCCCGCGCAAGGCGCAGGACGCAAGCCGCAAGCCCATTCCAGCCTGGAGCGGAAGCTCCCCCCCAGCCCCCCACGCCTTCACGCCTCCAAGCCCTTAGGTACTCCCGGTCGCCGGTGGGCAGCGCCGTCGTGCAGGCTCCAACAACATCCGACTTTTCCATCGGCCCGTTTGTTCTCACCGACTCGTCTGCTCTCGTGCGGCGACCTGGCCGGCCAGTTGGGCCACCTGTCGGGCCATGTCGGCCTGGCCGGCCGCTTCGTACAGGAAACGGCTGGGCGTGCTCGGCCGGCGGCGTCCGCGACGCGTGCGGTGCCGGCAGTAGCTGAGCACAAGCACGTCCTGGGCCCGGGTAATCCCTACGTAGCACAAGCGGCGTTCTTCGTCGATGGCCCGGTCGCCTTCGGCCAGCGAGTGGCGATGGGGCAGCAGTCCTTCTTCCAGCCCGACGAAAAACACCCGAGGAAACTCGAGCCCCTTGGCACCGTGCAACGTGATGAGCACCACCTTGTCCGCGTCGAAGCGTTCGTTCTCCGCGGTGGCGAAGGCACGATCTGCCACGGCCACCTGGTCCAGAAACTCGCGCAGCCCCCCGGCGGTGTGTTCTCGGTCGAACGCCGCAGCCGTCTCCAGCAATCCTTCCACGGCTTGCTGCCGCTGACGGGCTTCGTCCTGGGTTTTGCTTATCCGCTGGATTTCCCGGGGATAGTCGGTCTGCCGGATTAGTTGTTCCAACAGCGGGTGCATTTCGCAGCCGGAACGAGCCTGGTGGCGAAGCTGCTCCACCAGTGCGGCAAACTCCTTCACGGCTTGCTGCACGCGCGGGGAAAGCCCGCCGAGCCATTGGGGATCGTTGAGCACACGCCACACGGGGCGGGACTGGCGGACCGAGCAAGCCAGCAACGATTCGACCGTTTGCTGGCCGATTCCCCGGCCCGGCGTGTTGATAACCCGGAGCAGCGCCACGTCGTCCTCGGGCCGCTGAACCAGCTTCAGGTAAGCCAGCAGATCCCGCACCTCCTTGCGGTCGAAGAAGCTGGTGCTGCCCACCACGGTATAGTCCAGGCCGACGCGGCGCAGCTCGGCTTCGAAGGGGCGAAGCTGATCGTTGGTGCGGAACAGCACGGCGTGATCGCCCGGGCGAGCCTGACGGCTGCGCACCGCCGCCTGGATCTGGGCCACTGTGCCGCGGGCTTCTTCCTCTTCGTCTTCGTAGGCCACGATGCGCGGCTTGGGACCGGGCCCCCGGGCCGAACGCAGCTTTTTCGGATGCCGAGCCAGGTTGAACGCGATGACCCGATTGGCCATGTCCAGGATGGGTTGCGTGCTGCGGTAGTTTTCTTCCAGGCGGACGATGCGTGCCTGGGGCCAGTCGCGGCGGAACCGCAGGATGTGTTCCACTTCGGCCCCCCGCCAACTGTAGATTGACTGGTCGTCGTCCCCCACGGCGCAGAAGTTTCCGTGCGGGGCCGCCAGACGGCGGATGATGCGGTACTGGGGCGGGTTCGTGTCCTGGTATTCGTCCACCAGCACGTGGTCGAACCGGGCGGCTTCTTCTTCCAGCACCTGGGGGTGTTCTTCAAAGAGCCGCTCGGTCATCAGCAGCAGATCATCGAAATCCATGGCCCCGGCCAGCCGCAGCGTGTTCTGGTACCGGCGGTAGATCATCGCGGCCACGTGCGTGCGGTCGTCCAGGGCCTTGGCCGCCGCCTGATGGGGCCAGAGGCCCTGGGCTTTCCACGTGCTAAACAGCGCGGCCAGATCCGCCGGACGGAAACCCACGCCGCCGGTGGCCAGCTCGCGCAGTACGGAGCGAATAACACCCAACTGGTCGCCCCGGTCGTAGATGGCAAATCCCCGGGGAAACCCCAGCCGCGGGGCGTGCCGCCGGAGGATTTCCAGGCACAGGGAATGAAACGTGCCCACGGTGGGACAGCGGTTGCCGCGGAGCCGGATGAGGCGTTTGAGCCGGGCGAGCATCTCCCCGGCCGCTTTGCGGGTGAAGGTAACGGCCAACATCCGCTGGGGTGGGGTGCCGTGCAGAATCAGGTTGGCCATGCGGTAGGTGACCACCCGGGTCTTGCCCGTTCCGGCCCCGGCCAGCACCAGCAGCGGTCCGGCCAGGGTTTCTACGGCCTGGCGCTGCGCAGGGTTCAACTCGGCAAGCAGCCGTTTGCTTTGGCTCATTGGCACTGCGGCCCGGTTCCATCAGCCGCGACCCTTCGGCCGGATCGCGGGAAGAGTTCCGTTTGACGATTGCAACCGTGCGGACCCCTCAACGTACCGCCCGAGCCGCCGGGGGGCAATCGTCTCGGGGACGCGGAAATCAACCGGAGGCGAGCCGGCCTCAGGCCGGGTCCTTCTGGATGCCGAAGCGTTCTTCGGCCATCTGCCGCAGGCGTTTCAGGTCCAGTTTGCCGCTGCCCAGCACCGGGATTTCTTCCACGGCAACGAAGCTGTCGGCCGAAGGGATGAAGATGTTGGGCAATCCGCGATCAATCAGCGCTTGCCGCATCTCCTGGGGCGACTTGCCGCTGGGGATGTAGAAGACCACCAGGCGTTCGCCCTTTTTAGGGTCGGGCACCCCGGTTACGGCTACGCGAAGCTCGTCTTCGCCCAGTTCCAAGGCCCGTTGGAGTTCCTCTTCCACCTTGATGTGCGGAACCATCTCGCCGCCAATCTTGGAAAACCGGCTCAGTCGCCCGGTGATGTAGATGTAGTCCTCTTCGTCCAGGTGGGCGATGTCGCCGGTTTCGTACCAGCCGTCGAAGATTACCTCAGCGGTTTTGTCCGGCTGGTTCAGGTAGCCTTTCATCACGTTGGGGCCGGTAACCCAGAGCATCCCGTCCGTGCCCGGGGGAAGCGGTTCTTTGGTTTCCGGGTCCACTACGCGGACGGCCACGCCGGGGACCGGCTGGCCCACACTCCCCTGGCGCACGTGGGACTTGCCGTCCTGGGAACGGTGCTGCGGCACGTTGACGCTCACCAGCGGCGAAAGCTCCGTGGTGCCGTAGCCTTCCAGGGGGCGGATGCCGAAGTGCTGCTCGAACGCGTCGGCCAGGTCCTGCGGTAACTTCTCCGCACCGGTGATGACCAGGTCCAGCGAAGCGAACTCTTCGGGCTTGAGCCGCCGCATGTAGTTGCGCAAGAAGGTAGGGGTGCTAATCAGAATGGTGGCCCGATACTCCTGGGCCAGATGGCCGATGATTTTGGCGTCCAACGGGCTGGCGTGGCACACGCCCTGAAAGCCCAGCATCAGCGCGCCCCACATGGTGATTGTGTAGCCCAGCGAATGGAAAAACGGCACACAACAGAGCATCACGTCCTGGTCGCTCAACTGCACCACGGTTTCGGCCGCCCGCACGTTGGAGCCGATATTCGCCTGCGTGAGCATCACGCCCTTGGGCATGCTGGTGGAGCCGGACGTGAAGATGACGGTAAGCAGCTCGTCCGGGTCGATGGAATCGAGCCCCAGTTGGCGTTCCAGGGACGCAATTGACTGGACATAGGCTCCCCAGAACCCGGCCAGCTTGTCGCCCAGGGTGACTTTTTCCCGCAGATCGTCCAGGTAAACGGTTTCGGCGTCGAACTCCAACTGGAGCTTTTCCATCACCTTGCGGCTGGTGAGCACGCGGCGGATACCGCAGGTGTGGATGCAGTGGTCGATTTCCTTTCGGGAAAGCGTGAAGTTCAGGTTCACCGCCACGCGGCGGTCCAGAGCCAATGCGGCGTTGACCACTGCCCCGCCGACCGAGGGGGGAATCAGCACCCCGACGAACTGCTCCTGGTCGCGGGAGTCGAGCGCCTCGCGGGCCAGCAGCCGCCGCAGCACCAGCGTGCGCAGCAGCAGTTGGCGTCCGGTAACTCGGGTGCCCAGCGAATCGGCTAGTTTCAGCCGCCCCGCACAGCGGCGACACATGCGCAAGAAAGCCCGGGCGGGAATCAGTTCTTCCCAGGGGATTTGCTGTCCGTCCAGAATCATCCCTTGTGCGGTTCGTTGGGCAATCGTCATAGC
>WFOE01000035.1 GCA_015488215.1 Planctomycetales bacterium
AGCGAAACCAACGGCAGCATCATCTCTCCCTGCCGTCGCTGCGGGGTCACGGGTTTACGGCCCAGCTTCGGCCGCGTAAGCCGTTACGGCTGCATGACGCTGGCCTGGAGCATGGACAAACTGGGTCCCATCGCACGCACGGCCCAGGACTGTGCTTTGGTCTTTGGGGTAATCCAGGGCCGGGACCCACGGGACGAATCGACCGTGGCCCGACCGTTCCGCTGGCCGGTTCCGCCTCGGCAGCAGCCGCTCCGGGTGGGCTACTTCCCCAAGGAACTGAGCCCCGGAGAAAAACGCGTGCTGGAACTTATGACCGAAATGGGCTGCCGACTGCAGCCGATCCAGTTCCGCCACATGGTGCCGGTTAGGGAGTTGGGACTGATCCTCGATGCCGAAGCCGCCTGCGCGTTCGATCCCCTGCTACGGCACGACGAGCTGGAAGGACTCAACTACTGGCGCACCGTGTTTCCCTCGGCCCAGTTCATCACGGCAGTGGAGTACCTGCGGGCCAATCGGCTGCGGCGGCTACTGGCCGAACAGATGAACGCGCTGTTCAAGAAGGTGGACCTGTACCTGGGCGGCGATGATCTGACCGCGGCCAACCTTTGCGGCCTGCCCGCAATCGCCCTGCCCGTGGGCACCACCTGTCGCAACGGCCACACGGTGCCGGAGACGGTGAAGTTCACCGGCCCCTTGGACGGCGAAGAAACGCTGCTGGCCGTGGCCCATGCGTTGCAGCAGCGGCTCGACGCCCACTTGCTGCGCCCGCCGCTTGACAAATGGCTGCGGCAGCAACAGGACGCTTCGCAGCAGTGATCGCTCGCTGCTGCCGTGGGGGCGAAATCCCCGCGCAGCCGGTGCCTGCCCGTGGTACAATAAAAGCCTGGCCTGCTTGTGAAACACGAAAGTGGAACCCCCAAAGGTAGCTTCCGGCTGCCAACTTTCACACGCTCTGGAACAGGGAAAACGGCAATGAACCGCTTGTGGCCAACTCGTATGCTGCGGGCGACTTTTCTGGTGGTGGCCGTCGCGGGGGTGTTCTGGCCCGCGTGGGCTCAGTCCCGGGGACGCGCCACTCGCGGCAAGCAGCCGCCGCGGAAGTGGTCTCCTACCGTGCTGAACGCTTTCTTCCCGGACGTGCGGAAAGCCGTAGGCCCGGGCCGCCCCGGCGGCGGGGTGCCGATGCCCCCTGCGGCGGGCGGCTCCCCAGCGGGCACTGCGCCTTCGGGCGGCAGCGCCGCGGGAACCGAAGGCCAGGGCTGGGCCAAAGTCATCTCGCCGGAAGTGCTCGAAGACGAAATCAAAAGCTCCATCACCCCGCTAGCCGAAGCGGTAAGCACGCCCAGCAAGTTCAAATCCGGGCGGCACCGCGTGGCCCGAAGGCTTTTTAGCGTCGATGCCGTGTTGCTGAACATCGTGGCCCAGTACCCGGGCGACGTACGGTTCAAGCGCGTGGCTCCCGCGCTGCGTGAGGTCGTGGCCCGCAGCGGCTTCAACTGCAAGGTGAACAGCGACTCGGCCTTCCAGGGGGCCAAGCGGGCGCTGGAGCTGTTGCAGGGAGCCGTCCGGGGCGAAAAGATCGAGGCCGGCAGCGACGTGGAAACCACGGTCCCCTTCCCCAAGGCGGCGGATCGCCCGCCGCTGATGCAGCGGATGGAAGAAGCCCAGCAAGGCAAGCTCTCGCCTTGGCTGGCCAGCGAGTCGGAGTTCAAAGCCAACGCCGAAAAGATTCTCCACGAAGCCCAACTGCTGGCCGCCTTGGCCCGGGTAATCCAGGACCCCGAGTACGAATACGGCGAAGACGATACCTACCTGGAATACGCCAAAGCGATGGAGAAAGGGAGCCTCGACCTGGTCGAAGCGGTCAAGCTGAACAACTACGAACAAGCCCGAAAAGCCCTGGCCGTGGTAACCCAAAGCTGCAGCGACTGCCACGGCGATTACCGGAACTGAACCCCGCTTCGGTCCTTTCCCGGCGACGGTAAGACGAAGACAAACCGAACCCGATGACGCTTCCCCCGCCACATGCCCAGGGCCTGTTTCGCCTGCGGCGCCAGGTCCGGCCCGAGGAAATCGACCAACTGGGCCATGCCAACAACCTGGCCTACTTGCAATGGGCCCTGGAAGCCGCCGTGGCTCATTCGGACCAGGTGGGCTGGCCCGCCGAGCGGTATCGGTCACTGGGGGCTGGGTTCGTGGTGCGGCGCCATCTGATCGAATACCTGCGCCCGGCCGGCCCCGACGAACAGATAGAAGTGTGGACCTGGGTTACCGGTTTTCGCGGGGCCAGCTCCCTGCGCCGTTTTGCCATCGTGCGGCCCGAACAGTCCCTCATACTGGCCCGGGGCGAGACGCTTTGGGCCTTCATGGACTTTGCCACGGGGCGCCCGCGGCGTATTCCCAAGGAGCTTCAGCAGTCTTTTCCCATCTTGCCGGACGAAGAGACACAGGCATCCCTCGGCTAACCTCGGAGCGTGTCACAAAACCCTCCGGTGCTGCTCCAAGCCTGGGGCGTGGCGTTTGCGGCCGGAAGTTTTGTGAGAGCCAGTAAAACAGGGGGCGAACTGCCCCCCCGGCCGGGAACGTCTTCTGCCGGTCCGGCGAAGCGGCGCCGGGGCTTTGGCCGTTTGCAATCCCGGCACCGGCACGCCATCATTGACACAACTCGCAGCAGCCGGAACGGCTGGCTGTTGCCGGTGGTTTGTCTTGGCCTCAGTTCCCCTTGCTGCGTGTCGAACCGCTGATGAACGCCCATCCGTCCGACGGTTCTGCCGGAGCGACTGGTCCCACGGACGATCGGCCCGTGCCGCCGGAAGTGTTCCCCCCGGGCAGATTGCCCCCGGTGCGGTGGCGGGAGATGCCCGAGCCGATCCCGCTGTGGCGCATGGTCGGTCCGAGCATCATCCTGGCCGGACTTGCGTTGGGCAGCGGCGAGTTCGTCCTGTGGCCTTACATCACCTACCGCAGCGGGTTCGTGTTCTTTTGGGCCTGCGTGCTGGGCGTGACGATCCAGTACTTCATCAACATGGAAGTGACCCGCTGGGCGCTGGCCACCGGGGAAAGCGCTACCACGGGCTTCAGTCGCCTGGGCCGGGGCTGGCCCGTGGTGTTCCTGGCGCTGAACGTGTTGCCGTGGATGATTCCGGCTTGGGCTTTCGGGTCGGGGCAGTTGCTGGGCTGGATGTTCCAGGGCTACCGGGAACCGGCTCAGGATACCCTCTCGGTGCCACTGGCCGTGGCCTCGCTGGTGCTTTGCGGGGTGGTGCTGACGGCCGGGCCGGTGGTCTATCGCACCGTGGAACGGCTGCAAATGGCCCTGGTGTTGTTCGTGCTCGTGGTGGTGGTGAGCATCGCGGTAGTGTGGGTCCGGGCCGACGCCGTGCAGGCGATGCTGGGGGGCCTGGTGCCGGGCCGGTTCCCCGATCCGGAAACCTCCAAGCTTTCGGCCATGATGCTGCTGGGGGCGTTGGCCTTTGCTGGAGTGGGTGGCACGCTCAACCTGGGTCAGGCCAACTATGTGAAGGACAAGGGCTACGGCATGGGAGCCTATGTGGGCCGGATTACCAGCCCGCTTACTGGCCAGGAGGAACCGATTACCGAAACCGGCTACATGTTTCCGCTGGACGAGCCCAACCTGCGCCGTTGGCGGCGTTGGTGGCAGTTGGCCAACTGGGAACACTTCTTCAGCTTCTTCCTCACCTGCCTGGTGAGCCTGATGCTGCTGATGCTCATCTGCTACGGCGTCTTCTATACGCCCGAGGGAGTGCGCCGGCCCGACGCCGGCGACCACGCCCGAAACTTGCGCTTCATCTGGGAAGAAAGCCAACTGATTGCCGCCGATCCTGACCACCCGTTGGGATCGCTGGTGCGGTATCTGTTTCTGGCCATGGGCGTGGGGATTCTGCTTTCGACCGAAATCGGCGTGCTGGACGCCGTCTCGCGCATCTCCACCGACCTGGTCAAAGTCAACTGGCTCCGCGACAATCCCCGCTGGAGCGAAAGCCGCCTGTATTTTGCGTTCCTTTGGGGTTTGATCCTGCTGGGCGTGCCGGTGCTGGTGGCCAGCTCGGGCCGGTTCGACGGGTTCGTGCTGTTCAAGCTCAGCTCGGCCATGAACGGAGCCGTAATGGCACTGTACTCCGCGCTGCTCATCTATCTGAACCGCCGCGTGCTGCCCAAGCCGCTGCGGGCTTCGTGGCTTCGGGTGGGGATGCTACTGGTGGCCTGCGCGCTGTTTGGCGGATTTGCCGTATGGGCCTTCGCTAGCAATTTGGGGCTATAGAGCTTCCGCGGAAAGGAAAGCCGACGGTGGAGCTTCTCTGCGCCTGCGTCGGCCGATGCCGCGGCTCGGGGAGACTGGGCAAGTTCTCTTGAATCGGCCCGCCGGGGTTGGTAGTTAGCCTGCTGGCTGTGTGTTTGCGCCGATTTCTCCCCGGTTTGCCATTCGAGAGAAAGAAGCATGTCCTCACCGAAGAGCAAGTTCCCTCGGCTCGGCTCGGTTTCGGCCCGACGCGTGGCCCTGCTGGGGCTTGCCGCAGCGGCGATGTTGGGGCTGGCACTGCTGGCATTGACCGTGGCCCGACTGGCAGGGTGGTGGTCCAAACCGCTGAGTCCCGGCGCTCTGGCGCTGCTGGCCCTGTGGTGGATGGCCGCCGGAGGGTTGCTTCGTTACGCGGGCCAAGTGGCCGCCAGGCTCTGGCCTCCGATGGCCGCCTGGTCGCTGATGCTAGGTACGGGATTGGCCCTTTGGGGTTCATTGCTTGTGAGCCTGCCAGGCACTTCGGCCACGGCGCTTGTGCTCTATTGGGTTTGGGTTCTGCTGGGCGAGCTGGCCGGTTGGGGATTCTGGCTGGCCGTCGGGTCGGGCCGCCAACCGGTGGCAAGGCCCGCTTCCCTCGTTCCAAGCGACCAGACCGCCCCCGTTTCTTCTGCCGAGGTTGCCGCCGGGCATGACGATTCGTCGGACGCTGAGCGAACCGAGGAAACGGTCCCTGCGGCCACTTCTCCCGCCCAGGAACAAGCCACCGATCCGATGGACGATCCCCACCTGATGCAGCACTGGCAGCACTGGGTCCAGGACGGCGAACACCGCTGGAGCGGCTGGGTTCGCGTTCATCGTCGTCCGGACGAGGAAGAAACTGCCGTGCAGGTGGCCTTTTGTCCCGTGCTGCCCCAGGTGCCCGAGCTGCTTTGCGAACCGGTGGCCGGAGCCGAGGCGGAGGTGGAACCGCTGCGCATCTACGCCCACGGGGTTCACCTTCGGGTGCAGTGGCCCGCAGTAGAAGCCGGAACGCAGCGGCCGAACTGGACCGTAATCGCGCTGGAGGCGGTGGCTCGGGCCCCACAGTCCCAATCGGTCCGGGCAGCCTGAACACACTTATGCCGCCACCGCAGCGGCCGTTCCGGTACGTGGGAGGACGCTCTGCGGGTAAAAATCTGGCCAATAATGCTTTTCTTCTGACGAACCAGCCGGTACAACAAGGCGGCTTCCGGTGTCGTTCCTCAAATCCAAGGATTTCCAAAGATGAGCCAGCCTCCGCAACCGTTTCCGCCGCAAGGACAAGGTCCTCAATTTCCCAGTGGTCAAGAACCATACGGACCGTACCAGTCGCCTCAGGCCCCGGCAATGCAACCGGCCACGGGGGGAACTCCCGGCGGGGTGATTGCAGTAGCGGTGGTCAATTTTATTCTGGGTGCCTTGGATCTAATTGCCGGCATTTGTGTGTTGACTGGTGCGGGGATACTTGGCGTGGCAGGCCAACAGGCCATGGGAGAGGACATGCCGGCCCAGCAGGCAGCACAAGTGCAAGCACTTGCCTTCTTCGGCGGTGCCATTTTGTTCGTCATCGCCGTGGTTTTGTTTCTGATTGGAGCGGCCATGATTACTGCCGGCGTTGGACTGTTGAAACGGCGAAATTGGGCCAGGGTGCTCACGCTGATTATTGCCGGAGTGGCCGTGTTGATGGCTTTGACCAGCCTGATCAACTTGCAGTTGCTGGGGGCCATCATCTACGGCGGCTATGCCGCGATGGCCTTTGCCATCCTGCTCAATCGGGAGGTAGCGGCTCACTTTCGCTAGCCGCTTGGGCCACCTGGCGAGCCAGCCGGATACGCTCCACCACCGGCGGATGCGAATGCAGCCACCAGACCTCCAGCCGGGGCGGGTTCGGATCGGTCTTGTTCAGCCGGGCCAGGCGGGTCATGGCGCGGGCGAACGCTTCGGCTCGGCCGGTCTGCTGCACCGCGTAGCGATCCGCCTGCCGCTCGAAATAGCGGCTCACAGCGTTTCCGACCGGCTGGCCCAGAAACGACAATACGCCCGTGGCCAGCAACAGCACGGGCACGTGCATGGGGCCGGCCAGGCGGTAATCGCCCCCGGGGAGTCCCGGCCACAGGTGGAATACCGCCAGGTCGCAAAGCCAGAAGCCGACCAGGGCCGCCAGCGTGCCCAACAGCATCAGCTTGAGCAGATGACGATGTACGTGGTGGCCCAGTTCGTGGGCCACGATGACTTCCAGCTCTTCCGGCCCGAGCAGTTCCAGCAGCGTGTCGCTCAGCAGCACGCGGCGTGTGCGTCCCAAGCCGGTCAGCGCGGCATTGGCTTTTACGGTTTCGGCTCCCAGGGCAACACGATAAATCCCCTGGAGATGCAATCCAGCCCGGCGGAGCAGAGGCTGGAATCGCCGCAGCAGCTCCTCGTCTTGCAGCGGCTCCACGCGATAAAAAAGCGGCAGCACCGCCACCGGAACCACCTGCCCCAACACCACATTGACCAGCAGAAACGCCCCGGCCGCAACCAGAAACCACCAGGGTCCCGCCCACCAGATGCACCAGAAAAGCCCCGTGAAAACCGCCGTGGAAAACGCTAGGCCCAGCACCAGCACTTTCGCCTGCCGCCACAGCCAGCCGGATAGCCGCAGGCGGCTCAGACCATAGCGATGCTCCAGCACGTAGCCCCGCCAGTAGTTCAGCGGGAACGAAACGACCCAGTTACCCAACAGCACCGCGGCCGTCACCGTGGCCAACTGCCACGATCTGGCCCAAAAGCCCTGCGGTGGCCGAATCTCGAGCCCGCGAACCAGCAACCAGGAAACCGCAGCCAGGTAGAGTAAATCAAGCAGTTGTTCCAGCAGATAAAGCCGCACTCGCTGGCGGCGGTACTGCGGGGCTTCGGCCGGGGCGTCCCGCTCGGCCGGCTCGGTGTTGCGGGTGGCCGTTTCCGGTTCCGCACCGGCGGCCGTCGGCTCCGGCTCCTGGGCGGCGAGGTGGAACGGGGGGCGCTTCACGGTCTTAGTTTTCCTTGCGTGCCGCCCAGGTCCAGTGCCGGTCCGAGGTGGCCTGGACGGTTTCGGCCGGACAGCCCAGCCGGGCGACCATCTGCCGCACTTCCGGCACGGTCAGCGCCGCATGGAGCGAAGCGCGAAACATGGCCTGCTGCAACGGCTCGGCGTCGCCCGCGTAAGTTTCCACCAGGCGATCGAGCGTGGCTTCGTCGCCGGGACGCATCAGATCTCGCACGAAGACAAGCCCACCGGGACGCAGCACGCGCCACATCTGCTTCAGCACCACGGCGGGTTCCGGAATGTGATGTACGATGCTGTTGGACATCACGCAGGCAAACTGCCCGTCGTCAAACGGCAGCGATTTGGCATCGTGCTGTTGCAACTGAATCTGGTCGCGTAGCCCCGCGGCATCCACCCGGGCCTGGCCCAGATCGAGCATCGCCGCAGCCAGGTCGATCCCCAGCACTCGATAGTCGGGGCTCCGGGAGCAGAGTTCCACGGGAATCTGAGCCGTGCCGGTGCCCACGTCCAGAATGATCCCGTCCAGCGAAACGTCGAACCGCCGGGCCGCCTGGAGCAAATCGTCCACGAACAGCCGGTTCACTTCCGTGTGGTCCATCGTATCGTAAGCCAGAGCCTCTTCCGGAGAGTCCATCACCTCCGGCTCAAGCACGCGGGGCAACATAGGCCACCTCTGCCGAAACACACTCAGGGGAACCCGCCGCACTCCAATCAGCCCCGTTGTAGCCCAAGCAGGACCGTAAACCAACCACCCGACCGAATGCGGGCGGATGTGGAGCATTCGGCGGCCGGAACGAATCAGGCGAAAAGTTCCCGCACCGGCACTTGCCAGCCGGGCACCACGTCAGTAGCATCCAGAAGTTCGTCCTCTGCCAGCACGAGTACCTGCCTGGGCTCGCGGAGCACGTGCACCTGCTGCTGGCCCGGGTCCACCAGCAGCACCAGGCGCGTTCCGGCGTCAAGCCACCGCCGGGCTTTCTCTTCCACCTGGCTGAAGCGGTCCTGCGGCGAAATCACCTCCACCACCAGGTCCGGGGCCAGCGGCAGGTAGCCGGTGCTCTGCTCGTGGGGGGCTAGTCGCTCCCGGCTGACGAAAGCCGCATCGGGGGCAAGCACCGTGTCCGGATTGCGCGAAAGCAGAAACCCCGTCTCGGCACCGCAAACCGCCCCCAGTTGGTGCTGGCGGACGTGCTGCTCTAGCAGGGAAACCACACGCGCGGCGATGCGACCATGCTGGAACCCTCCGGGCGACATCATGCGCAGCTCTCCCCGTACCAGTTCGTAGTGCCGCCCCTGGTCCGGAAGTTCCAGGAGTTGCTCGGCGGTAAGCGGCACGCCGAGATGCGGTTGCAGCGAGGAAGCGGACAGGTTTTCCGGCGCCTGGGTCACGCGAATCCTCTCCGATGCGGGGGAACGTCGGCCCACCTTTTCAGTATAGCAGGGAGCATCGGTCCATAGAGAGCCGCAGGGAAGAAATGTGCAACGGGAGGAAAGCCTCCTCAGCCAGTCGGCGCGGCATGTTTTCAGGTGCCAACCACCAACTACGCCTGGGCGGAATAGCTTTCGGCAAAGTGGAGCACCCAGTGGTCGATGGTTTGCAGGAAGGACTCCAGGTCCACTTCGGCCAGCCGCTGGTAGTAGGAGGTGTTGAGCGTCTCCTTGTTGCGGATGGTGGCCTTCACGGCCACTTCCAGCACATGGTAGCTGGAAAAGGGACGGACGACGATTTCCAGGCGGCTGAAGAGGTTTTCCCGCTTGCCGTCCCTAACGGAAAAGTCGTCCCGACTGACCGCAGCCCCCCAACCCCGGTCGCTCATCACGGTGGTGAACTCGAACCCGGGAAACTCGCGTACCAGTTCTCGCAGCCGTTGCTCGATCCGTTCGGTCAGCGCCAGGCGGTATTGGCTGTGCAGCCGCCGTAGCTCTTCCTCGTTCAGGGCTTCCAGCTCTTCCTGGCGGCGGCGATCTTCGGCCGTGCGCCGCCCGCGCTGGATGGCCTTCTGCAACCGACTGCGAAAATCCATGCTCATCGTTCGTTGCTCCGGCAAATCGATCCTCACGGCGTATTCTAGAGCAGAACTTGCACTGGCCCAAGCGAGGAGTTCGCCCGGGCCGCACGGTTCCTTACGCCGTCGAAGGAGGTGGTTCAGGCTCCCCCTGCTGCTCGGCCGGGGAAGCAGGCGGTTCCTCTTCGGCTGTCTTTTGTTCGGCCTGGCGTTGTTCGAACAACAGCTTCAGTTGGGCAAAGCTGTACAGGGGCTCTTTGCCTTGCTTCATCGCCTCGGTCAGCGGGGGCGGAGGGGGAGCGG
>WFOE01000036.1 GCA_015488215.1 Planctomycetales bacterium
GTGCTGGATTGGGCCTCGGGCAAGAAGCACGTGGTTTACAAACCGGCTGATAACAACCTGCGAGGAACCACCTGGGGGCTGGAGTATCACCAGAGCGGGTTCTGGATGGCCGTCTCGGGCGGTTCTGGCGGTTGGGTCTTTTTCTACCAAGGCACGAAGAGCCAGCCGGTCCACCGGGTGAAGTTGCCCTCTTCGGCCCAGGACTTGCATTTGCACCCGGGACTGGCACAGGCGGCCATTTGTTTCTACGATCGACACGTGCGCATCTACTCGCTGGAGCCGAAGCAACCCAAAGCCAAAGCTTGAAGCTGAATCGCCAGCACGTGTCGCTCCCCCAGAAGCCCTGGTCGTTGCCGGTGCCCCAGGTGCTCCAAGCCCTGGACACCGACGCCCGGGAAGGGCTTTCGCCCGATGAAGCCGCCGCTCGGCTGCGGCAATTCGGCCCGAATCGCCTGGAGTTGGAAGCCCCTTCGCCCTGGTGGCGTTTGCTGCTGGCCCAGTTCACGGATCTTTTGGTGTTGTTGCTGCTGGCCGCCGCGGCCATCAGCGTGGCCGTGGGCCAGATGGAAGATGCAGTGCTGATTGCCGTAATCGTGGCCGCCAACGCGGGGATTGGTTTTTTTCAGGAACTCCAGGCCCAGCAAGCTATCCAGGCCCTGAAGCAACTCACCCGGCCCAAAGCCCACGTCTGGCGGCAGGGGCAGCTTGTGGAGATTGCCGCAGAGGAGCTGGTACCCGGCGACCTGTTGGAACTCACCGCGGGAACCATCCTGGGCGCGGACGCCCGAGTGGTCGAAGCTAGCGATCTAACCGCTGACGAGTCGCCGCTGACCGGGGAATCACTTCCGGTAGAAAAACGCCCCGAGCCGGTACCCGAGGACGCCCCGCTGGCCGATCGCCGCTCGATGCTGCACGCGGGCACGGCGGTGCTGACCGGACGGGGCCGGGCCGTGGTGGTGGCCACCGGCATGGAAACCCAGTTGGGCCGAATTGCCCGCATGGTTCACCAGGCCCGGCCGGAGCCAACTCCGCTGCAGCAGCGTCTGGCCCAGCTCAGTCGCACACTGGCCGTGGCCGTGGTGGTTATCTGCGTGGTGGTGTTCGTAGCCGGGTACCTGCGTTCGCACATCGACGCCCGCACGATGTTCCTCTCGGCGGTCAGCCTGGCCGTGGCTGCCATTCCCGAAGGGCTGCCGGCGGTCATTACCGTCACGCTGGCCCTGGCCGCCCGACGGATGGCCCGGCGCCACGCCATCGTGCGGCAGTTGCCGGCGGTGGAAACGCTCGGCTCGGTCGATGTCATTTGCTCGGACAAAACCGGCACCATGACCCAGGGACGCATGGAAGTGGCCCGCACCGTGCCGGTGGCCGAAGTTCCCCAGTGGGAAACCCGCCTGCTGGAAGCGGCCGTGCTGTGCAACGACGCCCAACTGGCTCCCGACGGCACGCCCCAGGGCACACCCACCGAAAACGCCCTGGTGGCGGCGGCCCAACGGGCCGGGATCGACGTGGCGCTGCTGCGTTCCCGTTGGGCGCGCCTGGACGAAGTGCCGTTCTCCTCGGCCCGAAAACGCATGGCCACGCTGCATCGCACGCCCCAGGGGCAACGGCTCCTGCTGGTCAAGGGGGCGGCCGAGCAGGTGCTGGCCCGCTGCCAGGGGCTTTGCACTCCAGAGGAGAACCGGCCCTGGGACCAAACGACTCGCGACCACTGGGACCGTTTGGCCGACCACCTGGCCGACCAGGGCTATCGCGTGCTGGCTGTGGCTTGCCGCTCCTGGCCGGAGGAACGCCTGCCGGACGACGCCGAGGCGGTGGAACGGGAACTGTGGCTGCTTGGGCTTTTGGCGCTGATGGACCCGCTGCGGCCCGAGGTCCCCGAGGCCGTGGCCCGGTGCCGAAGTGCCGGCATCCAGGTGAAGATGATCACCGGCGATCACGCCCGCACGGCCCGCACCATCGCCGCCCAGGCGGGCCTGCTGGAAGCGGAAGCCGAAGTGGTAACCGGCGCGGAGCTTGATCGCATGGAGGAAGAAGAACTGCGGCGGCGAATGCCGCACATTGGCGTCTTTGCCCGGGTGGCTCCGGCCCACAAGCTGCGCATCGTGCGGGCGCTCCAGGCTCAGGACCACGTGGTGGCCATGACCGGCGACGGGGTGAACGACGCTCCCGCACTGAAACAGGCTGACATCGGCGTGGCCATGGGCCAGGCTGGCACCGACGTGAGCAAAGAAGCCGCCCGCATGGTCCTGGCCGACGACAACTTCGCCACCATCGTGGCTGCGGTGGAACAAGGCCGCGTGGTTTACGACAACATCCGCAAGTTCGTGCAATACCTGCTGACGGCCAACGCGGCCGAAGTGCTGGTGTTGTTCCTGGGCGTGATGGCCGGCTGGCCACTTCCGCTGCTGCCCGTGCATCTGCTGTGGATCAACCTGGTAACCGACGGATTGCCGGCGCTGGCCCTGGGATTTGAACCTCCGGAACGGGACGTGATGCGCCGCCGCCCCCGGCCGCGGAACGAAAGCATCTTCGCCGGAGGAGTGGGCACGCAGTTGGTCGCATTTGCCGCAGTGATGACCACCGGAGTGCTGGGGGTGTTCTGGTGGTATCTGCCGCGCGAGGTGGAAGCCGACTCGCCTGAGGTGCGTTACGCCCGCACGCTGGTGTTTTTCACGCTGGCCGTGATGCAGCTTTTCTTCGTGCTGGGGCTGCGCCGCCGTGGGGAACCAATCTGGCATCCGAGCACCTGGCACAATCCGCTGCTCTGGGGTTCCGTGGGAGTAGGGCTTGCGCTTCAGTTGGCCACTGTTTACGTGCCGGTGCTTCGACCGTGGTTTCGCACCGTGCCGCTTTCGGGTGCCGACCTAGGCGTCGCTGTGGCCGTGGCCGCCGTGCCGCTGGTGTTGCTGGAACTGTGGAAGCTGGCCGCGCGGAGTGTTCACTCCGGCCGCGGCGAACGCGGAAAGTAGCGCTCCAGCACGCGGTAGAAATCCTCGGGCGATTCGATGGTGGCCACGTGGGTGCGGAACAGCCGCGCACCGGCCCGCCCCTGGGCGTAGCAGCAGGCGAACTTGCGCATCAGAATCACGCCGCGGCGGGGGCCGAACCGCTGCAACACCAACTCGAAGTGCCGCCGCAACAGGCGGAGCTCTTCTTCCGGCGTGGGGTCCGGGGGCACCTCCTCGCCGCGCAGGGCCGCGGCTGCCTGGCGGAACAGCCACGGTCGGGCCAGGGCCGCCCGGGCGATCATGACTCCATCGACCGGGTATTGCCGGAACGCGCGTACCACGTCCTGCGGGCTGCGGATGTCCCCGTTTCCGATCAGAGGGATTTTTTTCAGGTACTGCTTCAATCGGGCAATCTGTTCCCAATCAGCCTGGCCGCGGAAGTAGTCCTGAGCCGTGCGGCCATGCACGGTCAAGGCGGCGGCTCCGGCCTGTTCGACCACCTGGGCCACTTCCGGAGCGGTAATCTGGTCGCGCGTACAGCCCAGGCGGATTTTGGCCGTGACCGGCACGGGGCGGCAGGCTCGCACCACGGCTTCCACGATTCGGCCCACCCGATCCGGCCACCGCAGCAGCCAGGAGCCACTGTGGGCTTTTTCGGTTACTTTTTTCACCGGGCAGCCGAAGTTGATATCCACCACCGAAACGCGGAACTGGTGGGCCAACTGGGCGGCCACTTCGGCCATGGCCACCGGGTCGTTGTCCCAAATCTGCACGGCCAGCGGACGCGGTTCGTCCCGAACTCCCCAGAGCCGGTCGGGCACCTCGCCGCGGCGAGCCAGGTGTTCCAGATAGCCGCGGGCGTGGACCATCTCGGTGGCCTGCAAGCCCACCCCGCCGAACTCCCGCACCACCTGGCGATAGGCATAGTTGGTAAATCCGGCCATGGGGGCTTGCAAAAGCGGCGGATCGACCCGCAGTGGCCCAATCCACAGCGGCCGGACCTTCGCTTCCGGGCGTTTGCAGAGTGCCGTTTCCGGACTTGCGGTGCTCATGCGAACCGTGTCAGCCAGCGACAAACGAGGACCAGAACACCCGTACCTTCCGGTTCCATTGTAGATTTCCGGCTCGCCCAGGGGTACTGCGCTTGTGCCCCAGGGCAGGTCGATCTTGCTGGGCGATTGGGAACCAGTCTAGGAACTGACCCGGCTCTGGCAGCCAAGCGTAAGTGGGCAGGTTGGGTTTTTCCGGTAAATTGGGAATTGCAACGCCTGCTGCGGGCAATTAACTTTGGAGCCAGTGCAGCTTGGCACTGGTGGTTTGACAAGTTAGGCTCATTTCCCATGTTTGGTATGAGCGGAAATCACCCGTGATTGCAGTCCCTTCGGCCAAAGCGTCGTTCATGCAGAAGTTTCTCACGCTCTTCGGGATGGTCGTTTCGGTTTTGGTCGCCTTGGTATTCGGGCTGGATGCCGCCCTGGAGATCCCGTTCGGCCGTCCCAGTTGGCTCATGGACATCGGCATGGTGGTAGCCGCCGTGCTGCTGTTGGTGGCCAGCGTGCTGACGTATCGGGAACTGAAGTAGAGCCGGTCTGTCCGCTTTTCTGCCCCCTGGACTGTTTCGCATCTTGCCCCCCACAGGGCGAGAAGTCTGCCTTCTGCTCGATGGGGCTTTACTTCGGTCTGCTTGTTCCCTGGGCTTGTTCCCGCCAGGCCACGAAACATGCCCGAGCGTGGTCCGCGGCCACCTGTTGCAGCTCGGGGCGTTCCTCCCGGCAACGCGGCTCGGCAAAGGGACACCGGGGATGAAACGCGCAGCCGGAAGGCAATCGGGCCAGATTGGGCGGTTCGCCCGGCAAGGTGGTCAGTCGTGCCGAGTCTGTTTCGTCCAACCGGGGCACCGAGCCGAGCAGCCCGTGGGTGTACGGGTGCTGCGGCTGGGCAAAGAGCCGTTCCACCGGTGCTTGTTCCACGATCCGCCCGGCGTACATCACCGCCACGTGGTGGCTCATGTCGGCCACCACGCCCAGATCGTGGGTGATGAGCAACACGGCCAGGTCTTCTTCCTGCTGCAAGCTGCGCAGCAGGTCGAGAATCTGGGCCTGGATTGTCACGTCTAGGGCCGTGGTGGGTTCATCGGCGATCACCACCTGGGGATGGCAAGCCAGAGCCATGGCGATGACCACCCGCTGCCGCATCCCGCCGGAAAACTGGTGCGGATAGTCGCCCAGCCGCTTGCCCGCCCCGGGGATGCCGACTCGTTCCAGCAACTCGGCTGCGCGGCGGCGTGCCGCACGGGCCGAAAGCCGCAGGTGGTACTGCATCGCTTCGGTCAATTGTTGGCCGATGGTCAGGAACGGGTTCAAGGCGGTCATCGGGTCCTGAAATACCATGGCCACGCGACGGCCGCGCACGCGCTGGAGTTCCGCCTGCGAAAGTTGCAGCAGGTCCTGGCCCTCCAGCAGCACGCGCCCGCTGGTGATGCGTCCCGGGGGCCGAGGCACCAGTCCCATCACGGCCAGGCTGGTTACCGTCTTGCCGCATCCGCTTTCGCCCACCAGGGCCAGCGTGCGGCCGCGGTAAAGCGAGAAGCTGACCTGCTGCACCGCGTGCACCACCCCCTCGTCGGTATCGAACTCCACCGAAAGGTCTTCCACCTGGAGCACCGGCTTCATCGTCGGCCCTTTCAGCGGTTTTTCAGCTTGGGGTCCAGGGCGTCCCGCAGCCCGTCGCCCAGGAAGTTCAACGCCAGCAACGTGATTCCCAAGGCCAGGCTGGGGAACAGGACCAGCCACCAGTAGATGCGTACCGGGGTGATGGCCTTCAGTCCTTCATTGGCCAGCAGGCCCCAGGAAACATCCGGCGGTTCCACACCCAGGCCCAGGAAGGAAAGAAACGCTTCGAACAGCATCACGCGAGGGATGGTCAGCGTCAGATACACCACCACCACACTCATCAGGTTGGGTACCAGGTGCCGAAACACCACCCGCATCCGGCTGGCTCCCAGACTGCGGGCCGCCTCGACGAAGGGTTCGTTCTTCAGCGAAATCACCTGCCCCCGGACCACCCGGGCCATGGTGAGCCAGTAGATTGCGCCCACGACGAAGTAAAAGATTGTGATGCGATCCACCCCGTGGTCCATCAGCCAGGTTTTGATTTCCTCCTGGCTCAGCACGGTGATGAGCAGGATGACGACGAAGATAAACGGGATGGAGTACAGCACATCCACAATGCGCATCATCACGTTATCGACCCAGGAGCCCACGTACCCGGCCACCGCCCCGTAGGTGACGCCTATCACGAGCGAAACGCCCGTGGCGACCAGGGCCACGATAATCGAAACCCGGGCTCCCCAAAACAGCCGCGCTAGCAGGTCGCGGCCCAGGTTATCGGTCCCACAAACCGAAGGGATGCACCAGCGACCAAACACTGCCAGCCGCAACCGCAGCAACGTGCGCCCTACCGGTCCCAAGGGACCGAACCCCTGGCGGATTACTGGGTCGTCAAGCCCCGGGGGCGGCGCGGGTTGCTGCGGGCCGGCGTTGCCAGGAGCCGCGTTATCGGGAGTGGGATTCCCAGCGGCACCTTGGCCGCGGGTGGCTGCGGCGACGGGTAGCCGGGCAGCGGCAAGCGAAGGGGGCTGGAACTGCCGCGCGGTATCGACCCATCGGGGCGGTTGCAGCGGCAGCACCGGAGCCAGAAAGGCCAGCAGGGCCAGCACCGCCAGGTACCACAACGACCAGCGGGCCACGCGGTTTTTCTTGAGCCGCCGCCAGGCGTCCTGGGTCAGCGAAGTGCCCTGAAGCTGCTGGGCTTCCTGAAGCACTCGCTCCAGTTGTTCTTCCTCCCCCGGAGCGATATCCAGCGAAAGCGTAGGCGGCGCAGCAGCCGCAGCGGAAGAAGGCCGTTGATTCATCGAAGCGGCGTTTCCTTCGCATCAGTCGCTCCAAGGCTTGCCGGACCGCCGAAGGAAACGGCAGCCCCGGCTTCCTGCCCCCTATGGTAACCGCGGCGCCGGAGCCGAGGAAAGAGTTGCCCCAGGCAGATGCCGCCCGTCCGGACCGATGACGTTGCATTCCGGCGAGCCGCTACAGAGAGGTCTTGCGGCTTGCGCCCTGCGCCTTGCGCATGGAGCTTCCGCTTCGGTGGAAAAACAATCGCTCGTGCTCGTACTCGGCAGCTCGTTACCGATAACCGGTTTGCGTCGTGCGCCGTGCGCTGTTGCGCGTGGTGTTTCCGCTCCAATGCGAGAACAAGCGCCAGTTCTTGCACCCGGCGAGCCGCCGACTTGGGGAAGTCTTGCGTCTTGGGTCTTGAGCAGGAGC
>WFOE01000037.1 GCA_015488215.1 Planctomycetales bacterium
GCACGTGTCGATCGTAGAAACAAATGGCCGCCTGTGCCAGTCCCGGGTGCAAATGCAAGTCCTGGGCCGAGGAGGGCAACTTCACCTGATGGACCGGCTGGCTCTTCGTACCTTGGTAGAAAAAGACCCAACCGCCGGAACCGCCCGAGACGGCCATCCAGAACCCGCTCTGGTGATACTCCAATCCCCAGGTGGTTCCTCGCAGGTTGTTATTGGCCGGTTTGTAAACCACGTGCTTCTTGCCCGAGGCCCAATCCAGCACCACCACGCACGGGTTGCCCACCCCAGCAAACGCGTTGCTTACGTTGGTGATGCCGCCCAGGGCCAGCAGTTTGCCATCGGGAGTGAATTCGATAGCCCTGGCTCCCCCGATGTGGGCGTGGAACGTGGGATCGTACTTGTGCAGCTCGGCCGCTTTCAGTTCCCGAAGCTGCTTCTTTTCCTTGAGCGACCAGTGCTTGACAATCCCGTGGTGGTCGCAAGTGGCCAGCTCCTGACCCCCCGGGTGGAAGGCCACGTTATATACGTGGCTTTCGTGGCCGGAAAACTCCGCCACCGGGGAACCGTCTTCCACTTTCCAGAGCTTCACCAGGCGATCGTTGCCCACGGTGGCCACCAGTTGCCCATTGGGACTGACGGCCAGCGCGCGAATCCAGCCCTGGTGGGCGTCGATTTTGCGGATGGGCTCGGGCTTTTCGGCCTGGGCGGGCCACCAGATGAGCCGTCCGTCGTAGCCGCCTGAGAGAAGCCAGCGTCCCTGGGAATCGAAACCCAGGGCGCGTACCCAACTGTCGTGTCCGCCCTGGTAGACCACTTGCTTGCCCGAGTCCAGCTCCCACCGCTGGATGGAAAAATCCTGAGCAGCGGCAAAGACGAACCGCCCCTGCGGATCGAAGCGGCAGGCCAGAAACGGCGAGCTGTACTTGGCCTTCTTTATCTCACGAAAGGCCTTCACATCCACTTTGGGCACGGCGGGGGCTTGCGGGTTCATGCCAGCAGTTCCTCGATTGGCTCACGCGAGGGGTCGGCCACGGGCAGCTCGCGCCCATTGACGTTGACGGTCCCCAAGGAGTCGAGCCCCAGGGCCTGCAAGTAGGTGTGGAACAAGTGGCCGTGATCCACTTCCCGCTCGGTCACCGCGGTGCCGTTTTTGTTAGTCTTGCCCACCACCGCGCCGTGCTGGATTCCGCAGCCGGCCAGGGCCACGCTCCAGGCCCGGCCCCAGTGGTCGCGGCCCAGCCGCACGTTGATGCGCGGCGTGCGACCGAACTCGCTCATCACTACCACCAGCGTATGCTCCAACAGGCCGCGGCTGGCCAGGTCTTCCAGCAGCGTGGCGAACGTGCGGTCGAACTCGCCCAACTGCTCGATGTGGAAGTCGAAGTTCTCGTGGTGCGTGTCGTAGTTGGTGTGGTTCACTTGCACGTAGGTCACACCGTGTTCGATCAACCGCCGGGCCAGCAGGCAGTGGCGGCCGAACGGGTGCGTGCCGTAGGCTTCGCGGAGTTTTTCCGGCTCGCGGTCCACTTCGAACACGTGCCGCTGTTCCATCAGCCGCAGCGCCTGCTCGTAGCTGTAGGTGTAGGCTTCTGTCTCGGCCGAGCGGCGCTGGGCTAGAAAATGGTCGTTCACCTTCCGCAGAAAACCGTGGCGGCGCAGGTCCGCTTCTACGCTAAGCCCCTTAGGCCGGGCGATCCCCGCGGGCGGGCCGCCCGAGGGCAATCCCAGGCTGCCGTACTGCGGGCCCAGGTAACCGGCGTCCTTGATGTCGCCGTTGCGGCCCACGTGAATGAACCCGGGCAGAGGGCAATCTTGCGGATGCAACAAGCGGTTCACCAGCGAGCCCACGTGCGGCACGTTCAGCCCGCCGCGATTGCGGCCGTGGGTCATCTGGTAATGTCCCATCCCGTGGTCGCTGTTCTTGGTGTTCAGGCTGCGCACCAACGCCATGCGGTGCATCTGCTTGGCCGTATGGGGCAGTAGCTCGCTGATATGCACCCCGGGCACCGAAGTGGGAATGGCCCGAAACGGACCGCCCGTGTCGGTTCCCGGCTTGGGGTCCCAGCTTTCCAGTTGGCTTACCCCGCCGGCCAGGTAGATGACCAGCATGTGCTTTTGCCGCTTTTGCAGTTCCTTAGCCACCGCTGGCCGGGTGAAAAAGCCCACCGTGCCCAGACCGGTTATCCCGGCCAACGCGCCCAGAAACTTGCGCCGATGGAGGGCATGTTCCGGGCTTCCACAGGCGTAGCGGCATTTCATGGCTTATCCTCCCTGGAGAACGCAATTGTCGAGGTTGGTCGTTTTCGGCTGCACTTCGGGACTAATGGTTGAACCGGAACTCCACCGAACACAGCAAAGCCCAGGCCATCTCCTGGATGGCCGCGGCGCGGTCTTTTTCGCGCCCTTTCAGGTATTCGGCCACCGCTTGGCGTTCGCCGGGGTCCGGGCGGCGGGTCAGCACGCTCAGGTAAAGCTCCTCGGCCAGTTTGTCCGTGTCTTTTATTTTGAGCAAGCGGCCGGTCAGATTGGCGCTACGCGGGACAAGCCAGGCGCGGATTAGATTACCGTTGTTCATGAACAGCGCTTGCCCGGCCGTGGCGTGGAACTGGTCCTGCGGTTCCCCGGACGGGGGAGCAAACTCACGGACGAACACTTTGACGTTCCCGTCCATTCGCCGGGCCAGCTCCTGCTGGACCATCCGGTCCAGCAACACGGCGCGCTTGGCGTCTAGCTGGAAAATGTCCCGCATCTTCGGGTCCCGCAGAAACCGGCTACGCAGCGCCTCCCGCGTGGTGGTGCTGGTGCCTGTGGCCTCCATCACGCTCCAGGCCAACTGTTCGGCCCGCAGCGGCTTGAGCTGCCCCACGGCGAACAGTTCCGGAGCCAGCATCTCCGCCGGAAGCGTCTTCGGCGGCAAGCTGCTTCGCTGGTAGGTGCGGCTCAGGGCCAGTTGCCGCAGAAAATCGCGCAAGTCGAACCCGTTTTGCAGCAGATAGTCGGCCAGCAGGTCCAGCAGCTTCGGGTGCGAAGGGGGATTGTCCCCGTGGAAATAATCCACCGGATGCACCAACCCGCGGCCCATCATCATGGCCCAAAGCCGGTTGGCCACGTTCCGCCGGAACCAAAGATTGGAACCTTCTTCAATCACCTGGGCCAGCCGCGCCCGGCGGCTGTAACGGGGCACGGGCTGCACCCCCTTGGCCGGCGGCACCAGGTAAAGTTCTTCTTTGCTCAGCTTGGGATCCGCAAGCGGCTTTCCGCCCGGTGGACAGGGCAACACCCGTTCCTTCTTGATCGAAGAGTCGAACACCGAAGTGTACGAAGCCTCTCCCTCGGCCTTCTCGGTCAAAAAGGTCTTTTTGGTCTTGCGGTCGGTAAACAGGCCGGTCCGGGTGTAAAAGGCAAACAGCCCGTAATACACGTCCTGCGTATAGTCGTCGATGTCCGGGTGATCGTGGCACTGGGCACACTGCAAGTCCACGCCGAAGACTACCCGGCCCACGTCCCGAGTCACGGCGTTGGGCTCCGCCCCTCGGGCCAGCAGAAACGCAGCCGCTTCGGCTGGCGTGTTCTGGTCGGCCCGCAACAACTCGCCCAGCAACCAATTCAGCGGCTTCCCTTCTTCCACCGCCCGGCGCAGGTACTCCAGCCATTGCTGCCGGGAAATCCCCTGCGCTGTACGGCGTTCCATCAGCCAGTCGTCAAGCACGTGGGCCATGCGCCAGGGGAACTCCGGCGCAGCCAGCAGTTGCTCGATCAGCCGGGCCCGCTTGTCAGCCGACTGGTCGGCCAGGAACGCTCGGGCCTCTTCCGGCGAAGGGATGCGACCCAGCAAGTCCAGATACACGCGACGCAAGAACTGGGCATCGTCGGCCACCGGCGCGGGTGCCGAAGGCAGCTTGGCTTCGATCAGCCGGTCGATCTGCTCGTGCAGCGGCTCGGCTGCCACAACCGGCCCTGCCGCCACTGCTAGCACCAGAACCGTGAGAGCCCACGCGAATCTGCTGGTTGCGGCCATTGTCGTGCTTTTTTCCAGGCGGGATGTTTCAAGGCGGGCGGTGGGAGGCGTGCTAGTAACCTTATCGACCACGGAGGAAGGTGCAACAAAGAATCAACGCCTCTTTATCCGTTTGTAGCCGAATTGGCTGCGGCGGTCAATGTTTTTCAACAAACCGGGCGGTGTTCCCCGCCGCTGCATCGACCGGAACCGGCACCGCCTATTCGATTTTGCCACGGTCGATTTTGCTACTCTCGCCAAACCAGTCTCCACTATAATGTTGCTGAAGTGGGAAAACTGAAAAACAACGGCTTGCGAGGACGAAGAACCGAACGGAAATTACACAGGGGAAACCAACCCCCCCTTCCCCAGCGAGTCCGGCGTCCGGAGAGGAATAGCCGGGGATCGGCTTTTCGAGGGCCCGTAGCTCAGCGGTTAGAGCAGGGGACTCATAATCCCTTGGTCGGGGGTTCGAATCCCTCCGGGCCTACTGAGAATCGCCAAGACAGCTCGTGCCAAGTAGCGACAAACAAAGCACTTCCGACAATCAATCAAAAATAGCCTATTTGTCAGCTTGTGCCGTAAAAAGCCACTGAAAGAACCCCAAGAGGGGACAATAGGGGGACCCAAAAATCCAAGGGGGCGCCAAAAACAGAGTTTTGGACCGTCAAAACCCCGGGGCGACCCGCCGGTCTTTGCCTGCCCCCCGCAGCCGAATCCCCTGGACCGTACCGGCCAAGTCGGTGATGCCTAGCTTGGTGTAGGTGCGCGCCGTCAACTTGGGATCACTGTGCCGCAGTAGCGCCTGGGCCGTTTGCAACCTCGCCGCTGGTCCATGCCCGAGTGATAAGCCTCTTTGGGGCGATAAAACCGGAACTGGAGGCTGTTAGGCATGTTTTCTCGTGGGAAGCTCTGCGCCGGAGCTCCATTGGATCGAGAAGACCAGGGCTGCTTTACGCGGCCTTGCCGGTAGTGTGTCCCTTGTGGCCGATTCATCAGAAGACAGGCGACACCGTGGCAGCGGCAAGTTGAGGTGGGCCGGGGAGTCTCTACTCCCCAAGCAGCAAACGCACCAAGTGTTCGTCCAGCGGCAGGCCGCTTCGTTGCTGGAAGCCGAGGAACATGGGACTGGGATTGGCCTCTAGGAACACGTACGTGCCGTCTTCGCGGCGGCGGAAGTCCATCCCGGTCCACAGCAGATGCAGCGTGCGGGCGATGGCCAAGCACTGGTGGCGGACCTGCTCGGGCAGTTGCAGGGGGACAATCTTCGGGTCGGGGTCTTCGCGATAGTCGAGGCTGTGGGAATGGATTTCGCAGGCCAACACCTCCTCCCCGGCTACGAACACCCGCACGTCCTGGCCCTGGACTTCCTCCTGGAGTGTGACCGGGGCAAGCGTCAGGCTTTGCAGGTTTTCGGGGGTGAGATGGTCGGGGGTAAGCCGCTCGGTAAAGGCCCCGCCCTGCACGGGCTTGAAGATGCAACGGGGGTGCTTTTGGGCAAATTGCACAATTGCTTCGGCGTCGTTGCCGAAAAGAGTATCGGGGACCGGCACGCCCAGCCGGGCCACCCGGGCCAACGCGGCCGGTTTGCGTTGGTGAAGCTGATAGGCTTCCCACCCGTTGACCCAGCGGACGGGCAGCTCCATCAGCAGGGATTCGAACAGGCTGCGGGTGTCGTTTTCGGCAATGAGCGTTTGTTCAGGATCGGGCAGCACCGTGGTGGAAAACCCGGCCAGCGTTCGCCAATAGACCGAGCGGATTTCGCCAAACGGGAGCCGTTCTCCCCCGGGCAGCAGCAACGCTCCGTCCCAGGGCTGAGGGCGGAGCACCAGACGGCAGCGAGCCGGGAAATCCTCGCTGTTGAGGAACTTGACGGGCACGCCGCGCGTCTGAAGACAGGAGGCCACATGCAGGGCGTGCTCGTCGCCTTCGTCGCTCAAGATGAGAACAGTCATCGGCTTTGCCGGGAGTGGAAGCGACCATCGAAAGCCCAAACCGACAAACGGGTTGCTTTACCGGCCAGCGTACCTTGAAACGGAGAGCGAACCAATGCGTCATCCCTTCGGCGGCTTGTTGCCCGGCGTGCCCGACGACCCCGGAGCCTGCGACCGTCGCAGCTTGCTGCATGCCATGCTGGCAGGCACTCTGGCCGGCACGGCCAGCGGGAACTGGGCGTTTGCCGAACCGGCTTCCGGCAAGGGGGCTGACCGGTCGGCTTCCGGCCCGGGGCACCGGCTCTACGTGGTCGTGCCCAAGGACCTGCGCCGCTTCGGCAGCAAGCGGCGGCACGAACTGGGGGTGTGGGGACCGTACTTCGTGCTTCAGGAACCCAAAAAACCTCCCCAAGCGGGATTTCTGGCCTGGTTGACCGAAGAGCAGGCCAAAAAGCTAAGCGGCCAGGACTCGGTGGCCCAGGTGGTGCCTCTGGAACGGAAACTGGTGCCGGGTCCCGGCCCTCGGCCCCAAGGAGCCACCCAGTTGCTGGTGGAGCTGGCTCCCAACTCGTTCTACCGCAAGGCGGCCGGCTACTACCAATCGACCGACGACGTAATCAAAACCTGGCGGGAACAACTAGCCCGGTGGGTCAACGTAGGGCTGGAGATGGAACCACTAACCGGGCGCGACGGGTTCGTGGTGGTGCGGCTGCCGGTGGGCCAGGGGTTGGAGGAGGTGCTTCAGGTCATCAAGTCACACCCGCAGGTGGCCCGCGTGCGGTGGTACCAGCCGCAGCCGACGACGCTGGCCCTGGGCGAAGAGGGCGGTCCGCGACCCACCACCACTCGCGGCCGCGAAGAAGGCGGGGTAACAACGCAAGCCCTGGGCGAGGAAGGCGGCCCTCCTCCCACCACTCGACGCGCAGGTGAAGAAGGCGACCGGCCGCCGCTTACCCCCTTGAACGGAGAAGCCGGGGGGCCCACGACCAAAGCCCTGCGGGAAGAAGGGGGCGTGACCACGTTTGCCCTAGGCGAAGAGGGTAACCACCCTCAACCGCGCCGAGAAGTACCCAGGTAATCTTTGGCATCCCCGAAGGCAAATCTCTCCAGCGCTTCGGCAATCCCCGACATCCTTGACAAGCCGCCGACTAAAGTCCGGGAAGAACCCGAGAAAGCACTGGCCGTTTACTCCCTCGGCCAACTTAAAGTTAGAATTGGCGGTATTCCAAGTGTGAATGAGATTGAACGTTTTTCCCGCCCCCAAAGCGGCAGCTCCCAGTCGCACACGGCCGGGCCGTGCTCCGGGAGCTAACGCTCCCGGCTCGCCAGTTCGCGGTTGCCGAAGACGAGTTGCCGAGTACGAATTCCGAGTACGAGCACGAGTACAAGCGTTTTCATCACCGCTGGAGCGGAAGCTCCCTGCGCAAGGCGCAAGGCGCAAGCCGCGGTTCTTGCCCGGTGCGGAAGCACCCCCTCCATCCCCCCACGCCTCCAAGC
>WFOE01000038.1 GCA_015488215.1 Planctomycetales bacterium
CATCTGGACCAGAAGCTGGGCGGTGCTCCGCCGGCATGAGCAAGCGGACCCGGTTGGCCGCGCCCTAGACTCCAGATACCGCCAACCAGACAGCCGACGACCACGGCCGGCGGCCCCAACGTCCGATAATGTCTGTTATGTTCGGTTTGGGGCCGGATGCGGCCAGGTGCATTTGGCTAGGAAAAAACCTGGGTTTTCTGGTCCTCAGGCGGCCTGCGAGCCGGTCGTTTCGCGGTCCGATCCGACTCCCCCGCTGCCGCGGGTTGGTCGCAGCCGGGCAGGCGAGTTTCCGCCGGTGCGGAACTCCGCAGGGGCGGCGTCTCGGGCTTCAGCGAGTCGAGCGGGCCGGAGACGAAGTTCCCGCGGAACGATCCGGCTCGTCGGGGTCCAGAAACGGCGAGAGCGTCTGGCTGCCGAGCAACTGCAACAACTGGTCCACCATCCCCCCGGTGCCGGAGTCTCCGCTCGCGGCAGCGTCGGCGGAAGAGCCCCCGGCTGCGGCTTCGCGGGCCAGGGTCTTCAGCTTCTGCATCACTTGCTGGAGCTGCTGCAACTCCTCGGTCGAGAGTTCCTGGCCGGATTGGGCCTTCCGGAGCAGTTCCAGATTGGCCAGCACATCATCCAGCGGAGATTGGTTTGCTTGGGCCGGGGTTTCCGGCTTGGAAGTATCCTTCCCGGCGGTGGCCGGGCCGGGCCGCTTCTCTTCGCCACGGGCGGAGCTTTCGCGGCCGTCGGTGCCGTCCGATTCGTTTTCGCTGTGCAGGGTATCGTGCAGTTTTTCAAAGTAAGGGTGCAGCACCTGATGCACTCCGTCCGGAATCAGCGGGTGCGAGATGTCCAGGAACCGGGCAATGTAGTAGCCGCTCCGGCTGGCCACGACGGCTTCCCGCCCCTTTTCGGAAAGAGTGACCACGAAAAACGTAACGGCCGTGCAGAGCAGCACGCCTTGAAACAGCCCGAACAAGGCCCCGATCTGGTGGTCGAACTCCTTGAGCTTGATTCGTTCCAAGGTGCTGGAAATGCCCCGGAACACGAGCCAGACCGCAAGCGACGTGGCCAGATACAACACCAGCATGGCGGCAAAGCGGTTCCAGGGGGCTTCTTCGGAGATCAGGGGAGCCAGCTGCGGGCTGAAACGTAACGCCACCAGGTAGCTGACCACAATCGAAGCGATGGCGGCCAGTTGCCAGGCCACGCCACGCCACAGTCCCCAAAGAGTGCAAGCCCCCAGGATGGCCAGCATCACCACGTCGTAGGTACCCATGAGCTCTCTCCTCCTTGAGCCTCCGCCTTGAATCTCCGTGACGTCTCCGGTGCCGATTGAGCCGGAATCTTCTGGACCGGAACCTTCCGGCGCCGTGGCATCATAGTGCCTGTCCCGCCTCGGGCCGAAGAGCACTCCCCCGAACCGGGTGCTGGCAGTGCTAGCGGCCGCTTCCCGCGGGGCTGGTTGCCCTTGGCTGCCGACAATAGAAAACGCATCCTGTTTTTCATGTTCGCTGGGTGGCTTGCTCCCGTTGCGAAAGTACACTGATGGCCAACTTCCGCACCCATATTACCGTCAGCACTGCCGCGGGCATCGCCTATGGTCTTGCCGGATACAGTGGCGGCTTGCCCTGGGACAGTTGCTTGTTGGCCGCCGGTCTGTGTAGCGCCGGAGGCATCCTGCCCGACCTGGACAGCGACAGCAGCGTGCCGCTGCGCGAAACGGTCTCCTTCACCGCGGCCGTAGCTCCCATGCTGCTGCTGGACCGCTGGCGCCACCTGGGAGCAAGTACCGATCTGGTCATTCTGCTGGGCGGGGTGCTGTATCTGGCCATTCGTTTTGTGTTGTTCCCTTTACTTCGCTGGTACACGGTCCATCGGGGGATGTTCCACAGCATCCCGGCGGCGATTATCTGCGGCGAGCTGGTCTGGCTGCTGACCGACGATCCCACGCCCAGCGGACGACTCTACAAAGCGGCGGCTGCCACGCTGGGCTATCTGGTGCACCTGGGGCTGGACGAACTTTACAGCTTCCAGCGCCGCGGAGTGCTCATCCGACGGAAGCGTTCGTCGGGAACGGCCTTGAAGTGGTGGGGTCCCAGCCTTTGGGCCAACATCACCACCTACGGCAAACTGGCGTTGCTAACCACGCTCATCGTTCAGGGGCCCCTCTGGCGGACCGAGAATACCGCCACCACGCAGCAATCCGGCCGAGCCGAAACGAAACAGCAACAGCCCTCGAAGCCGGACTCCTCCCGGCCCGCGGCCCCGACGCAACCCCTGGAACAGCTCTGGCAAGCTCTTGGCAATCGAGAAACAGCCCCTCGCTGAAACCGGTCCGTTGCAGGGGAAGGCTCGGATTCGCTCGCTTTCCTCCAGAGCCACGTTCTCGAAAGGTAGCTTCGCCGGGGCCGCCTCAGAAGACTTTACGACTGTCCAGCAGGAGCGTCACCGGCCCGTCGTTGACCAGATGCACTTGCATGTGGGCGCGGAATTGCCCCTGGGCCACTTCCAGCCCTCGGTCCTGAAGCAAGCGGACCACCAGAGTATAAAGCCGCTGGGCTTGCTCCGGCTCGGCCGCCTGGGTGAAGCTGGGCCTTCGCCCCCGACGGCAATCCCCCAGCAAGGTGAACTGGCTCACCACCAGCACGGCCCCGCCGACCTGTTCCACCGAAAGGTTCATCTTCCCCTGGTCGTCTTCGAAGAGCCGCAACGTGGCGATTTTTTCGGCCAGGTAGCGGGCATCCTGTTCCGTATCTTCTCGGGCCACGCCCAGCAGGACTAGCAAGCCGCGTTCGATACGGCCTACGCTCCGCCCCTGAACCACCACCTCGGCTCGGCAGACTCGTTGGATGCAAGCTCGCATGGGCACTCAACACGCAGGGAAGGAAATCAGGCCCGACCGTTTTTTAGGGGAACGAAGACCCCGGGCCGCCCGGTTTCTGAAACGGTTCTCCGGGCCGGAGTGGTTAATCGTCCAGCCCCTTGGCTCGACGGATGGCCTGCACTTGTTCGACCAGACGGCGAATGACCCGCTGGTTTTCCACAATGTTGGTCCACTGGAACCAGGCGGCCACCGCCTGCAAACCAAGTACGAGGAAGGCGGCCGCCAGGTGCAGATCGCTCCACCGCAGCCCGGCGAACGCCTCCGGCGAAACCTGCGAGGTGGGGTCGGAAGCCGCCCCCAGGGCCACCAACACCACCAGCGATAACATGGCCACCAGCGTGACCGGGAACGTGCGCCGCTTGAGCTGCTGGCTTTGCAAGTTGCAGTCCGGTTCCAGGCGATAGGTTTCGGTGACTTCACGGCACCAGCGGCTGGTGCCCACGAAATAGGTGATGACGATTCCATGCACCAGCATCCCCACCACGGCCGTAACCAGACCCAGCAGCAGATGGGTGCGGACCTGAGGGCGTTGCTCCAGCGCCAGGGCCTGGCGGTCCTGGGGCAGTTGCAGCCCGAGCACCATCGTTACCACGAACAGCCCCAGCAACAACAGCAGCAAAGCAACGAAGTAGCGGTTCACCTTGGTGGAAACTCATTCAGCCGGAGGAAAGAGCAGGCAAGGCAGGCTTGCTTCGATTCCCTTCACCGTAGCAACGCACAAGCACCTTGCCAATCAGGCGCCGCTGGGGGCGGGACGCAGCAACTTGGGGATGGTTTCCAGACGCCGCTGAACTTCCGCCATGGTGGGGCGTTTTTGCGGGTCTTTGGCCAGCATTTGCTGGATCAATCGGGCAAACTCCGGCTCCAGACGCCGGCAGGCCGTCTGCGGATTGGGCGGAGATTGCTTCAGGTGCCGGTTCAGTAGTTCGTTGACGCTGGCCCCGGTAAACGGCGTGCGGCCGGCGACCAGTTCATACAGGGTGCAGCCCAGGCTGTAAACGTCCGCCGGCAGGTCCACCGGGCGGTTGCGCAACTGTTCCGGGGCGATGTAGCTGGGCGTGCCCTGGATATTCCGCTTTCGGGGCAACAGCCGCTCCAACGCTCCGGCCCGGGGACGCGCCAGGGCAAAGTCGATCAGCTTCACTTCGCCTTCGGGACCGATGAGAAAGTTGTCCGGCTTGATGTCCTGATGCACCAATCCCTGTTCGGCCAGATAGGCCACGGCCCCTACTGCTTCGCGCACCATCCGTTCCAGGCGGTCTTCGTAGGTTTCCAGCCCCTGGCGCACAAGCTGCTTCATGCTAGGAACGCGGAACAGTTCCAACACCATATAGGGCGTTTCCCGATGCGTGCCGAAGTCGAACACCCGGATTACGTTGGGGTGTTCCAGCTTGCGAAGCACCTGGTATTCGTTCTTCAGCAGGGCCGCGTCGGTCCGGCCGGCATTGGATTCCTGGAGCTTCTTCAGCGCGTAACGCTGCCCCGTGGAATCGCGGATGACCTCCCAAATCTGGGTCGCCTTCCCGGTGCTGATTAGACTCAGCAGGCGGTACGGCCCGATGACCTGCATAATCCCAAGGCCCAAAAGCAGAGTAAACTCCCCCGGTGCTGGCCCGCCGGCGGCTGTGGCTGCGGCGTGACTTTTTCGCTCCGGTCCGCATGAGGGTCACGGTAAGCGAGCCCGCCGCGTCGGCCGTTTCGCTTACGAAGCGGAAGTTTGTTGCAACGCGTAGCGGAAGCGGGCCGCCAGCAGCACTTCCCCTTCGGAGGAAGGCAACTGGTCCTGGCGAACCAGCAGCACCCGACCCCGACGGCGATAGGTTTCCACAGCAATTGCGTCGAGCAAGTCTTCCGCATCCGGATGTTGCTCCGGGTTGTCGAGAAGTTGGACCTGCCGCTGCTGGGCGTCGTAGGTTCCCCAAAGATGCTTGCCGCGGGCCAGAGCCACCGTATCGACCCGGCCGTCCAGGGCGGCAAGCAGCACCTCTTTCGGGTCCAGCGAAACCAGAGGCGAAGCCAGCTTCGCGGCGATGTCTTCCAACACCTGCTGTTGTTGTTCTTCCAGGATGCGCTGGACCGCATCCCAAGCGGCCCGATGCAGCTCGTGCTGGCTCATCCGGGCGGGATTCCCGGAAAGCGGCTCGGGGAACAGGTGGGCGTAGGAACTAGCCTCCTGGTAAGCGGCAAACAGCTCGGTCACGGCAACCACAAGCAAGGGATCGGTCTTGTCGGCCAGGTACTTGTCCACGACCCGGGCCACCGCGTGGCAGAAGTCGGAAAGGTTCCGTTTTTCGGCATCGGGGAGCCCCCCCTGGCCGTGAAACACGGCGGTTTTTTTCGATTTGGGCCCCGACTGCCCGGTGTGGGCCTGCAAGGTGGAGTCGGGCGTGTCCCAACGCAGCGCTTCGTCCATGTTCTTGGGCAGCCGCTCCAGTTCCACCTGCTGGAGAGTCGTGCGGTCACCCTGGTAGAAGGCCACGTGGTTCTGGGCCAACGCCAGCAGATAGAACTTCTGCTCCTGCGTGACCAGAGGCAGCACGGGCGTTACATGAAACCGCTGGTTGACCACCAGCAGCGGCTCGAACGATTCCGGCAAGCGATACCAGCGGTGGAAGCCGGGGGCGAGAAACACGGCCAGCCCGTCGTCGCAATGAACCCAGAAGTACTGGTCCTGGGCCAGTTCGCGGGCCGGTTGCAGCATTTTGCGGGCATCGTCAGGGCGCATATTCCGCTGGATGAGCTGCTTTTCGGCGTCCCGAAGCAGGTTTTTCAGTAGCACCAGGTCTTCGGGAGTTTCGCCGGCCCTCCGGTGAGTGGGCATATAGAGACTGACGCACCACGAGGCGCTGGTTTCCAACAACTGGTCGAGTTCGGCGTGGCCGAAGGGATCCATCATCGAATGGGCTCCTTCACACAGGGATGTGTGTCACTGCGAGTCAAAGCGGCAGGGGGCGAAGTTCCGGGAGAAGAATATGCAATTCGGATGCCAGAAATGGTAGTCGATTTCTTCCGTGGCGGCAAAGCACCCCGGCTGCCGGATGTCCCGATGGAACCGCGCCCCCCTGCCCTGCCCCGTTTGCGGCAATTCCAAGCAGGCCCGACCCGGCAGAGCTCGGTCCGCTGTGTTTGTCCCCGGGCCTCTCTCCGGGGCAAGGACCAGGCAGCAACTAGTCTTCCGCCTGGGTGACTTTGGCCGGAGCAAGCTGGGACTCGGGCTGAGCGTCCTGGGCCTCGTGGGCAGCCGGAGTGGGAGTTTCCCGCGAGCTTTCTTCGGCGGCCGCAAGCTCCTCGGGAAGTTCGGTTTCCCGCAGGTAGCGGAACCAGGCGGCCAGCGCCAGCAGCCAGCCTGCTCCCAACACCCCGAAGACGACCAGGGCCGTGAGCAGCCCGCCATCGACGAACCCGTAGGAGTGCAACCCAGCTCCCAGCACGAAGTTGACGCCGAACCAGGAAAACGCAATGGCAGTCATGCCGGCCATGGCTCCCACGGCCATGCCGAAATTGCCGAACATGCCCACATAGCGCCCGTGCAGAATGACCAGATAGACCAGCAGGGAGATGAGTGCCCAGATTTCCTTGGGATCCCAACCCCAGAAACGTCCCCAGGAAACGTCGGCCCACAGCCCGCCCAGGATGGTGCCGGCTGCCAGCAGCAACACGGCGACCTGGAAAGTCTTGTAGATGTAGTGGGCCAAAGTGGCCGTCTGTTCCGGGGGTCGCCGACGCAGCGATGTCGACAAAGCGACTTCCCCGGCCGCCGGGGCGTGCCCCGGCTGGTGTTCCTTGGCCGGAGCGGGCTCGCGGTAGCGGCCAAAGAGGTAATAGCCCATGGCCAGCACGGACATGACCCAGGCCAGGGCCCCTGCTCCGTAGCTGGTGACGATGGTCAACACATGCACCGTGAGCCAGAAGTTGTTCCGCAACACCGGCGAAAGGCTTTCGAACCCGTCGTCCATCACCGGCGACCACCAGGCCATCAAGAACAGAATGAAAGAGACAGCCGCGGCCGACACCGAAAACGGCAACCGACGATACACCTGCTGCATCGCTTCCTGCCAACGGGGGCGCTGCCGGCGGATGGAAACAACTCCCCAGGGCAAGCCCAACAGCAGCGCCAGGCCCGCCCGAGGAATGGCCCACATGCTCGATGCCACCACGACCAACGAAGCTACCCAAACCAGAATCGTGTTGAGATTCAGTTCCCAGGCGGTGTCTCCCTGAGGCCAAAGCGGCATGGGAGCGTCGTATCCGCCGATTCCCCGCAGCGAAAGCAGGTCGAAAATCCACAGCGCCAGGGCCAGTCGGGCCGCCCACAGCCCCACCCGGAGCCACGCCAGTTTGGGAGACTGGGCCAATTGCCGGGCGAACTCTTCCCGCTGGGCCCGCCTAAGCGGCACGGCGCTTAGCTGCCACAGCCGCTGCACACCGGACCAGAAAAGCGGCAGGAACGTGAACCACAATCCCAGCACAGCCACCACCAGGGCGACGTAAATGACCGTCTCGTACATGTTGGTCACCGGCGCCCAGCCGGTGATGGCCACCCGCAGGTAAAAGCCGTACACCCCCCACGCGACGCTGAAGAACATCACGGCCGACCCGACCCAGAACATCCAGCGGCGCAGCCGGCCGAAGCTCAACGCGTAACAAAGCGTCCCCAAAAAGGCCACAATCCAGGCCCAGCGGAACGGAGCGATGCGATTGTAACGCACTTCGGAAACCACCCGGCGCCAACTGGAACCCCAGGACAGATCGCCCCGGTCCGGGTAAGCGGTGTAGGCGAGCTGTTGCGGATCGGGCTCTTTCAACTTGAGCTTTTCGCGCAAGGGATTGATTGCCCGCCCCAGGGCATCCAGCGCCTGCACGAAGCCGACTGCCCGCTTCTGGAACAGCGCCTCGTCGGCCGCTGCGCCGGAGTGGCCGGCCACCGCGGCGAACTCGCGATAGGCCTTGCGCACCTGTTGCACTTCGCGCATCGGATACCCCTGCACTTCCAACACGCGTAAGGGGGCGTGGACCAACGTCATCAGGTCCAGCCAGGGCGAAGGGGGCGTGCCGGGCCGATCGGCTTCCAGGGCCTCGGCCACCAGGGCCGGCACCACCCGCACCGGGAGCTGATTGCGGTACGCGGCCACATGGAGCTGGTCGGCCGCATCCAGTACGGCTTGAGCCCGCTCGGCCATACGTTGCAGCAGCCGCCGGGCGTTGGCGTGGCGTTGCTTCTGCTGGTCGTCCTGTTGCTGCGGCAATTCCCGCCCAGCGTGTGCGGCAAGCACCGCGTGCACCCGGCCCATCGCCTGGCGGAGTTTTTCGATTTCCCGGTCCACCATTCGCGGCACCACGACTCGGGCCTGGACAAACTGGAACAACTGCAACAGGGCGTCTTCGGCCTGCTTGAGCGGGTCTTTCACTCCCAGGGCTTCCTGCAACTGTTCGTCGCCCAGCAGTTGGTGCAGCATGGCCCAGTGGCGGCGAACCTCGTCGAAAGCGGCGGAGAACCGTTCCACCACGGCGTCTCCGGCCGGCTGATCGGGAGTGGCCGAAACGGTGCGGTAGAGGATGTAGCGTCGGTAAAGCTCCTGGACCAGATGGGAGAGCCCCCGCAGCGGCTCGCCGCGTTGGGCCGCTTGGCGGCGCTCCTCGAACATCTGCTTGGCCAGTTTGCGGAACGACTCCGACTCGGCCAGAAAGGCGGGCGAGACGTATTTGAGGTGGTTCCCTTGGGGCCCCAGCACCGGCAGGCCGAGCTCTTTGCGCAGTTGTTCGTGCTCGCAAAGAATAAACGGCACGTGTTCCCAGCGCTGGGGTTCAATCATCCAGCTAAAGAGCAGTTCGACCGGATCGAACTTGCGTTTTTCTCCGCCGGGAAAGATGCGAAACGCCTCGCGATAAGGTTTGCGGTTCTGGTACTTGTCCCGGTTCTGAACCGTGAGCACCTGCGGTACGGCGCCTTCGTCGGTCTGCTGGTCGCCTGGAAAGACTTCGCCCAGAAGCCCCAGCCGCGGCGATTCGCGGCCGGTGATGGCCGAGACGGCTTCGCGAGCCAGGGTATCCAGCGGTTTGATTCGCCCCTCGTGGAACACAGGAATTGTCCGCAGGGGGTCCCAGTTTCGCTTCGGCGGCGCCCCGGCGGCGCGGTTTGCTCCGGCGGCCAGTACCACCGCGGCCATCACCACCAGCGGTATGTGTCGGACGGTTCGCATATCGGCACCTCGCAGGGGTCAGGCGTGTTTGCCGGTCGTAGTTCCCGCTCCAGAGGCGGCCGGAGCGGGCTGTTGCCGGCGTTTTTTTCGGGAACGGCGCGGCGCAGCTTCCTGGGAAGACGGAGGCTCGACGCGACGCCGGGGACGGAAAAAGTACGCTCGCATGTAAAACATGGTAAAGATGCCGCTGACCACCAGCCAGCAGCCCAGATAGACCCAGCCCCGGCCCGGGTCGTAGTTGACCGTAAGGGTCGAAAGGTAGAGTTTGTCCCGCTTCTGTTCGGCCAGTTCCGGATGCTGGCGATAGAACTGCTCATAGACCGGCTCGCCCGGCAGGAAGGGGCCGGAGAACGATTCCTGGAAAAAGCGATAATAGCCGGTCAAAAACCACGAACTGAGCAATCCACCGGAAGCTCCCCGGGGCAGAAAGTCCACCGGTTCGTTCATCGCGATGTGCACGTCCTTGCGCAGCACTTGTTTGGTTTCCGGGTCGAGAAAATCGACCGTGCTGCCGTAGTAGGTGGCCCGTTGCGTGCCCGGTTCCAGCTTGCGGTAAAACTTCTTCAACCGCACCAGCACGCCCACATCGACCTGTTTGAGCGGCAGGCGGACCATCAGGCTGCGCCCTTTGCCCTGCACCGTATAGCGCGAAGAGGGTGGCGGCGTATTGAGCGGATCGTAAGGAGGACCGGTTACCCAGAACTCCTTGCTTCGGCCGTCCAGGGTAACTCGCAGCCGCACGGCCCGACGCGCCCCGGAAGCGGTCAAGTCCTTGTCAAAGGGACGCGGCCGCAGGACGAACGCCGGTTCCGGAGACGGATAGTATTGGACCACCTTGAGCTTGAGCTGCCCAATGGGCATGCGGAACGCGTCGGCCAGAGTGCCGTCGGTCGGCAGCGGCCTGGCAAAGACCAGTTGCTTGCGGTTCCAGTAGCGGTAGTAGAGGGCCGGTTTGCCGCGTTCGTCGATCCCTTGGATGATGTCCAGCCGGGAGCCCCCCCTGCCCTGCATCAGCGCCTGGCTGTCCACTTTGTCCCGACGGACGAAGTAGTAGCCGTAAACGTGGTTCGACCGGTCCTGGACGTTGCGTTCGGGAAAACGTTCAAACAGGCTCAGCGAACTTTTCCGGTCGCCGTGTTCCACCTCGACGATGAGGGCGGCTCCCAGGTTCTGATGCGCTCCGCCCAGGGCGCCGCTCCAACTGCGCAAGGTGAGCTGCACCTGGTCGGCCAGTTTTTTGACTTCGTCGCGTTTCAGCTCGTCCACGCGGACGGTGTACGTTTTCCCCCCTATCCACAGGACCACGACCCCCCGCTGCCCGTAGGCCTTGGCTTCCTGCGGAGGGCGGCACTGGAGAAACGCCTGGGTTTCCTGGCGGCTGGGTGCCAGCCAGAAAGTGATCGTTCCGCCGCCGACGCGCTGCCGGTCGGGAATGCCGACCCGGGCCCGCTCCCCGTGCGAGGAGCCTCGCCGCACCTGAAGCAGCACCGGCATCCATTGGTCCTCAGACGCCACTTCGGTTCGGGTGCGACCGGTTTCCGGATCGACCACCTGGCGGCCGGGCGTGCTGAGCCGAAGTTCCACCGCCGGAGTGGCGATTTCGTCGCAGTCGGCGTAGTAGTCCAGCACCTCCACCTGGATGCCTTCTTTCTCCAGGGCCGGATGGTGCAGCAACCCTCGATCGCGACGAGCCAGGCGCCAGGGAAACCAGCCCAACTTGGTTCCATAGTCCTGCCAATTGAACGGACCGGTGCGGAGCGGAATCTGAAGCACCCGCAGCCCCCCGTGGCCCGAGGCGTCGGCCTGATGGGGTACGATAGTCAGTTCCAACACCGACTGGTCTTCCAGGGCGTAGCGGTTGGTGGCCCCCTCGAACACGGGCATCTGGGCGTCGATCCCCCAGCGGTTTTTCAGCAAACAGCCAAACAGCAACACCAGCAGTCCCAGGTGGGTGATGACGAAGCCGGTCTGGTACTTTTTCCAGGGGAAGCGAATCGCCGCCGCACAGAAGATGTTCACGGCCAGCAGCACGCCCAGGGCCAGGAACCACCACGACTGATACACGCCGAAGTGCGCTCCCCGCAGCCCGTAGTATTTTTCGACCACCGTCCCATAGGCCAGCACCACGCAGAGCGTGCTCAACAGGGCAACGGCCAGTTCCAGGGAAGCCAGGAACTCGTACGTGCCCAATAAAAAACGAAGCCAGAAGGGCTGATCGGGACGGCGCAGGCGGATGCGAGCCATGAACTCAACGGGCCACAGGTGGGATTGGTGCAGGGAAGGTTTTCCGGCTACGGAAAATTATACTCCACGGCAGCGGGCAAAGTACAGGGAGCCGCCCCCGGCTTCCGCCACTAGGTGGTATCGACCAAACCAATACGAGACGCCTTCTTGTGGCCGATAAGGCCGAAAAAAACGCCCCTGGGATTCCAGGGGCGCGGTACGGATACGTTTCCTGGTAAGCCAGTGTCCCATCGGCTCCTTGGCGTGGCAGGCACCAGCGTCTCGGCACCGGGATTAGCCTTCGAACAACCCCAGCACCAAATCCATCAGCGAGCTGTTGTAGGTATAAGGGCCATCCCAACTCCACATGTGCATCACCAGATCGAACATCATCATGCCGGTAATGGCCATGAAGATGGTCAGGAAAGCCAGCCCGGTAACAGTCCATCCGGAGAAAGGAGCTTCCGGGGCAGCCACGGGCATGGGCACCGGAGCCACGGCAGCTTCCGGTTGCTGGCTGAGTACGGTTTGCGATTCGGTATCGAACGGTTCGTCGTCCAGGGCAATCACCTGGGAACCGCTTTCGGTGTCCTGCTCATCCAGTTCCAACGCGGGGGTGAGATTGAACTCGTCCTCGCTGGGCAGGTCTTCCACCTCGCCGGAAGAATCCGAAGGGATCAGCTCTTCGGCATCTAGGTCCAGCGGCTCTTCCAGGCTCAGGCCGCTGTCGTCGGCCGTGCCGAGCGAAATCCCACTATCGGACAACCCCGGAGTGGCCGGCGGGCTCTCGCTGCTTTCGCCCAGTACCAAATCGTCTTCGTCGAAGTCTTCCGCCCCGCCGCCGGGTTGGGGGGTAACCACACCAGCCGAACCACCCAGCAGCGGATCCGAGGCTCCCGCCACCGACTCGCCGAGCACCAGGTCGCTGGCTCCGAACTCTAAGGCCGAATCGCCTTGTTGGGAATCTTTCGATGCTACCGCTCCAGCCGGCATGTCAATGGACACATCCAGCGAGTCGGCCCCTTGTGGTGATTCGGATTGCGCTGCGGGCGATTCTTGGTCGTCTTCCAACAACAGCGGTGGGAGATCATCATCCTGGGCGGCAGCGCTCGGTGGTTCCGATTGTTCCGACTCCGCCTGCGGCGTCTCCTGGACCGGTCCGGGCGTCTGGCCCAAATCGTCCAGATCGGCCAACGCCAGGTCGCTTGCTTCTCCGGCCGGATTGGGCGTGGGCACCAGCGCTACGTCGCTGCCCCCTTCGCTGGAGGGCACCAGCGCCACGTCGCTGCCGCCCGGTTCGTTCAACACCGACGGTTCTTCTTCCAATTGCAGGTCGCTTTCTGGATTGGTCGCTTCGGCTCCTTGGGCACCGATCACCGTGCTGGGACTACTGCTCAGGCTGCTTTGCCCCAGGGCTTCTTCGCTCAACAGGACCGAGTCGCTTTCCTCGGCAGGAGCCGGTTCCCCCAATTGCAGCGCGGAACCGCCGCCTTCACCGGCGTCCGCTTCTGCCGCTTCCGCAGCGTGTTCTTCCAAGTAGCGTTGAATCTCGTCTTCCCGATATTTCCAGCCGGCCCCGTCCCGAACGCCGAAAATCTCCCGGCGTTCGCGGAGCTGGGTCAGCTCGTCGGTGGTGATACCCAACCGTTTTGCAGCTTCCTCGGGCGACAAGAAGTTGGCCATCGTTTCGGTTACCTCTTACTCGGGAAGGAACCGGAGCCGGCTACCCGGGCGGTTCGACCAGCGTGCGAACCTCCCGAGGCAAGGGATGGGCCCCGTTGAAGTTTTCCAGTTGCAGGTCCCAACGGATCTGCCGAACGGCTTTCAGTTGAATCCCACCGCTTGTCAAGTCGATGTGATAAACGGCCAGCACCCGCCGCTGCGGGTCCAGCACCACGACCTGCTGCACCTGTTTGTGCACCACCGGCGGAAGGGCTTGCAAAGCGGCCGGGAGCGGCATCTCGGGCTGAACGCCCCGCTGGCCCTCGGCTCCGGAAGTGCACCACCAGGCAAACGCCAATACGGCCACCAACACGGCCCCAAGAAACCGTTTCATACCGGCTGCCTCCTTGCGTTGCGGGGCCTTCCTTATCTTCATTCTAAAAAGGCCCCTGGGGGATTCAAACAAAAAACCGGTCAAAACGCAGCCGTTCGGCTTCGGCGACGGCACGGACCGGCCGCGTCGTTGGACTACTCTAGCCCGGCCGCGCCGCGGCGAACAACCCCACTCCGTTTGCGCCTTCGGCGGCCACATGGGACAAGGTGCGCTTGCTGCCGGGAAAAAATCCGGCAAGATGGTCTTCCGGCGGTTCGTTTTGCCCCTTTGTGCCACACCGAGTTTCCCATGTGCCGCACGACCACGGCCCTACTGCTCAGCGGCGGTCTGGACAGCGCCGTGCTGCTTGCCCACCTGCTTGGTCAGAAGCACCGAGTGCAGCCGCTTTTCGTCCGCTGCGGGCTGATCTGGGAAGAAGCCGAACTGGCTGCCACGCAACGGCTGCTGAAGGCGTTGGATTCACACAACCTGCTGCCACTTATTGTGTTAGAACAACCTGTGGCCGATCTCTATGGCCCCCATTGGAGCCTCACCGGCCGGGGAGTGCCCGGGGCCGACACGCCGGACGAGGCCATGTATCTGCCAGGACGCAATCTGCTGCTGCTGACCAAAGCCGCCCTGTGGTGCCAGCTCCACGGCGTGCAGCGGCTGGCCCTGGGCGTGCTGGGCCCCAACCCGTTTGCCGACGCCAGCCAGGCGTTTTTCGACGCTTTGCAACGCGCCGTGCAACTAGCCGGAGGAGCTCCACTGGAACTGCTCCGCCCGTTCGGCAACCTGACCAAAGACCAGGTGCTTAAGCTAGCCGACGGCGTACCGCTGGAGCTGACTTTCTCCTGCGCCGACCCGCAACAGGGGCTTCACTGCGGCCGCTGCAACAAATGCCACGAACGCCGCGAGGTGTTCCGCCGCCTGGGCCGAAAGGACCCGACCGTGTATGCTCATTCTCCATCATGACAGGCCCCCTGCCCTGCCCCGGCTGCCGGGTTCCTGCAACAACATGGAATCCTCCGGCAAGCTGGGATTGCTCGGGCTGACGGTCCTCTGCCCCGCAAGAAAAAACGATTGCCGCCATGTATCGCGTCACTCGCCAGATCGACTTCTGCTACGGCCATCGCCTGCTCAACTACGAGGGCAAATGCCGCTATCTGCACGGCCACAACGGGCGGGCGTTCATCGTCATCGAAGCCGCTCAACTGGACCAGCGCGGCATGGTGATGGATTTTTCGGACATCAAGGACGTGATGAAGCAGTGGATCGACCAGAACCTGGACCACCGGATGATCCTGCACCGCGAGGACCCGGCCGTGCCGGCGCTAGAGGAGCTGGGCGAGCCGCTTTACCTGCTGGACTGCAATCCTACGGCCGAGAATATCGCCCGGGTCATCTTCGACGTGGCCCGGGAACACGGATTCCCCGTGGTCGAAACCCGGCTGTGGGAAACGCCCAACTGCTACGCCACCTACCGGCCGTAGTCGGGGGAGCCGCTGCGGCACCGAAATGATTCGTCTCATCCCCTTCTGTTTCAGGGAACTTGGACATGCTGATTCTGGTGACCGGTTGCACGCGAGGGTTGGGCCGGGCCATGGCCCAGGGGTTCATCCAGCGAGGCCACACCGTCGTGGGCTGCGGCCGCAACGCGCAAGCGGTGGAAAAGCTGCGTCAGGAATGGGGCCCGCCCCATCGGGTCGATGTGGTCGATGTGGCCCGGGACGACCAGGTGGAGCCATGGGCCCAGGCGGTTCTTGAGTCGCACGGAGCACCGGAGCTTTTGATCAACTCGGCGGCTTTGATCAACCGCAACGCCCCGCTGTGGGAAGTGCCGCCAGAAGAGTTCTCCGCCGTGGTGGACGTGAACATCAAGGGCATCTATCACGTCATCCGCCACTTCGTGCCGGCGATGATCCAGCAGGGGCGCGGGGTGATTGTCAACTTCAGTTCCACCTGGGGGCGGACCACTTCGCCCGAGGTGGCCCCCTACTGCGCAACCAAGTGGGCCGTGGAAGGGCTCAGCCAGGCCCTGGCCCAGGAGCTGCCCAAGGGAATGGCCTCCGTAGCGTTCAATCCCGGGGTGATCAATACCGACATGCTGCAAAGCTGCTTCGGGGCGGCCGCTTCGGCTTATCCAAGTCCGGAACAATGGGCCGAGCGTGCAGTGCCGTTCCTACTGGGCTTGGGGCCGAAGAACAACGGCGATTCGCTCACCGTGGAATGAGATGAACACAACGGCGCCTGACTGGCCTCATCCGGCTTGGCTTCCCGAGGAAGAACTCTGGCGGCAGTGCCGCGTGGAGTTTTCGCGGCGCCGCGGTCCCGGCGGGCAGCATCGCAACAAGGTGGAAACGGCCGTGCGGCTGGTGCACGAGCCAACCGGGCTGGTGGTCGAAGCCCACCGGCGGCGCAGCCAGGCGGAGAATCGCCGCCAGGCGCTACGGCAACTGCGGCTCAAGCTGGCTCTGGAGCGGCGTGCCTCGGTGGCTCCGGACCGCCCTCCCAGCAAACTGTGGCAAAGCCGCGTTCGCCAGGGCAAGGTGTCTCTCAACCCGCGGCACGCGGATTTTCCGCTCCTTCTGGCCGAAGTGCTGGACCACCTGCAAGCCTGGGGCTGGGATGTGCCCGCAGCGGCCCGGCACCTGGGCACCACGACCAGTCAACTGGTCAAGTTTCTCAAACACGAACCGACCGCGTTGGAACTGGTCAACCAGCACCGCCTGCAGCAAGGATTGCCCAAGCTGAAGTGAACGCCCCCATGTCGGAAGCCGATCGCCAGCGCTGGAACCAACGCTACCGCCAGGAAGGCCCGATGGACCACCAGCCGCATCCGTTCCTGGTGGAGATATTCCCTCGTTTGGGACCGCCGGGCCGGGCGCTGGACGTGGCCGGCGGGGCCGGTCGTCACGCCCTGTGGCTTGCCCAGCGGGACTGGGAGGTGACGCTGGTGGATATTTCCGACGTGGCCCTTCGCATGGCCGAGCAGACTGCCCAGGAGTGCGGCGTGCCGGTTCGCTGGCTAAGGGGTGAAGCGGCTGCGCCCCCCTCCCTCCTGCCCTGTCC
>WFOE01000039.1 GCA_015488215.1 Planctomycetales bacterium
GCCCCCATCCCTCCACGCCCCCACACCCCCTGAAGCCGATGGCTCGCCGGAGAGCCACGCCACCTGTGCCTGCTCAAAAAAGTTGCTACCGACTTAGAACTCCAGTTCGTCCGGCGGTGGGGGCAGAGGGGCTTCCGCCTCGTCGTAATGTTCCTGGCCGTAGGTGGCCGCCGAGTCGAACCGCAAGAACTCCGGATGCCACAGCAGGTCCACTTCGCCGGTGGGGCCGTTGCGCTGCTTGGCCACGATTAGCTCGGCCCGGCCTCGCAGGTCCTCCCGCTGTTCGCGTTCTTCGCGGCTCAGGTAGTATTCCTCGCGGTGGATAAACATCACCACGTCGGCGTCCTGCTCGATGGCTCCCGACTCGCGCAGGTGGCTCAGCCGCGGCCGGTTGTCTTTGGACAGTTCGGCCTGGCGGTTCAGTTGGGCCAGGCAGAGGATGGGCACCTTGAGCTCCCGGGCCGTGGCTTTGAGCCGCCGGGCCATCTTGGCCACTTGTTCCTGACGGGGATCGCTGGGGTTGTCCGGCTGGATCAGTTGCAGGTAGTCGATCACGATCAGCCCCAAGCCGTGCTTGCGTTTCAGCCGCCGGGCGGCCGCGGCGATTTCGGTTACGCTGCGGCTGGGCGTGTCGTCCACGAACAGCGGGGCCTGGGACAGCTCGTTGGCCGCCTCGACAATCTTCTGCTGGTCGCTGGCCGAAAGGAAGTTGCTGCGAAACTTGTTGCCGTTAATCCGTCCCCGAGCGCACAACAATCGCTGGCCCAGCTCCAGACTGGACATTTCCAGACTGACCACCAGCGTGGTTTCTTTCAGGTTCACGGCCACGTGGTCGGCGATGTTCAGCGCCAGGGCCGTTTTGCCCATGCTGGGCCGGGCGGCCAGGATGATCAGCTCGCCCGGGTGCAGCCCGCCGGTCAGATTGTCCAGGTCGGTAAACCCGGTGAACACGCCCTCGTGGCTGTGGAGTCGGGCGTCGATGCGGGTAAAGGTTTCCTGCAGAACCAGGTCTATCGGCGTCACCTCGCCGGCCCAGCGGCGGTCGTGAATGGCGAAGATGCGTTCTTCGGCCCGGGCCAGCACTTCCCGGGAGTCTTCGCCGCGTCCTTGGTAGGCGTCGCGGATGATGTCGGTTCCGGCACGGATTAGTGCCCGCAGGATGGACTTTTCCTGGACCTCTTTGGCGTAAAACTCGATATTGGCCGCGCTGGTAACCGTCTGGACCAGTTCGGCCAGGTAGGGGTAGCCGCCCACGTCGTCGAACTGGCCGGCTGCCTTGATGCGGTCCACCAGCAAGGTTTGATCGATCCGCTTCCCCTGTTCGTAAAGCTGCCGCATGTGGTGGAAGATGACCTGGTGGGCGTCATGGTAGAAGTCTTCCTCTTGCAGCAGCAGCGCCACTTCGTCGAAGCGGTCCGGGTCCAGCAGAATCCCACCCAGGACCGCCTTTTCCGATTCCAGACTGTGCGGGGGAACCCGTTCCAACGAGGCTACCGCCCCGCCGGAGAGTGCCTGACCGTTACCGGACATAGCAAGTGCCCTCGTCCATGAGCCGAGAAAACCGGGCCGGTAAGCGACCCGGCGGGTGTTCCAAGCCCCGATCATATCGCAGCCGGCCGATGCTGACCACCTGCGCCCCGGCGATTCGCTCCCAGGGAAACCCGACCGCAAACAAAAAACCCCAACCCGGAAACGAGTTGGGGTCAGAAGTTTTTCCACATTCGCTGTCGGCAACCAGGTTACTCCTGGGCGGGGGGCTGCTCGGCCGAGCCGCTGGGTTCCTGGCCCACGGCCGGAACCACCCAGACGTTCACTTCCGCCTCGATTTCCTGGCCCAGGTGCACCTTGACGGTGTAAAGCCCAAGTTCCTTCAACGGACCCTGGAGCCGCACCTGTTCCGGAGCCACGTGGAACCCTTGGGCCTTGAGCGCTTTGGCAATGTCGTTCGGGCCCACCGAACCGTACAGGTGACCTTCGTCGGTGGCGTTGGCTTCGATGGTCACGCTTTGCTGGGCCAGCCGTTCTGCTTCGGCCCGCAAGCTGGCCAGCCGTGCCCGTTCGATTTCCTGGAGCCGGGCGCGGTGTTTCTCGATCATCCGCTTGTGGTGCTCGGTGGCAATGGTGGCCAGCCCTTGGGGGAGCAGATAGTTGTTGGCATAGCCGGGGCGGACTTCGACAATATCGCCCTGCTTGCCCAGCGGCTCTACGTTCTGGATGAGCAACAATTGGATGCCGCCGTTGGGTCCACGCGGCAAGCGCCGCTCTCGCAATGGTTTGCGCCGTTTCTTCTTGGTTTTGCTCATGGTCTTGCTCGCTGTCGCCACCGGGAAAACTGGCTCGGCTAAAGCCTTACAAGTTACACTAACCCGGTCGCGGGGACAAGAGCCGCATTGGCGGCAAACCGGGGCCGTAAGTCTGCTACAATTTCCCAGAGCTTGTTACAAGACTTCTGGCGTCGCTTCAATCCTCAAGACGGTGGCGTTTGCGGCCGGAAGTTGTAACAGGCTGTCGAAGTTCCGGGTCCTAGCGGTTTCCCGTCCCCGTTTGCTCAATCGGCAGGAACTTTCTCATGGCCGAACGCTTTACCGCCTGGGTGGTCGAAAAAGAAGGCGAGCAGCTCCGCCGGGGAGTCCGGCAACTGGACGCCGACCAGCTCCCCGAAGGGGACGTGCTGATTCGCGTCCACTACAGCTCGCTCAACTACAAGGACGCCTTGGCCGCCGAAGGCCACCGCGGCGTGGTGCGCCGTTTTCCCCATGTGCCGGGAATCGACCTGGCCGGCACCGTGGTGGAAAGCGGCTACCGGGGACTCTCTCCCGGCCAGCAGGTGCTGGTCACCGGCTACGGGCTGGGAGCGGAACACTGGGGCGGCTGGGCCCAACTGGCCCGGGTGCCCCATCAGTGGGTGGTTCCCCTGCCCGAAGGGCTCACCTTGCGCGAAAGCATGTTGCTGGGCACCGCCGGCTTTACC
>WFOE01000040.1 GCA_015488215.1 Planctomycetales bacterium
CATCTCCCCACACCCCCAAGCCTCCACGCCTCCGCCGACTGAAGTCGGCTGCGCGCGAGGACTCTCCAAGAGCGCGTCTGCTCAAAAACTCTATCGTCAGCCCCTTGGTTGCATGCAGTGCTGTCACCGGAAGCGGGTGGTATTCGGAAACCTTCTGCGGAAACCGGGCAAAGCCATCACGGGTCGGCACGCCGGATCGTCTTGGCCCGAGGGGACAAATCTGCTACACAACCCTTTCTTCGGTTCCGCCGCCGCTGCCTGCGGCACCGGGTCAGGAAGACCCGACGCACACTGCAACTACGAGTGCCAATCAAGGATGAAGAACTTTCTGCGCATGTTGCAGCCGGCCCTACCGTATCGCTACTCAGTGGCGGCGGCCGCTGGCTGTGCGCTGCTGGTGGGACTGCTCTGGGGAGCCAACATCGCCACGGTTAAGCCGTTCGTCGAGGTGGCTTTCGGCGGCCGCTCGCTCCAGGCCTGGGTGGACGAACAGATCGAGCAGGCTCGCCGGGGTGTTAAGCAGTTCCAGGCCCAGGTCGAACGCCTTGAGCAAAACCCCCAACTGGGTAAAAAGCCCGCGCTGCAAAACCGCCTCTCCCTGGCCCGAAGCCGCCTGCAGGCCGAACGGGACGCGTTGGCCTGGTACCAGCAGTTGCGGCCCTGGATTTACGAGTATTTGCCGCACGATGCGTTCCTCACCCTGGTGCTCATCTGCGTGGCGTTGCTGGTCGGCACGCTGCTCAAGGGCGTGTTTCTGGCCGTGCAGGAGGTGCTGGTGGCCCGGGTGGCCCTGCGCGCGGCGATAGATCTGCGGCAGCGGCTCTTCCGCAAGGTGCTGCAACTGGACCTGGGGCTTTTCAGCAACGAAGGCTGCGGCGAGCTGATGAGCCGCTTCACCTTCGACATGGAAGCCATTACCCGCGGCTACCACGTGCTGTTCGGCAAGGCGATTCGCGAACCGCTGAAGATGACCGCCTGCCTGGTGGGAGCCGCCTTGATCTGCTGGCGGCTGCTTGTGCTTTCGCTGCTGCTGGCTCCGGTGGCCGTGTTGCTGCTGGGCCGCCTGGGCAAGCTGCTGCGCCGGGCCAATCGCCGGGCGATGGAGCGGATGTCGGCCCTTTACGGCCTGCTGGAAGAAGCGCTGCAAAGCATCAAGATCGTCAAAGCCTTTACCATGGAGGAACACGAGCAGCGACGCTTCGAGCAGAGCAACCAGGATTACTACCACCGGGCACTGAAAATCGCCCGGTACGAAGCCCTCACCCGCCCGCTGATGGAAACGGCCGGCATCGGCACCATCGTGGTGGCCTTGCTGGCCGGGGCCTACCTGGTACTGAACCAGGAAACGCATCTGCTGGGCATCCCGATTACCGACCGCCCGTTGGAACTCAGCTCGCTGTTGTTGTTCTACGGACTGCTGACCGGGGTAAGTGATCCGGCCCGAAAGCTCTCGGACCTGTTCAGCCGCATCCAACGGGCTGTGGCCGCGTCAGAACGGGTCTTTGCCTTGATGGACCACCCGGTGAGCATCCGTTCCCCGCAGAAGCCCCGGCCCCTGCCGCGGCATCGCCGCAGTTTGCGGTTCGAGCAGGTGGAGTTTTCCTACGGGCAACGGATTGTGCTGGAACGGCTCTCGCTGGAAATCCCCTTCGGGCAAACCGTGGCCATCGTGGGTCCCAACGGAGCGGGCAAAAGCACGCTGGTGAACCTGGTGCCGCGGTTCTACGACCCGGACCGGGGCCGTGTGCTGCTGGACGGCGTGGACCTGCGCGAAGTGTCGCTTCGGGAACTGCGGGCACAGATTGGGCTGGTGACCCAGGAACCGCTGCTGCTGGACGATACGGTGCTCAACAACATCCGCTACGGTCGGCTCGAGGCCACTCGCGAGGAAGTCATCCAAGCGGCCCAAAAGGCTCACGCCCACCAGTTCATCACCACGGTGCTGGAGCACGGGTACGAGACGCGTGTCGGACCCCGCGGCCGACGGCTCTCCGGTGGGCAGCAGCAGCGGATTGCCCTGGCCCGGGCCATTCTCCGCGATCCGGCCATCCTCATCCTGGACGAAGCCACCAGCCAGGTGGACCTGGAAAGCGAACGGCTCATCCACCAGGCGCTGGAACAGTTCGTCCGCGGCCGCACCACGCTGATGATTACGCACCGGATGAGCACGCTGCAACTGGCCGACTGGATTGTGGTGCTGGACCACGGCCGCCTGGTGGCCACCGGCACGCACGAGGAGCTGCTGGGCCGCTGCGCGGTGTATCGCCGCTTGTACGACGCCCAACTGCGCCGCAGCGCGTAAAGTGGTTGCCGTTTCCTCTGGGGTCCCGGAGTGGTTCTCTCTGCTGGTCAGATGGGGCGGCTGTTCGTTTCTGCCGAATGGCGTTTTCGATTCGCCGGAGGCAACAAGGAACGTTTGCCCTGTTCTGCCGTTTCGGGGAGGCCGTCAGGGCGAGTCGGCTTTCAGGGCTTGCAGCGCTTCTTCGCGGCTGGCATAGACGGGCCAGATGGTATCCAGCCGGGTTACGCGAATCACTTCTTTGCACTCCGGGGACACGCAGCACAGGGCCAGGCGGCCGCCGCGCTGGCTGAGCCGTTTCCAGAAGCGGATGAGCACTTCCAGAAAGTTGGAGTCCATAAACTGGGTGCAGGTGGCGTCCAACAGCACGGTGCGGGCGGCCTCGTCGGACGCGAGTTCGATCAGCATCTGGTCCAGCGCTTCCAGCGACTTGCCGTCCAGCGCCGCGCACTGCCGGTCCAGTTCGATGATGGTTACGCCGTCCTGGTCGATTCGCCGGGGCATGGGAAACCCGTTAGCTGGAGCGCAGAAGAACCCGGAGCAAACACAAAAACAAAAGGGCAGCCGTCCCCTGGCGGGCTGCCCTTATTATGGGACTTCCGCGGCGCGGAGGAAACCGGCCGCAGGCGAATTGTTCAATATCGGAACGTGTAGCCGAAACGGCCGGTAATCCCGGTGCCGTACACGCCCGAGCCATGCACCAGATAGGCCTTGTCGGTCAGGTTCTCCAGCGAGATGCTCACGCGGTGCTGGTCGTAGTCCCCGAAGACGCGGCCCCAGCGGATGTTGAGCGTTCCGTAGCCCGGCGTGCCGCCGATGGGGATGCGCTCATCCGACAGGTCGCGGACCGGGTCCAGCCGATCCTGGCGGCGAACCAGCCAGGTGTAGATGCTGAAGTAGCCCCGCAGGTTCCGGTCGCGCCAGCGCAGCCCCAGGATGCCCTGAGTGGGCGGAATGCGGCTCAGCGGAGCGTTGGTCAGCTCGTTCACCCCGTAGGTGTACCAGAAGTTGCCGTAGATGCTCCAACCGCCGTAGAGCAGGTACTCGCCGTCGAACTCCACCCCCTGGATGAACGAGTCCTGGTTGGCGCGGCGGAACTGGTTCGGTCCGGCCGAGATGGGCACGATGTTGTTGTCCAGGTCGATCCAGTAAACGAAGGTCTGGGTGCGCAGCCGAGGGAAGTTGGTCTTGATGCCCACTTCGTACAGCAGCGAATGCTCGGGCTCAAGGCCCAGGCTGGGCAGGTCCTGGCCCTGCTGGAGCACGTTGGGATTGTTGGCCGTCAGCTCGTCCAGGTTCGGCGCGCGGAACCCTTCGGCCAGGTTGGCCACCAGGTGGATTTCCGGCGTAAGCTCGTAAAGCAGTCCGATCTGGCCGATCCAGTCGTGGTAGCTGGGCGAAATGGGTATGAGCGTGCCGCCCACATTGGGCGTGGCGGCCAGGTCGATGTTTTCGTAGCGCACGCCCGCGTTGGCGGCCAGGCGGTCCGTCACCCACACTTCCCAGGAAAGGAACCAGCCGATGCGTTCGTAGTAGGCGTCGTCGGGAATAATCGGCCCGGTGGCCGTGCCGCCGAAGGCCGAGTCCACGTCGTCGTGGTACCAGTCCACGCCGGTGACGATTTTGCCCAGGCCGCCCAGGTCTTTGGCTCCCACCATCTGCAAGCCCACCGTTTCCACGTCGGTTTCCTGGAACCGGGTGGTGGGAATGCCGCGGGTTTGTACTTCCCGCTGCCGGTTGTAGCTGGCCGTGAAAGTGAACGCATCGAGCCAAGGGTTCGGATACAGCGACTGGAAACGGATGTAGGCCAGATCCCGCTGCTGAGGGTCGAAGAACCGTGCCCCGGCCGGTGTGTTACTGTTGTTGCGGTCGCCGGGATAGCCGGGAAAGCGGTCGCTGCGGGGAACGTTTTCCTGTTCCAGATGCTGGAGCGAGACGGTCAGCAGCGAGTTGTCGTTCACCAGGTACTGGAACTTGATGTCCCCGGCGTATTGCTGGTAGTTGGTCCCCGGCTGGCGGCCGAAATCCCAGCCGGTGTCCAGATCGCGCACGTTCAGAAAACTGGCCCCGGTGAACACGCCGGTGGAACCGACCCATCCTTCCACGTTCCAGCGAGTGTAGCTGGAGGCGTCCGAGGTGTTGGTGAACTGGGTCACTTCGGTAAACGCATAATCGCCGAAGCGGATGGCATCGTGCACGCTGGGAGCCCGGGTGACGATGTTGATTGTTCCACCGATGGCGTCCGATCCCCAAAGCACGCTCCCCTGCCCGCGCAGCACCTCGATGCGTTCGACCATGCCCGGGTCGATTGTGTTGAAGTACTGGTTGGGGCCGAAGCGAAAGATGGAGTTGTTCAACCGGATGCCGTCCACCAGGATGAGCACCTGCTGGCCGGTCAGCCCACGAATAAACGGCGAAGCCTGTCCCGCGGCGGTCCGTTGCATCAGCACGCCCACTTCATTTTGCAGAGCGTGAAACATGTCGGGCGCCTGCTTCTCGGCGATCTCTTGCCGGTCCACAATCGAAGCGGCCGCCGGTGTATCGAACAGCGAAACCTGGGAGCGGAACACGCCCGTGGTTTCTCCGAACGGCCCCCCGCCGAACATCTGGTCGGTAAGCGACGGATAGCTTAGCGGCAGATCGAACGGGTCCGGCTCGACCACCGGTTCGGTCGTCTCCGGGGGCCGGACTTCGATTTCCACCTGCGGTTGGGGCTGTTCTTGTGGTTGGGATTCCTGGGCCACCGCGGCGGAAACCACCGCCAGAAAAAGCACCAGTGCCGTCGCGGAACGCCATAAACCGGGCAGCATCGCATCACACTCCTTCGGCTGCAGGGCACACGAGCTGCGCACTGTCGTTGCGCCAGAGCAATCTGCACTACTGGAACACATCGGCGAGGCGACAAATACGGATTCAGTGAAAAAAGCGTCGAACGCGCCCTTTGTTGCAAGGTTGGCATTTTGGGTCAACTCGTTACAAACCGCTTGCCGAAGCAACAAACAGGCAACGTCTGCCGTGGACGGGCACGTCTTTCGGCGCGGAGGGAGCAAAGCGTTGCGCAGGCTGCGCCCCAGTCGGGCGCACGACCCACGAAAACTGGTTCCGTGGCATTTTCTCCAGAGGAACGCCGCATGTTCGTCCGCGCCTTGCATTGTTGGGTGCCGATGGTGGTAGTGGCCGGGCTGGCTTGTTTGCCCGGTTGTGCTTCCCGGCGGCCAATCCACGACCCGGATTACGTGGCCCTGGAACAAGCCGTGGCGGCCAGCTACCAGGCGGCCGATCCGGTCCGGCTGGCCCAGCCGCAACCGGCCCCACAGGGCAAGCCCCAGCCGCGCACGTTGGCCCAGTGCCTAGAAGTGGCCCTGGCCCAAAGTCCGGAAATCCAAGCGGCCCAAAAGAAAGTGCAAAGCGCCGCTTATCGCGTACCTCAGGCGGCCAGCTTGCCCGACCCGCAACTAGGCATCACCACGCTGCCTGAACCAATCCAGACCGCCGCGGGCCAGCAGGAGCTGGGGCTTCAGGTGGGCCAGAAGTTCCCCTGGCCCCGCAAACTGGACCTGCGAGCCCAGGTGGCCCAGGCCCAACTGGAAGCTGCCCAGGCGGAGCTGGTGGCCACACAGTTGTCGGTCATCGAGCGGGTCAAGCGGGCTTACTTCGAGCTGTACTTCGTCCAGCAGGCAATCCGCATCACCGAAGAGAACCGCAAGTTGATGGAGCAGTTGCTCAAAATTGCGGACGCCCGCTACCGCAACAACCAGGTGAGCCAGCAGGACGTGCTGCGGGCCGAACTGGAACTGTCCAACATCGACCGCGAGCTGATTGCCTGGCGGCAGCGGCTCGAATCGACCCGGGCCCGGCTGGCCCAACTGATGCACATCGACCCGGAAACGCCGCTGGTGGCCGCGGGCAAGTTGCCGCCGGAGGCGATTCCGCAGGACATGGACCAGTTGTTCCGCCTGGCTCTGGCCCGGCGGCCGGAACTGCACGCTCAACTGGCCCGCATCCGCCAGGGGCGCCGCCAGGTGGACCTGGCCGAGCTGGACTACTTGCCCGACGTGACGCTTTCGGTCAGTTGGCTCGACATGGCCCGAAACGGCATCAGCCCGGTGGCCAACGGGCGCGACCCGGTGCTGCTGGCCGCTTCGATCAACTTGCCCATTTACCGCAAGCGGCTCGATGCGGCGGTACGGGAAGCCGAAACCCAAACCGTGGCTGCCGCCCGCAGCTACGACGCCCTGCGCGACGCCACCTTGGCCGACGTGGCCGACCTGATGGCCCAGGCCCAAAGCCAAATGGACCTGCTGAAACTGTTCCGCCAGGAAATCCTGCCCAAGGCGGAGCTGACCTTCCGCGTTTCGCTGGAAGCCTATCCGGCCGGACAGATCGACTTTTTGCAACTGATCGACAACTGGCAGCAGTTGTTGCGTTACCAGTTGGCCTACGAGCGGCTGCAAGCCCAACTGCGGCAGACGCTCGCTTCGCTGGAGCGTGTCATCGGCCAGCCGGAGCTGGTACCGGCCCAGTAACGCACCGGGGCCGGCGGGGCTTGCTCGCCCTGGACGGAAAAAACGCCACCACCCGCAGAACCGTTTGCATCGGGAAAACAAGCCATGTTCCAAACCATCCCCTTTGCACGTCGTCCGTGGGGGAGACGCCTCCGCGCCGGATTGCTGACCGGATTAGTGCTCACCGCCGGCGGCTGCGCTGCCCAGTACCACGACTACGAAGGCTGCGTGACCCCCTGCGGCTACACGGCTTCGCCCCCGCTGCCGTTTGAGCTCTACGATCCGTCCTGCTGCCAGGATCCGGCAGCGCGTTACTGCTTTCCGGTGGACGAAGCCCCGCGGATGAAGACCGCTCCCGCGGCGGCCCCTTCGCCGGAAAAGCCTTCCGAATCGGCCGCCCCGGCAACCGAGAAACCTGGCGAAAAACAGCAGGCTCCCTAGGCGGTTTTCGTTGGCGTGGCTTGGATTTAATGGGCGAGTTTTTCCGGCACGGCCCCCACCTGCGGGGGTTATCGGATGATTTTTTCCAGAATCGGGGCGAATCACCTGCCTGCGGCGTCCTGGCCAAAGCGCGTGTTGTACTGTTGAGTGTTCACGGAAACGACGCGACGCACCTTTGAGTTCAGCACCTGGCAGCGCAATGGCACCCTCGACCCCTGGTCAGCTTCTCGACCCAACACGTGCGGCCAGCCAATTACAATGGCCGCAATCCGGCGAATCGGTTCGCATCTGGCAACCTGACTATGCGCCAGAGCCGATCCAAGGGCAACTCTTGGAGTTTGGCTCGCGGGGGCCACGGCTGTTGACCGACCAGATGGTGGTCATGGATCGCTCGCGGGCGTTGCATGTGGAGTTTCTCTCTACCGGCTGGGAGCTTCGCATTGCCGGCCAGCATTGTTTCCAGCGGACGGATTCCCAGGGCCGGGGCTGGGTGTTGGTGTGCGATTGCGTGCCGCGGCTCCCGGTGTTCTCGGAAAGCGGTGGCGCCGCAGCAGAAGCCGCCCGGCGGTACCAGGCTACCTTGCGCTGGGAAGGCAGTACCGAACCGCCGGAGGAAGTTTCCTTGCTGGGACTGTCCCGCCAGGGATTCTGTTTTCCCGTCGAGGAAATGCCCTTGATCGGACGCCGTTTAGCCTTGCAGTTGCGCGACGAAAACCAGCAGGTCCAATCGCTCGTTGCCCAGCTTCAATGGTCTCTGACCCAGGCCGCCAAGGGCTGCTACGCAGGAGCAGAGTTCGTTCCCGGCCAGCATGTAGCCCATCTTCCAGGCGACGAAACAGCCGGAACACCAGAAAACCGGCCGCCTGCGGTTCCCGGCCACCGATTGCTGCATTGGGGAGCCGTGCTGGGACTGGGGTTGCTGGTCCTGGCCCTCTGGTATCTTCTGAGCCTGTAACCGACAGAGCAACCTTTGCCGGTGCCGCTGCAAGGCAATCATAGTTTCAACAGCGATTGCAGGTGGCTCCAGACGGTCTTCAGCTCCTGGGCAAAGGGGGCTGCGGTATCCACCTGGATTTCGGCAAACGGGGCCGGAGACGGCTGCGGCTGTCGGCTCCGCACCTGGACGGTGGCCCGCGACGGGTTGCTCCCCTGTTGCAAGCGGTTGCGGATGCGGGCCCGAGCCACGGACTCGGCACACTGGCAGGTGATCGCCACGGGGAACGCACCGGCTTGTAGGGCGAGGCGTTCGGCTCCGGCAAGCGGCTCGCTTTCCAGAAACGTACCGTCCAGCACCACCCCGCCGGCCTGTTCGAGCAACCGTCCGGCCTGAGCGAACAGCTCTTCGTACACCCGGCGGCGATTCTCCGCGGTGTAGATTCCCTGGTTCCAGTCTGCCGCGGGAGGATGCTTGCCAAAGAGCCGGCAACGCAGCTCGTCGGTGCTTGCCAGCGGTAGGGCCAGCTCCTGGGCCAGGGCACGGGCCAGCGTGCTCTTGCCGCTGCCGCTTGCTCCCCGGACCACCAGCAGCAGGGGCGGGGCGATCTGCCGCCCGTGGGCCGCGGCCGCTTGCAAGTAGCGGTGCAGCAACTCCTGCCGGGCCGAATCCTGCCGGGCGTGCTGCTGCATGGCCAGGGCGGTCACCTTGGCACGAACGCATGCCCGATAGCTTTTGTAAAAGGCCAGCAGTTTCCCGCCGGGGCGATCTCCGCACGCTTGCAACACGCGGTTCCGCACGCGCCGGCCCAGCTCCGGCGAGCCGAGCACTTCACATTCCACCTCCAGAAAGCTCACTTCGTCGGCCACGTCCACCTGACGTAAGGGGAGCGAAAACTCCAGGCAATCGAACACCACGGGCGGCTGGGTCAGACAGATGTGTTCGGGCCGCAAGTCGCCGTGCCCTTCGACGATCCGCCCGTCACACACCCGGCGGCGAAGCTGGTCGGCTCCCAGCTTGAGAAACAGCCGCTGTGCCGTCTGCGCCGCGGCAGCCAGCGGTCGTAACGACCCGGTGAGCAACTGTTCCAGCGCCTGAGCGTTGTCGTCAACCCAGTGCTGGAAGCGGTTCAGGTACTGCTCGGGCCGCAACATGCAAGGGGCCAGATTCATATAGAAGCGGACGAGCAACTCCAACAAAGGTTCCAACTCTCCCGGGGTAATAGCACCCTGGGCGATCAAGCAATCCAGCATCCGCTCCCGGGGCAGGCGACGCATGTGAACCAGGTAATCGATCACTGGCCCTCGGGAGCCGCCCAGGCGGAAACTCCCTTCGCCGTGGCGGCGCACGGGTACCACGCCCAGATACACCTGGGGAGCCAGGCGGCGGTTCAGTTCCACTTCGGCCCGGCAGCTTTGGTACCGCTTCTCCAGCGTGGAAAGGTCCACGAACGGGAACCGGACCGCTTTTTTGAGCTTATAGGCACTGCGCGCGGTGAGAAACACGTAGGAGATGTGCGTTTCGAGCACTTCGACCCCGCCGCCTCCGTCTTCCAGGAGCTTGCCCTGGCTCAAGCAGCGAACCAGCTCCTGCTGCGCATAGTCCGGCGAGCCTTCGCCGGCGGCAAAAGCCCCGAGCGAGTCGGGATTTTCTGGAGGAAACGTCTCGGAATCCCAGACCGAATGAACCCCCATGGCCAGGTTCCCCTTTGGACTTTCTGGAGGAGGAACGATGACGGGCGAATGGGTGGGCTGCTTGCTGAACATGCCACCGGATGCAAGTAGATGCAAACCACATGCCAAACGGGCCAGGTGCCTGAGCAATCGTTTTGAGCAAATTAGCAGACGGCTCTGTTCGGTACTTCGGCGAGCCCCGGACTTCAGTCCGGGGAGGCAACTGGAAACGCTAGCCGTTGTTCTCCTCC
>WFOE01000041.1 GCA_015488215.1 Planctomycetales bacterium
CCCTTTGCCCTGGCACCACCAGGTGCTGCAAGCGCTGGAAAAAGCCCGAACCGAGGCGGTCGCCGCCGAGCTGCTGCGGCGCATGGATAACTGGACTCCCGCCCAGCAGCAGGCCGCCCTGAAGCTGCTGCTGGGCGGGAGTCCAGTTATCCATGCGCCGCAGCAGCTCGGCGGCGACCGCCTCGGTTCGGGCTTTTTCCAGCGCTTGCAGCACCTGGTGGTGCCAGGGCAAAGGGGTGCTGGGTCCCAGTTCCGCCAGGGCTTTTTCCGCCACCGTGGGCTCGCCGGGGGCAAGCTCCACGGCCGCGCGCAGGGCGGCCAGGCGTTTGGCTTCGTCCAGGTCGGGGTCGGCGAACTGCCGCAGCAGCTCGGCCACAATCGTGCGGACCTGCCGCTTCAGCTCCGGCACGGACCACCGCGCTGCCAGTCCGGCCAGAGCGTGGCGCAACGGCCCCGTCCCTCGGCGGAACAAGTTCACCAACCGCCGCTGAGCCTCCGGGGAGAGCCGCACTTGGCTCTCCGGAGGCCAGTTCCTCGCAAGCTCCTGTGCCACAAGAAGCGCGTTTGCCCGATGGGCTTTCTCCAGGGCGGCCACCAGCCGGGGCACGGCGGCAGCCGGGGCCGTTCGGGCCAGATGAACGACCACCGGAACGAGCACCTCTCGTAGCGAAGCGTTCCATTCCCTGGAATCCTCTAGCGCCAAGGCGAGCAGCTCGGCGGCGTTTTGCGCCCCGAGGATGACCGCCCCTTGTCGCAGATGCCGGTCGCGAAGGTTTTCCTCCTGCTGCAAGAACTGCCAAAGCGCCGCGGCCACTTCCGGCGACCGAGGGCACCGGCTCAGTTTTAATAACGCAGCCAGCCGCACCAGCGGTTCGGCGTCGGCAAGCATCCGCTTTGCCAGCAGAGCCCGCGCGGTGCCGCTCCCGGCCGGAAGCACCTCCACGGCTGCTCGCCGCACCGGCCAGGCCGGGTGTTCCAACGCGTGCTGGGCCGCTTGGAGCACCTGGGGATGGGATTCATTGACCACCCCCAGGCCGTGGAGCGTCCACAGCGCATGCAGGGCCGCCACGTCGTAACCCAAGGGGTCAATCCGCCGCCGTTGGACCAGCCGCAGCAGTTGCGGCACGGCAGACGTCGCTTTCCCCTGGACCAACAATCGCTGGGCGTGCAACCGCCACAGCAGGTTGGGGTCTTCCAGGGTGGCCACCAGTCGGGCCGGTGAAGCTCCGTGCAGGTTCCGCCGGGGAGCCGCGTCAGCCTGGGTCCACACAATCCGCCAGATGCGCCCGTGGCGTTTGTCGCGTAGCGGGGTTTCGTAGGCGTTGCCCCGGCCGGTTTTGAATCCCAGCGGCGTGGGATTGTGCTGCACGATGTAGTTGTACCAGTCGATTACCCACAGGTGCCCGTCGGGTCCCACTTCGGCAACGATGGGAGCGGTCCATTCGTCCTGGCTGGCCAGGATGTTGAACGGGTTGGTGGCATGGAACTGGGTCCCCTGGCGCCACAGCACGAACGTGCCCACCAGATGGCCGGTCGGTTCACACACGAACGCCGTCCGGTCCCAGAACACCTGCGGCCACCGGCGTGCCGTGTAGAGGGCGTGTCCGCTGGCGGCCGTGTAGCCGCCGTGAAAGTCCACCTGCCGAATGCGGTCTGTCACGGCGCGAAAACGCCAGGAGTCGGCAATCGGGGGCAGCGGTCCCACCGAAAGCCCACGCACCGATTCAAAGTAACGGTTCGGGATGACCAGACACCCGCTGGGATTGCCGTTGGCCGTGGAGACGAACCACTGGCCCGTTTCGCTCATCCCCAGTCCCCAGGTGTTGTTGTTGGTCGAACGCAGAAACTCCAGCTCCACACCGCCCTTTTCTCCGGCAGTGGCTTTCCCGCTGCCCACGCGAAAACGGTAGATGCCCATGCGGAACTCGTGTCGCTGGTTGCCGACGGTGCCTTTGAATCCCGAGTAGCCCACCGTGCCCCAGTACCAGTTGTCCAGCCCGTAGCGAAGGTTGGAAGCCGTGGCATGGGTGTCGAACGTGCCCCAGCCGTCCAGCAGCACCGTGGTTCGGTCCGCCCGCAGGTCTCCGTCCGTGTCTTCCAGCAGTACGGTTTTTCCCCACTGGTGCACGATTACCCCGCGGGAACAAAAAGCGATGGAAGCGGGAATACTCAGCCCGGTGGCAAACACCGTAAAGCGGTCCATGCGGCCGTCGCCGTCGGTGTCCTCGCATACTTTGATGCGGTCGTTTCCCTGGCCCAAGGGGTGCGGGCGGTTGGGATAATCAACACTCTCCCCAATCCACAGCCGGCCCTGCTCGTCCCAGGCTAGGCACATCGGCTTGGCCACTTGCGGCTCGGCGGCCACCAGCTCGGCCCGAAACCCAGGCGGCAGCACCATGTGCTTGACCGACTCTTCCGGCGGCAGCGGCAGTTGCATCTGCCCCCAGCGCGCATCGCCCCGGCGGCCTGCCCCCGGCTTGTAGTAGGGAATATCCGCTTCGCGGTAGCGGAGCTTCTTGCGGTCGGCAGCGGGTTTTCCGACCCGAGGCACCGGGAACCCATGCACCACCCGTTCCACGGGCCAGGGAGCAGGGTTCTGCGGCGAGGGCGAATCGCCTCCTCCCCACACCGCCGCCACACACCAGAGCCACAGGACCGAAAAAGTCAACCAGCGACCCACTGCACCGATTCGGGGCATTGTTTTCTCCTCATATCGCCAGGGCCGGAACACCACCAAGCAGAAAGGCCCTGCTCCCAATATAACCACCGCTTGACCGGGTGCCATGTCGGGCGTTGGTTTACCCGGGGGCAATGGCTATAGTTGAACTTTGTCCATCCACAGCGGAGGGAGGTATGTCGTCCGACGGGCAAGTGCTGATGTGTCGGGGCGTTCGCGGGGCCACCACCGTGGAGGCCAACCGCCGCGAAGACATCCTGGCCGCCACGCGCCAGTTGTTGGCGCTGATGATCCGCCTGAACGACATCCGCAAAGAGGACGTGGCCTGCGCCCTGTTTACCACCACCGTGGACCTCAACGCCGAGTTCCCCGCCCTGGCGGCTCGCCAGTTGGGGTGGCTGGACGTGCCGCTGATGTGCGGTCACGAGATGAACGTCCCCGGCGCGCTGGACCGCTGCATCCGCGTGCTCATCCAATGGAATACCACGCGGAGGCAGGACGAGATTGCCCACGTGTACTTGGGCCGGGCCGCTGCGCTTCGGCCCGATTTGTCGAAACTCCCTCCCGTGGACTGGCAAGAGCTGGAACGCTGGATCGACTCGCAGCTTGAAAAATACGGCCGCCGCGGTTGACCGCCTGCTGACTTGGCGAAGTTGCGCGCCTTCTCTGCCCTGGGGAGCCGGCGAAAAGGTCTTGGGGCTTGGGCCGCTAGGAACTCGCGGCGATTGCTCACCACGCGCCGCGTCAAGATGGCCGGTGGTGTTCCGTCGTGTCGTTGGCGAGCCCCGGATTTCAGTCCGGGGAGGCAAGTGGAAACGCTTGCTCGTTGTTTCTCATCGGCCAGCTAAGGCTGGCGGGCTCGCCGGGTGCAAGAATCGGCATTTATTCTCGCATCGGAGCGGTAGCTCCAGCCCAAGACCCAAGACGCAAGACCTTCTGGAGCGGAATCTCCTCGCGCAAGGCGCACGGCGCAAGCCCATTCCCGCCCGGCGTAGAAGCTCTCCCCCATCC
>WFOE01000042.1 GCA_015488215.1 Planctomycetales bacterium
CGCACCGAAGCAAGAGCAAACGCTGATTCTTGGAAACGGCGAGCCGCCGACTTCAGTCGGCGGAGGACGGACGGCCGTCGGCCACTGGGAGCTTCCGCTCCCGTGCAAGAACAAACGCCGATACTCGCAATCGGCGAGCCGGGAGCTTTAGCTCCCGGAGAAAAACGAGCAAAACAAGCGGCTACGAACTACCTCCCCGGACTAAAGTCCGGGGCTCGCCTGTGCAAGAACAAATGTAACAAACGGCAAAACGGCGAGCCTGACGTGCCGCCCCGGCGGCACCGACGCGACACCACCTGTGCAGAGGAAACCCAACCGTGGCCGAGTTTGAACCCGTGCTGCTGGCCAACGTGGGTGTGCCGGAAAGCTGGACCCGGCGCGTGTACGAACAGCGCGGCGGCTATCAGGCCCTGCGCCGCGTGCTGAAGCAGATGAGTCCCGAGGAAGTGGTCGAGCTGGTCAAAGCCAGCGGGCTGCGGGGCCGCGGCGGGGCCGGTTTTCCCACCGGGGTCAAATGGACCTTTCTGCCCAAGGACCACCCGGGCCCTGTTTACTTCTGCGTCAACGCCGACGAGAGCGAGCCGGGCACGTTCAACAACCGCATCCTGATGGAAGAAGACCCCCATCAGGTGATCGAAGGGACAATCATTTCGGCTTACGCCACCGGGGCGTCGGTCGTTTATATCTACCTGCGCTACGAGTACCCGTTGTGTCTGAAGCGGCTCCAGCAGGCCATCGACGAGTGCTACGAGGCCGGCTACCTGGGCCGGGATATCCTGGGCAGCGGGTTTTCGCTGGATATGTACATCCACCGCGGGGCGGCCGCCTACATCTGCGGCGAAGAGACCGGGCTGATCGAAAGCATCGAGGGCAAACGGGCCTGGCCGCGGATTAAGCCCCCCTTCCCGGCCGTCGAAGGCGTGTTCCGCAAGCCCACGGTGGTCAACAACGTGGAAACCGTGGCCTGCGTGAAGCACATCGCCCAGCGCGGGGCCGAGTGGTTCAAGTCCATCGGCGTGCCGGCCGATCCGAACAACCCGCGCGACGCGGGCAGCTACGGGCCCAAGCTCTATTGCCTCTCGGGCCACGTGAACCGTCCCGGCTGTTACGAAGCCCCGCTGGGTATCACCTGCCGCGAGCTGATTGACCGCTTCGGCCAGGGGGTGTGGAAAGGTCGCAAGGCCAAGGCGGCCGTACCGGGGGGAATCAGCATGGGCCTGCTCACCGCCGAGGAGCTGGACACGCCGCTGGATTTCGGCTCGCTGCAAAAGGTGGGCTGCCTGGGCCTGGGCACGGCGGCCGTGGTGGTCATGGACGAGACGACCAGCATGATCGACTACCTGTACAACTGCTGCCGCTTCTTCGCCCACGAAAGCTGCGGCCAGTGCACTCCCTGCCGTGAAGGGACCGCCTGGGCGCTGCGGATTATGCAGCGCATCCGCTCCGGCCGCGGGCGGCTGGTCGATTTGGACATCCTGCTGGAAATCGGCAACACCATCGGCATCATTCCCGGCACCACCATCTGCGGGCTGGCCGACGGGGCCGCCTGGCCGCTAAAGAATGCCATCGGCAAGTTCCGCCAGGAGTTCGAAGACTACATCCGACGCACCAATCCCCAAGGCTACCAACAGACCGAGCCGGTCCCGGCCGGCGAGCTGCTTTCGCTGCATTAGAGACCCCAAAACACCCAACTGCCTTGGTTCCCAAGTGAGCAACAAGAATGTTTGACCTGTTACACAACCAACGGTGAGACGGTTTGCGGCTTGCGACCTGCGCCGTGCGACTTGCGCCGGGAGCTTCCGCTCCGGAGCAAGAACCAACGTAGCAACAGACGATAAAACGGCGAGCCGGGAGCTTTAGCTCCCGGAGACAAACGAGCAAAACAAGCGACTACGAATGACCTCCCCGGACTAAAGTCCGGGGCTCGCCAGTGCCATATAAACCAGTGTCGGAACAAACGCAGCAATACAAAACTGCCAACTGCGACAAAAGCAAACAGCAAGAGCCAACACAAGCACGCACAAAACGGCAAGCCGGGAACTGCTGGTTCCCGGAGGAGAACCCTATGGCTGAGGCAATCATCGACGGCAAACCGATCACTCTGCCCGAAGGACAGCAGCTCAACGGCATCCAGGCCGCGCGGCTGGCCGGGGTGGAGATTCCCCACTACTGCTGGCATCCGGGCCTGAGCGTGGTGGCCAGTTGCCGCATGTGCCTGGTGGAATGCGGCACCCGCGACGCCGAATCGGGCGAAGTGCGCATGCTGCCCAAGCTGGTGCCGGCCTGTCAGACCCCGGTGCGCGACGGCACCGTGCTGGTGACCGACAGCCCCAAGGTGCGCCACGCCCGGGCCTACGTGGAAGAAGCCCTGCTGATCGACCACCCAATCGACTGCCCCGTCTGCGACAAGGCCGGCGAGTGCTACTTGCAGGACTACTACTTCAAGCACGGGCAGCCGAAGCGCCGGGCGGACCTGCGCCCGTTTCACAGCCGCAAGCGCGACCTGGGCCCCACGGTGCGGCTGTTCGTGGATCGCTGCGTGATGTGCAGCCGTTGCGTGCGGTTTTGCCGCGAGGTGGCCGGCACGGGTGAGCTGATGGTCGTCCACCGCGGCAGCCACGAGGAGATTGACGTGTTCCCCGGCCATCCGCTGGCCAACAAGCTCTCCGGCAACGTGGTGGAGCTTTGCCCGGTGGGCGCCCTGGGCGACAAGGACTTCCTGTACAAACAGCGCGTGTGGTTCCTGAAGTCGCACGCGGGAATCTGCACCGGGTGCTCGGTCGGATGCAACATCTGGATCGACGAAAACCAGGACCACATCTACCGCCTCCGCGCCCGGGAAAACCCGCACGTGAACCAGTGGTGGATTTGCGACGAAGGCCGCTACGGGTTCCATCACGTCCATAGCGAAAAACGCCTGCTGGGCTTCCGTCACCGGCCCGAGCAAGGCCCCGAACAGGAACTGGACTGGGAACAAGCCCGGGACCTGCTCCAGCAGTGGGCGTCCGAGTCGAGCCGGGCCGCTGCTGTGGTTTCCCCCCACCTGACCGTAGAGGAAGCCTACCTGCTGTGCCGCTTTGTGCGGCAGGTGGATGCGGAGGCCCCGCTGGTGCTGGGCCCGGTGCCGCGATCGGGCCAGGATGAGCATTTTCCCGGCGGGTTTACGATTCGGGCCGAAAAATGCCCCAACCGGCGCGGCGTGGTGGAACTGTTGCAGCACTTCGGCGGCCAGGCCGGCCCCTGGCCCGAAGGGCTGCAACGCCTGCTGGAATACGAGCCGGAGCTGGTGTGGGTCTCCGGTGGATACAAGACCGACTGGATTACTCCTCAGGAGGCCGAACAGCTTGCCCAGGGCCGGCGCCTGGTGGTGCAGGACCTGTTCCCCAGCCCGGCCAGCCAGGCCGCCCGACTGGTGCTGCCCGGGGCCGCTTTCACCGAAAAGAGCGGAAGCTACGTGAACCACAACGGCCGCTTGCAATGGGCCGATTGGGCCATTCGCCCACCCGTGGGCACCCGGCCCGAGGGAGCTGTGCTGTGGCAACTGCTGGGCCGCTCAGGTCTGTACCAGCCGGAAGCCGTACTGGAAGAGATCGCCGCCGAGGTGGTGGCCTTCCAGGCCGTAACGCTGCCGGTGCCCGAGCAAGGAGTGGACCTGCACCTGAGCCTGCTGGCCGAAGAGGTGACCCCCAGCGCCGAGCCGCCGGCATGAGGTCGGCTTGCGACTTGCGGCTTGCGACTTGCGCCGGGAGCTGCCGCTCCAAGAGGCTTGGAGGCGTGGGGGCTTGGAGGCTTGTGGGGAGGAGCTTCCGCTCCACTGTAAGAACAAACGCAACAATACAAAACGGCGAGCCGCCGACTTCAGTCGGCGGAGGGCGGCGCGGCCGCCAGCGACTAGGTGCTTCCGCACCAAAGCAAGAACCAACACAACACCACCAAACGGCGAGCCGGGAGCTTTAGCTCCCGGAGAAAAACGAGCAAAACAAGCGGCTACGAACAACCTCTCCGGACTAAAGTCCGGGGCTCGCCAGTGCCAGAACAAACGCGAGCCACACAAACGGCCAGCCGCGAGCGTTAACTGGCGGAGCTAAACCGACGCGGATTCGCAAAGAGTGTTCCCCAACCCAAGAACCGCCATGACTGCCTTGCTTGTCAAATCGGTTATTTTACTGGGCGGGCTGCTCACCGCGGTGGCCTACCTGGTGCTGCTGGAACGCAAGGTGGCCGCCTGGATTCAGGACCGCCGCGGGCCGAACCGGGTGGGCATCCCCTTTACCAAAATCCGCCTGTTCGGGCTGGGGCAGCCGATTGCCGACGGGCTGAAGTTCTTGTTCAAGGAAGAATACACCCCGGGGCACGTGGATCGGGCCATGTACACGCTGGCCCCCCTGGTCATCTTCACCGCCGCGCTGGCCACCTTCGCGGTAATTCCGTTTGGGCACGTCGTGCCCGTGGGCGGAAAAGCCGAGCCGTTGGTGGTGGCTCCCGGCGTGGATGTGGGCATCCTGTACGTGTTCGCCGTCTCCAGCATCGCCGTCTATGGGGTAATCCTGGGCGGCTGGGCCAGCGACAACAAGTACAGCTTCCTGGGAGCGATGCGCAGCAGCGCCCAGCTGATTGCCTACGAAATCCCCCTGGGCCTGGGCATCCTGGGCGTGGTGCTTCTGACCGGCACGCTGCGGCTGGACGGAATGATCGAGCTTCAGGCCCAAAGCGGCGTGTGGCTGCTGCTGGTGCAGCCGGTGGGCTTTCTGGTGTTCGCCGTGGCCGCCTGCGCCGAAGCGGCCCGGCTCCCTTTTGACCTGCTGGAGTGCGAGCAGGAACTGGTCGGCGGCTACCACACCGAATACACCGGCATGAAGATGGCCATGTACGCCCTAGGCGAGTTCCTGCACATGCTCACCGCCAGCGTGCTCATCGTGGTGCTGTACCTGGGCGGATGGCACTTCTGGGGCCTGACCGGCACCGGGACGGAAGTGGGCTGGGGAACCGCCCTGCTCCGCGTGGCCGTCTTTTGGGCCAAGGTGATGCTGGTGGTGCTGGGCTTCATGATTATCCGCTGGAGCTGGCCCCGGTTCCGTTTCGACCAGTTGATGAACCTGGCCTGGAAAGTGATGGTCCCGCTGGGACTTGTCAACCTAGTGGCCACGGCCGTGCTGATGGAGTTCTGGCCCCGGGCCTTGACGGAACACCCGTGGGCCACCGCCGGGGCGATGTGGGCCCTGGCCCTGGGCACCGTGGGGCTTTGGGCCGCGCTGAGCCCGGTCGGTTCCCAGTCCCAGGCCCGTCGGGGACCGGACGAGTTCTCCATGCGCCGCGTGGAAACGCCCGCCGCCTGAAAACTCGCAAAAGGCCAATTGCCATGAAACCAGACGATCCTGCCATCCGTTGGGTCAAGCCGCCGGAACTGGGACTGACGGGCCGCATGTACCTGCCGCTGGTGTTGCAGGGGGTTACGACCACGGTGCGCCACCTGTTTTCGCCCAAGGTGACCCAGGAATATCCCGAGGTGGAGCCCCCGATTGGCAACCCGCTCATCTACCGCGGCGTGCATCGGCTCAACCGGGACGAACAAGGTCGGGTCAAGTGCGTGGCCTGTTTCCTCTGCGCCACGGCCTGTCCGGCCCACTGTATCGACATCGTGGCGGCCGAAAGCCCCTGGCCGGATCGGGACAAGTACCCGGAAAGCTTCGTCATCGACGAGCTGCGCTGCATCTACTGCGGCATGTGCGAGGAAGCCTGCCCGGTGGACGCCATCGAGCTGACTAGCCTTTACAACCTGACGGGCCGCAGCCGCGAGGAGATGTTTTTCGACAAGGAGAAACTGCTGAGCGTTTACGACCAGACCAAAGACCGGGAACCCTCGGCCATGGAGCGGCAGCAACAAGCCGCCGAGGACCAGCAAAAATGATGCGGCTTGCGACTTGCGCCGTGCGCGAGGAGCTTCCGCAACAAAGGGCGTGGAGGCTTGGGGGCTTGGAGGCTTGGGGAGGAGCTTCCGCTCCGGAGCAAGAACCAACGTAACCGCAACAATACAAAACGGCGAGCCGGGGACTTCAGTCCCCGGAGGCGGCACGGCCGCCAGCGACTAGGTGCTTCCGCACCAGAGCAAGAACAAACACAACACCACCAAACGGCGAGCCGGGAGCTTTGCTCCCGGAGAAAAACGAGCAGAACAAGCGGCGAGGAACAACCTTCCCGGACTAAAGTCCGGGGCTCGCCACTGCCAGAACAAACGCAAGTACGCCAACGGTAAGTACACCTACACTAACGGCGACCCGCCGACTTCAGTCGGCGGAGAAAAACCAAGAGAAGACGCTAACTTGCCGAACCGTTCCGCAAGTTCACGCTTGCGGCTCGCCCAAGAACGAGAGCAGACGTTGACCTTCGCAAAAGCGGAAGGACACCGAACGGGAAACCACTGCCACCTTCAGTAACAACGCAAACACAAAAACCGGCGTTTTTCCTGCCCTGCCCAAGACCCAAGACACAAGTCCCAAGACCACCATGACCACTTGGCTGATTGTCGGAGCTATTGTGCTGGGGGCCGTGGCCCTGTGGCTGCTGCTGCCCCGGGGCCGCAAGGCCGGACGCCGCCTGGGCGCGGTGCTGGGCGCCATCGCGCTGGGAATGTTGCTGGCCACGGTGCCCCCGTTGGGCGGCTGGTTCACCCAGGGGTTGTTCTGGCTGCTGGCGGGACTGACAATCGCTTCGGCCGCCTGTACCGTGTCGTTTCGCAATCCGGTGTATTGTGCCGTGTGGTTCGGGCTCACGCTGTTTGGCACAGCGGGGCTGTTGTTTTTCCAAGGGGCGCAATTCCTGGGGGCGGCCACCATCATCATTTATGCCGGGGCCATCCTGGTTACGCTGTTGTTCGTGCTGATGCTGGCCAATCCGCGCGGCCAGGCCGCTTACGACCGCCGGGCGTGGGAAGCCCCCCTGGCGGCCACCGTGGGCGTGGTGCTGTTGGGGCTTTTCTCCACCGGGTTTTTTTCCACACTGAAGGCCATGCCGCAGCAGACCCCGGCCCAGGTCGCCGCCGAGAAGCGGCAGCCGCCGGGAAAATACGCCGTGTCGGCCCTGGGGGCGGAGCTTTTCTCGCGGCACCTGGTGGCCGTGGAGGTGGCCGGCACGCTGCTGCTGGCCGCCCTGGCCGGAGCGGTGGCCGTGGTGGCCCAACACGCTCAGCCCGGCCAGGTAATCCCCCGGCCTGAAGGGACCGTGCCCCCTGCCCGAGAACCCAACGAGGTAACCGTGCGATGAACGAACAAGCCTTGTGGCTCGGCTACCAACTGGTGGCGGCCGCCCTGGTGGCCCTGGGCACCGTGGGCTTTCTGGCCCGGCGGAACATGATCGTCATGTTCCTTTGCGTGGAGATGATGCTCCAGGGGGTGGCGCTGTCGCTTGTGGCCTGGGGCCGGTACCACGGCACGCTGGACGGCCAGGTGCTGGTGCTGTTCGTGCTGGCCGTGGCCGCCTGCGAAGCGGCGCTGGCCATGGCCCTGGCCCTGATGCTTTTCCAGCGACGCGGCCACCTGGACACGGCCGCTTGTTTCCGGCTGCACGAGCCGGGCCAGGAAGTGCAACTGGTCGAACAAGTTTCCGCCGAAGGAGAACTGGAAGAACCGGAACCGGAACCCACCTGGCCCCATCTCCCCCCGGCCGGAGTGGAACCCCAACGCGATCCCGAGCAGGAAGCCTACCGCAGCCATGTTTAGTCTCGATACGCTGCTGGTGCTGGTGGTGGCCGCTCCGCTGGCCGCCGCCGTGCTCACGGCCGCCCTGGGCCGCTGGTACTTGCGCCGCCACGCGCACTGGCCCGCGCTAGTGGCCGTGGCCGTTTCGCTGGCCGCCGCCGTGGCTCTTGCCTGGCAGTGGTCTGCCGGGCTGCCTGCGCTTCCGGCCGAAGAACATCACGCCGGACAGACTGCCACTGAGCACGCCCAGCACGAAGAGCCCACCCAGCCCGAAGAGCACGAAACCGCCGGCGAGCGTTACCTGGGCCGGGAACACGTGGTGGTGCTCTGGCGTTGGGCCGCCGTGCAGGGGGCCTGGGGCACGCCGCCGTTTGTCATCGACGTGGTCCTCCGTGTCGATACGCTCACCTGCCTGATGCTGCTGGTGGTAAACCTGGTGGGGCTGCTGGTGGTGCTCTATTCGGTGGGCTACATGCACGACGACCCGGGCTACTGGCGCTATTTCACCTACGTGGCCCTGTTCGTCTTTTCGATGAACATGCTGGTTTCGGTGTCCAACTTTCTGTTGCTTTACGTGTTCTGGGAAGCCGTGGGGCTTTGCAGCTACTTGCTCATCGGCTTCTGGTTCCAGCGGCCCGCGGCAGCCGACGCGGGCAAGAAAGCCTTTCTGGTCAACCGCGTGGGCGACTTCGGCTTTGCCCTGGGCGTGTTCCTGCTGTGGAGCGCCCTGGGCACGCTCAACTTCCACGATACGGTGCTGCCCGACGGCAACCTGGTGCCGGGGGTGCTGGGCCAGCACTGGCTTTCCATGCCCGTTCCCTACGGCGGAGCCTGGGGCTCGCGTGTGGCCGTGGTGGTCGCCTGCCTGTTGTTGTTCGTCGGGGCTTGCGGCAAAAGCGCCCAGTTCCCCTTGCACGTGTGGTTGCCCGATGCGATGGAAGGGCCCACGCCGGTCAGCGCGTTGATTCACGCCGCCACGATGGTTACCGCGGGCGTGTATCTGGTGGTGCGAACTGCGCCGATGTTCCTGGTGTCCCAGTCGGCCCATCTGGTGGTGGCCGCCATCGGCGGGCTGACGGCCCTGATGGCCGCTTTCATCGCCCTGACCCAAACCGACCTGAAACGCGTGCTGGCCTACTCGACCATCAGCCAGTTGGGCTACATGTTCCTGGCCCTGGGCACGGCCAGTTTTGCCGGGCTGGCGGCCGGGATGTTCCACTTGTTCACGCACGCGTTCTTCAAGGCACTCCTGTTCCTGGGGGCCGGAAGCGTGATGCACGCCATGGGCGGGGTGATCGACATGAACCGCTTCGGCGGGCTGCGGCGCCGACTGCCGCTGACGTACTGGACGTTTCTGCTGGGCGCGCTGGCCCTGGCCGGGGTGGCTCCGCTGGCCGGGTTCTGGAGCAAGGACGCCGTGCTGGCCGCCGTGCACACCCGGGCAATGGAAAACCCCCTGGGCGAAGGCTACCTGTACCTGACGCTTTACTACACCGGCATGGTCACCGCCTTGATGACGGCGTTTTACACGTTTCGGGCCGTGTTCCTCACCTTCCACGGCGAAGAACGCTTGCCCGAGGAAGCCCACGGCCACGCCCACGAAGGCCCCTGGTGGATGACCGTGCCGCTGGTGCTGCTGGCCCTGGGAGCCGTCGGCGCGGGACTGTTGGGCGGCCCCATTACCGACTGGCTGCGACACACCCCCTCGCTTGCCTTTGCCGCCCGACTGACCGGTACCGGCCATCACGGTTTCCACTGGCAGGTGGCCGCGCTGAGCACCGCCATGGCCCTGGGCGGAGTGGCCCTGGCCGCCTGGTTCTACCTGGCCCAGCGGCAACTGGTCGCTTCGCTGGCCGAAACATTCCGCGCCGCCATGCTCTACCAGCTTTCCTACGGCAAGCTGTTCCTCGATGAAATCTACACCGTGCTGATTGTGATCCCGCTTCGGGTGCTGGGCTGGGTGCTGTTCATCCTGGACCAGTTCTTGATCGACGGGCTGGTCAACCTGGTCGGCTACCTGGTGCGCGCCCTGGGCGGGCTGTTCCGGCCGCTCCAGACCGGACTGGTGCAGTTTTACGCCCTGGCCATGCTGCTGGGGTTGCTGGTGCTGCTGGCCTCGATGCTCCGCTGGCCGCTGGGCTGAGGGCGGCACGGCCGCCAGCGACTAGGTGCTTCCGCACCAGTGCAAGAACAAACGTGATAACAAACGGCACAACAGCGAGCCGCCGACTTCAGTCGGCGGAGAGAAACCAAAAGAAAATGCTGATTTACCGAACCGCTCCGCAAGCTCACGCTTGCGGCTCGCCCAAGAACGAGAGCAAACGTCGACGTTGGCAAAAACGGCAAAAACACCGAACCGGAAACAACCGCAACCTTCGGTAGCGACGCAAACACGAAAAGTGGTGTTTTTCCTGCCCTGCCCAAGACCCAAGACACAAGACCCAAGACCATGTCCACCTGGTTGATTGTTTCGCTGGCGTTGCCGCTGCTGGGGGCCGCCCTGGCCGCCGGCGTGGCCGCGGCCGGGTACCGCGTCGTGCGCTGCGTGGCCCTGGGCACCACGTTGCTTACGCTGCTGGTGGCCGGGTACCTGGCTTTTCAGTTTCCGGCCGACTCCCCGGCCCGAATCACCCTGGAAGGTGCCCCCCAGGCGGAACCCTTCGCGTTGTGGGAAGCCCAATGGTTCGGCTCGCCCGAAGGGCCGGTGGACATCCGTTTTTCGCTGGGCCTGGACGGGCTGGGCGTGTGGCTCTACGCCCTCAGCGCGCTGCTGATGGTGACGGCCGTGCTGATTTCCTGGGAGACGATTACCCATCGGCCCGGCACGTATTACGCGCTGCTGTTGCTACTGGAAACCGGGCTGCTGGGCGTGTTCACCGCTCGGGACATTCTGCTGTTCTACGTGTTTTTCGAGTTCACGTTGCTGCCGCTTTTCTTTCTGATTGGCATCTGGGGGCACGAGGAGCGGCGCTACGCGGCGGTGAAGTTTTTCCTCTACACGCTGGCCGGCAGCGTGCTTACGTTTTTGGGGCTGCTGGCCATTGCCTGGTGGTGTGCTTCGCAGCATCCGCAGGGGGTGCTCAGCTTCTATCTGCCAACGATTGAAGAACAACTGCGCCGCACCCCCTTGCCGGCGGAGTTGCAGTGGTGGCTGTTCCTGGCCCTGTTTGCCGGGTTTGCGGTCAAAGTGCCGCTGTGGCCGTTTCACACCTGGTTGCCGCTTGCCCACGTAGAAGCTCCCACGGCCGGCAGCGTGTTGCTGGCCGGGGTGTTGTTGAAGGTGGGCTCTTACGGCTTTGTGCGTTTCTGCCTGCCGCTTTTGCCGGCCGGTTCGGCCGCCTGGATGCCCTGGGTGATGTGGCTGGCCGTGGTGGGCATCCTCTACGCAGCGCTGGTGGCGCTGGTGCAGTGGGACATCAAGCGGCTGATTGCCTACAGCAGCGTAAGCCACCTGGGCTTTTGCATGCTGGGCGTGTTTGCCATGAACCGGCCCGGCCTGGAAGGCGGCGTGTTGCAGATGGTCAACCACGGGTTGTCCACCGCCGGGCTGTTCTCCGTGGTGGGCATGATTTACGCCCGCTACCACACGCGGCACATGGCCGAACTGGGCGGACTGGCCCGACGGCTGCCCCTGCTGAGCACCGTGTTTCTGGTGCTGGTGCTCTCCAGCATCGGGCTGCCCGGGCTCAACGGGTTTGCCGGGGAGTTTCTCATCCTGGCCGGGGCGTTCAACCGCGGCTGGACCGCTCCGGCGGCTTACGCCGGCCAGTTGTACCTGCTGGCCGCGCTGGCCACGTTGGGCGTGGTGCTGGGGGCCTGGTACATGCTGGGCATGGTCCGCCAGGTGCTGTTCGGCCCGTTGCAGGAGCCGGTTCGGGAAGAGGGCGAGCCGCACCCGGCGGTGCGCGACTTGCGCTGGTACGAGCTGGGCGCCGTGGCCCCGCTGCTGGTGTTCGTGCTCTGGATTGGCTTGCAGCCGGGGTTCTTCTTGCAGCGGATGCACTCCGCACTGCTGCCGCTTGCCGACCGGGCGGCGGTGAGCTATTACCGCAGCTACGCCCAGGCCCATTTGCCGGCAAAGAACAAGGAACAAAAGGGACAACCCCAAGGCGAGAAACAACCCCGTGCCGAAGAGGCCCCCCCGGCCGACCCGGCGCGGTGAAGTCCCGGACTTCCGTCCGGGGCTCGCCGAACTAGATTCGGCTTGCGACTTGTGGCGTGCGCCATGCGCGAGGAGCTTCCGCTCCGGAGCAAAACAAACGTAACAAACAACAAAACGGCGAGCCGCCGACTTTAGTCGGCGGAGAGAAACCAAAAGAAAACGCTGATTTACCGAACCGCTCCGCAAGCTCACGCTTACGGCTCGGCGGTGGAAGAGCAAACGCCAACCAAACCAGAACCGTAAACGGAGACTTTGCCGGTGGACGCTTACGTTTCGCCCCAGTTGGTCGGGCACCTGTTGCCTGAAATCCTACTGCTGGCCGCCGGGACGGTGGTGCTGGTCGGCGGAGCTTTCCACCGCCGCGGGCACTTGTGGCACCTGGTGGCTCTGGCCGCTCCGGCGCTGGCGCTGTTGGTGTTGTGGTTCCAGCGGCCCGGGCCGGGAGCGGAATGGACGGCCGAAGCCGCTCCGTTGGCCCTGGACGCCATGGCCCGATTCGCCCGTATTACCGTGGCTCTGCTGGGCGTGTTGTTCGCTCTGCTAGTGTGGCAGCGGGAACCGGACCGCCCGGCCGAATACACCGGGGCGCTGTTGCTGCTTGAGGCCGGGGCGATGCTCGCCGCTTCGGCGGCCAATCTGGTGATGGTCTTTCTGGCCCTGGAACTGGTCAGTATCCCCAGCTACGTGTTGCTCTACCTGGTGCGCCGCGCGCCGGACACCCAGGAAGCGACAATCAAGTACTTCCTGCTGAGTATCCTTTCTTCGGCGCTGATGCTCTACGGGTTCAGCTTCCTCTACGGCGTGGCCGGAGCCACGCATCTGGCGGCCATTCGCCGCGCGTTGGCCGCCACCACAGGCCAGGCGTGGTTGGGCCTGGGCGGACTAGGGATGCTGCTGGTGCTAGCCGGGCTGGGGTTCAAGCTGGCCGCCGTGCCGTTTCACTTCTACGCTCCCGATGTGTATCAAGGCACCACCCACGAGAACACGGCCGTGCTGGCCGCCGTGCCCAAGCTGGCTGCGGCCGTGGTGCTGGTGCGGCTGTTGTGGTGGGCCACGCCGGGGCTGGAGGACTTGGGCTGGCGGGTAGTGCTGGTCCTTGCCCTGGTGACGATGACCCTGGGCAACACGCTGGCCCTGTGGCAGAACCACCTGCGGCGGCTGTTGGCCTACTCCTCGGTGGCCCATGCCGGCTACATGCTGGTGGGCCTGGCTGCTGCGTTTGCGTTGAGCCATTCGGGCCGTGCGGCCGATGCGGCCGTGACTGCCCTGTTGTTCTACGCGCTGGTGTACGCGGTGGCCACCGCGGGCATCTTTGCCGTGCTGGCGGCCTGGAGCCAGGGAGCCAAACGGGTGGAAACCGTCGAAGACCTGGCCGGACTTTCCCGGCACCGGCCCGGCCTGGCCGCCGGGCTTGCCGTGCTGCTGTTTTCGCTAGCCGGGATTCCGCCCCTGGCCGGTTTCTGGGGCAAGTTCGGCTTGTTTTCCGCCGCGCTGCAAGTCGTGCGGCAGTCCCCGGGGGAAGTCTCCACCTGGTTCGTGGTGCTAGCCGTCGTGGGCGTGCTCAACGCGGCGGCTGCGGCGGCCTATTACCTGCGGATAATCGGAACCATGTATTTCCAGGAACCCGGCCCCGAGGCCGACCAGGTGGAACCAGGCGGCGGGGCGCCGCTGGCGGCTTGGGGCGCCGTGGCCCTGGTGGTGCTGCTGGGTCTGGTTCCGCGGCTTGGGCTGAGTGGGGCCAGCCGGGCCGGTGCGGCCCTGCAAGCGGCCGCTGCTGCCCCGGTTTCGACGGTCGCGGCACAGACCGAAACCGCTCCTGCGCGCCAGGCGCGGCTCGTTTCGCCCGATTCCAGAGAACAATAGCCGCAAAGCGACCGCCGGAAAGCTCCTCCGGCAGAGTGCGGCGGCCCTCTTCCCGGTTCGTTTTCCGGTCGGTGCCCGTGCGAGGAAAAGCCGTGCCGGCAGAAGCGGTTTTTCCCGGTTCGTACCGGCCAAGCAGGAGCCTGAGCCGACGATGCGCGTGTGGATCACCGGAGTGACCGGCTTTCTGGGCTCGCACCTGGCCGAGCATCTGCTGGCCTGCGGCGACCAGGTGTTGGGCACCAGCCGCTCCGGTCGCTGGCCTCCGTGGCTGAACCACCTGCGATCCCGCGTACCGCTTTTGAGTTGGGACCTGCGCCGGCCCGTTCCCGCCCCGGTTTGGGACGCCGTGGCTTCGTTTGCTCCCCAGGCGGTGTACCATCTGGCGGCTTTGAGTCTGCCGGACCGTTGCGGCTCCCGGGAGCCCACGGCCGAGGCGCTGGCCGTCAACGTCGAAGGCACGCGCCACGTGTGCCAGGTGGCCTGGCAGCTTTCGCCCCGGCCGCGCCTGCTGCTGGCCAGCAGCGGGCACGTGTACCGCTCGCCGCCCCGATTCGGCTACCGGATCGACGAATGCAGCCCGCTGCAACCCCGCAACGGCTACGGCCGAAGCAAGCTGCTGGCCGAACGGGTCCTGGGGCGCTATGCCGCCGCGGGGCTGCCCGCCGTGGTGGTCCGTTCGTTCAACCACGCCGGAGCGCGGCAGGATAGGCACCTGATGCTGGCCCAGTGGTGCTGGCAACTGGCCGCGGGCCAGGAGAGGCTAGTAGTACGCAATCGCAACACGTGGCTCGATCTGCTGGATGTGCGCGACGCGGCCCGAGCCTATCGCGCAGTGATGTTGCAGGGCAGCCCCGGGCTGGTTTACAACGTGGGCGCAGGCACGGCCGTGTGCAGCGGATGGGTGCTCAAGCTGCTGTTGCAGTGCGCAGGCGCCCGGGTGTCGGTGGAGGAAACTTCCCCGGGACTGCGACGCAATCCGGTGGCCGACACCTCGCGGCTGGCTCGCCACACTGGCTGGTGCCCTCGGGTGCCGCTGCGGCAAACGGTGGAGGACTGCCTACGGTTTTACCAGCAATGGGCCGAAGCGTTCCCCGCCGCGGAACAAGTCCGCTGCTCCGACACGCCCCCGCCCCCAAGTGAAACGGCAAGCGAGCCAAGGAGTCCCCAGTGAAAATCACCATGGTGGGTACCGGCTACGTGGGCCTGGTAACCGGCACCTGCTTTGCCGATACGGGCAACCGCGTCGTCTGCGTCGATGTGGACCGGGAGAAAATCGACAAGTTGCGGCGCGGGGAGGTGCCCATCTACGAACCCGGCCTGGCCGAGCTAATCCATCAAAACGTCAAGCATCGCCGGTTGAGCTTCACGACCCAACTGGCCGAAGCGGCCCCGGGCAGCGATTTCGTCTTCATTGCCGTGGGCACTCCGCAAGGCGAAGACGGCTCGGCCGATTTGAGCAACCTGTGGGCGGTGGTGGACCAACTGGCCCCCGTGCTGGAACCGCAAACGGTGGTGGTCATCAAAAGCACCGTGCCGGTGGGAACCAACGCCCAGGTGACCCGGCGGCTGGAAGAGCAGTTGGGTCGCCCGGTCGATGTGGCCAGCAACCCGGAGTTCCTCAAGGAAGGGTCGGCTCTGGAAGATTGCATCAAGCCGGACCGCGTGGTGGTGGGCGTGCGTCGGGACGAGGTGGCCCGGCGCCTGCGGCGGCTCTACGCCCCGTTTCTGCGCACCGACCGGCCCTTTCTGGTCATGAGTCCCGAAAGCGCCGAAATGACCAAGTACGCCGCCAATGCCATGCTGGCCACCAAGATTAGCTTCATCAACGAAATGGCCAACCTGTGCCAGGCCCTGGGGGCCGACATCAACGATGTCCGCCGCGGCATCGGCCACGACGCCCGCATCGGCTTTGCCTTCTTGTTCCCGGGGCTGGGCTACGGCGGCAGTTGCTTTCCCAAGGACGTGCGGGCCCTGCAAGCGATGGCCCGGCAGTTGGGCCTGCAACCGCGCATCCTGGAAGCCGTGGACCAGGTGAACCGGCACCAGAAACGCGTGCTGCTGGAAGCGATTCACCAGGAACTGGGCCAGGACCTTTCGGGACGCACGGTGGCCGTTTGGGGGCTTTCGTTCAAGCCGCGAACCGACGACGTGCGCGAAGCCCCTTCGCTGGTGGTGATCGAGCACCTGCTCGGCCACGGGGCCGCGGTCCAGGCGCACGATCCGGTGGCCATGAAGAACGTCCAGCGGCACTTTGCCGCTCATCCGCACCGGCAGCGGCTCACATTCCACGAAGACCCCTACGACGCCCTGGCCGGGGCCGATCTGCTGGTCATCTGCACCGAGTGGAAAGAGTTCCAGCATCCCGACCTGGCCCTGATGCGGCAGCGGATGCGGCAACCCATCATCTGCGACGGCCGCAACCTGTACGAACCGGAACTGATGGCCGAAGCCGGGTTCACCTACCACTCCATCGGCCGGGCCACCGTGCGACCGATATAGGTTTTCCCCGAGCTAAAGCGGAAGCTCCTGGCGCACGCCGCAGGTCGCAAGCCACAAGCCGATTCTGCTTCGGCGATGCTAGTCTGGCGAGCCCCGGACTTCGGTCCGGGGAGGTGCGGAGAAAGCGGAAGAAAACGCTTGCTCGTTCTTTTCCTCCGCCGACTAACGTCGGCGGCTCGCCGATTGCGAGAATCGGCGTTTTTTCTTGCATTGGTGCGGAAGCACCGGCGCAAGGCGCAGGTCGCAAGCCGCAAGCCGATTCTTTTTCTCCCCACTGAATCCGGCATAAGGCAAGGGAAAAAGGCTTGCTTGAGTCCCACCGGGGGTTCAAGTAGCCTTGAAGAAAGCCTGCCGTTGTTCCGCCTGGTGGCGGACCGGGAGACCCCGCCTGCCATTGTGCCTTCCCTGCCGCGAAAAGGGTGTTCGATGCCGTCTCTGCTCCGATCACGCCGTTGGGTTCTGATGCTGGGATTGCCGGTTCTCTTGGGCTGCTGGTGGATTTTTGCCACGGCGGCCGAGCCTTCGCCCTGGCATGTGGTTCAGGTGCCGCAGGCATGGTCGCGGGCTCCCAAGGGTCGTTATGCTCGGGCGATTTTCACGCACTGGTTCCGCTGCGCGGTGGAAGTGCCCAAGGCGTGGAAAGGCCGCAAGCTCTCCCTGTTCGTCGAGGGGGTGGACGATGCCCGCGAAGTGTACTTCAACGGCCGCTTGATTGGCCGCCTGGGTAGCTTCCCACCGCGGTATCGCAGTGGGTTGGGCAAAAGTGGCCGCTTCGAAATCCCCCCGCAGGCGGTCCGTTTCGGTCAGGTGAATTGGGTGGCTCTGCGCGTGCATCACCGGGAAGGCCGCCTGGGGTTCAACGTGGCCGCGCCGGTGCTGTTCGCCCCGCCGGAAGCAATCCGGCTCCAAGGCCCCTGGCAGGCCCGCATGGGAGACGACCCAAGCTGGGCCACCGGAGACGAGCCGCCCGAGCAGGTGGTCTATCGCAAGGCCATCAGCGCCGAGGTGGCCGAGCGGACGTTGAAGAAACTGGCCGACGAAGACGGACCGCTGCCGGTGGCCGAAACGCTGCGGCGAATGAAAACCCCCGAAGACCTGGTGGTGGAAGCCTGCCTGAGCGAGCCGCTGGTGGGCCAGCCGCTTTGCGTGAAGTTCGACGCCCGCGGAAGGCTGTGGGTGATGGAATACCGCCAATACCCCAACCCGGCCGGACTCAAGCCCGTAAGCCGCGACAAGCACCTTCGCACGGTGTATGACCGCGTGCCGCCTCCTCCGCCCCGGCGCACCCCGGGCCGCGACCGCATCAGCATCCACGAAGACACCGACGGCGACGGCCGCTACGACCGTCATAGCGTTTTCCTGGACAATCTGAACATCGCCACCTCGTTCGAGTTCGGGCGCGATGGGCTCTGGGTGCTCAACCCTCCCTACCTGCTCTTTTACCCGGACCGTAATCACGACGACCGGCCCGACGGCCCTCCCGAAGTCCACCTGGAAGGGTTCGGGCTGGAAGATACCCATTCGGTGGTCAACAGCCTGACCTGGGGCCCCGACGGCTGGCTCTACGCCGCCCAGGGGAGCACCGTCAGCGGCGACGTGCGCCGCCCCGGCTCGAAACAAAAGCCGGTCCATTCGATGGGCCAGCTCATCTGGCGCTATCACCCGGAAAAACGCATCTACGAAATCTTCGCCGAAGGAGGCGGCAACGCCTTCGGGCTGGAAATCGACGCCAAGGGGCGCATTTTCTCGGGCCACAACGGGGGCAACACGCGCGGGTTCCACTACATCCAGGGCGGCTATTACCAGAAAGGGTTCGGCAAACACGGTTCGCTTTCCAACCCCTATGCGTTCGGTTACTTCGGCTACATGCCGCACGGGAACGTGCCGCGATTCACGCACGATTTTGTCATCTACGAATCGGTGGAGCTGCCTGCGCGCTATCATGGGCGGCTTTTTGCCGTGGCTCCGCTGCAAAGCCGCGTTTACATCAGCCGCCGCATTCCCCAAGGCTCCACGTTCCGCACGGTGGATGAAGGGCTGGCCTTCCAGTGCGGCGATACCTGGGTGCGTCCCGTCGAAGCCTCGCTGGGGCCCGACGGGGCCGTTTACATCTGCGACTTTTACGAACAGCGCATCGACCACGCCTCGCACTTCCAAGGCCGCGTTACACCGGACAGCGGGCGTGTGTATCGCATTCGGGCCCGCGGCCCGTGGAAGCAGCCCCCGCGGTTCGACTTGAGCCGCGCTGCCGCCGAGGAACTGCTGCGTTACCTGGAGCATCCGAACCGCTGGTTCCGCCGCCGGGCCTTGCAGCAGTTGGCCTACCGCCAGCCTCGGGAGTTGCTGGACCGTTTGCGCAAAGCCCTGCCGGGTGCCACGGGACAGACGGCCCTGGAGTATCTTTGGGCCGTGCACTTGCTCGGGGGACTGGACGAACCGCTGGTGGCAGCCTGTCTGAAACACGCCGACCCCTACGTGCGTCTTTGGGCCGTGCGGCTGGCATGCGACGATTCGCAGGTGGGCCAGGCTCTTGCCCGGCAACTGGCCCATCTGGCCGCCGTGGAGAAAAACGTCGAAGTGCGCAACCAGCTTGCCTGCTCGGCCCGGCGGCTCCCCCCGCGGCAAGCGCTGCCGGTGGCCGAGGCATTGCTCCGCCATGACGAAGACGTGCAGGACCCCTATCAGGGGCTTACGCTTTGGTGGCTGGTGGAACGGCAGATAAGCCGCAATCCGGAAGCGGTGCTCGGTTGGCTCGGCGAGCATCCCTCGCTGTGGAAGCGGCCGCTTGTGCAACGGTTCCTCACCCAGCGGCTGATGCGGCGGTTTGCCCAGCCGGGAACACGCCGCGACCTGCTACGAGCCGCGCGGCTGTTGCGCATGGCTCCGGATCGGACGACCGCCCGGGCGATGATGCAAGGGTTTGAAGAAGCCTTCCAGGGGCGCTCCTTGGCCGGGTTGCCGGACGAGCTGCTCGAAGCAATCGCCGCGGCCGGGGGACTTTCGCTCCAGTTGCGCATCCGGCGCCGCGAACCGGAAGCGATTCGGGAAGCGTTGCGGCTGGTGCGGGATCCCAAAACTCCCACCAAACGGGCGGTGGCCCTGCTGGAAATCCTGGGCGAAGTCCACCCGCCGCAGGCCAAGGACGCCCTGCTTCAACTTGCCCTGGAGCATCCGGACGTGCCGCGCCGCGTGGCCGCCCTGGCCGCCCTGCAAGGGTATGCCGACGCCCGAATTGCCTCGGCCCTGGTGGCTCGACTGAAATCCATGCCCGAACAGGTCCGCTCTGCGGCCTTTTCGCTGCTTGCGGATCGGGCAGCCTGGACCGACCAGGTGCTCCAGGCCGTGAAAGCCGGGCGGTTGGACAAGTCGCTGGTGCCGCAGCGTTTCTTGCGCCGCGCGCTTCTGCACCGCAAGGAGAAAATAACCCGCCTGGTCGAGTCGATCTGGGGCAAGCTCCAGGGAGCCACCACCCAGGCCATGTATCGCCAGATAGCCCGGCTCAAGCAGGTGATTGAAGCGGCCGACGGGAACCCTTATGCGGGCAAGGAGCTTTTCGCCCAGCACTGCGGCAAGTGCCACCGGCTCTTTGGCGAAGGGGGCCATATCGGCCCCGACCTGACTGCGTTCCAGCGAACCGACCTGGACCGCATGTTGCTCAACGTGGTCAACCCCAGCGCCGAGATCCGCGAAGGGTACGAAAACTACCTCATCATCACCGCCGACGGGCGCACACTCACCGGGTTTATCGAAGACAAGGACGATCAACTGGTCGTGCTCAAGGACGCCGAGGGCCGCCGGCATCTGGTGCCCCGGGAAGAAATCGAGGAGATGGCCCAGTTGCCCCAGTCGGTCATGCCCCAGGGATTGCTCGACCCGCTCAGCGATCAACAAATCCGCGACCTGTTTGCCTACCTGCGCGCTTCGCAGCCGTTGCCCTAGTTGGCAAGTGGGTTGCTATTGATTTGATGCGACGGCTGGAGTTCTCCAGCGAGCCGCCGACTTGGAAAGGCCTTGCGTCTTGGGTCTTGAGCAGGAGCTTCCGCGCCGGGGGGCGTGGAGGCTTGGGGGATGGGGTAGGAGCTCCCGTTCCAGAGCAAGAATAAGCGCTGATTCTTGCACTCGGCGAGCCGCCAGCTTTAGCTGGGAGAGGACGGCACGGCCGTCGGCAACTGGGAGCTTCCGCTCCAAGGCAAGAATAACCGCCAAAACATTAGCTCTCCCCGGACTGAAGTCCGGGGCTCGCCGTGAAGTCCGGGGCTCGCCAAACTACACCACAAACTACGCTCTACCCCGACCATCTTGCTGCGCCGCGCCGTGGGCAATCGCCGCGAGTTCCTGGCAGCCCAAGACCCAAGACGCAAGCGCCAGAACCTTTTCGTCCGGGGCGGGCCAGGGCGCACGATGGAATCTACCGACCGATGCGACGCTGGCACTGCTGGCAGCCTCCGGGGGGTTTGAGTCATGCCACCCCCCACGCCAGGCCGAAACCATTACATGCCGCTGAAACATTGGATCGATTCTACCGGTTGTACCAGCAGGGGGGCTCCTATGGCCGATCGGGTCCGCGGGTGCCAGCTCGGACAGAAAATCACGCCGCAGGCTCTATCGCGCCGCGGTTTCCTGCTCCGTACCGCCGCGGCCGGCATGTTGCCCGCCGGCTTGTTCCTGGCCGAAACGCTCCGGGCCGAATCGCCAGCCGGAGGGAGCAGCGACCGGGCTGCTTTGGACCAGGCGCGGCAAGCTATCCCGCGGGCGAAGCTCTCCCCCGCCGCACGCCGCAAAGTGGACGCGGTGTTGCACCGCGTCACCGTGTTTCGCCGCACCCCGGTAAAACCGGTCTATTGCACGCCGGAACTGTTCCGCTTCCTGGTGCTTCATCCGGACGTGCTGGTAGGGCTTTGGCGTGTGCTGGGCATCAGCCGGGTGCGTCTGCGGCGCACCGGCCGGGAAACCTTTGCCGCCGACGACGGAGCCGGTACCCAAAGCGAAGTGGAGTTCCTGCATCACGGCCAGGGCTACCACCTGGTCTATTCCGTGGGGCGTTACCACGGCCCGTTGGCCCCCCGGCCCATCCGCGGCGGTTGCCTGTTGCAACTGCATTACGCGCCGGTCCCGCAAACCACGGTGCCCACGCTCCTGACCCGGATGGAGCTGTTCGTGCGAATCGACAACCTGGCCGTGGACCTCATCACCCGGGCGTTTCGCAACACGGTGGGCAAGATGGCCGACCTGAACTACCGGGAAACGGTGGCATTCGTGGGCCAGATGTACCGCGTGGCCCGGGTCCGTCCCGAGCTTCTTCACCAGATGGCCGCCCACATGACCGGCGTGACCCGCGAGGATCGCCGCCGGTTCGTGCAACTGGTCTATCAGACCGCAGGCGTGGAGCCGCCGGAGGAGCTGCTGCCGGGCAAGCCGCAGTCGCGGGAATCCCTGGCCGAGCGAACCCGCCCCAGGCAAGAAGGAGGCCCTCGGCCGGACCGGGAGACGAAGCTGCGTTCCGCATGGCGGCGCCGCTGGTTCGAAGGGGCAAGCCGCAACAGGGCGCTACGGCGGTAAGGGCCGGGTCGGGCTATTTCGCGGCCCCTTTGCGGCGAGGGCGGTAGATTTCGGTGGCCGTGCCCAGAATCATCTCGGCGGCGAAAGCCACGGTTTCGCTGAGCGTGGGATGGGGGTGGATTGTTTCGGCCAAATCGCGCACCGTGCAGCCCAACTCGATGGCCAGCGCGGCTTCCGAAATCAGATCGCCGGCATGGGGACCAACGATCCCCACGCCCAACACCCGCTGCGTCAGGGCGTCGACTACCAGCTTGGTCATTCCTTCGGTGCGGCCTAGCGATTGGGCCTTGCCGCTGGCGGCCCAGGGATAGCGAGCCACTTCGATCTGGCGTCCGGCCTGGGCGGCTTGGGCTTCGGTGTAGCCAACCCAGGCCACTTCCGGATCGGTAAACACCACGGCCGGAATGGCCATCGTGTCCATGGCCGCCGGCTCGCCCAACAGGGCCTCGACGGCCACTTTGCCTTCGTGAGCGGCCTTGTGGGCCAGCATGGGATTGCCCACGCAATCGCCGATGGCCAGGATGTGCGGGTCGGCCGTGCGCATTTGTTGGTTCACCTGGATGAAGCCGCGCGAGTCGAGCTGCACCTGGGTGTTTTCCAGCCCCAGCGAAGCCGTATTCGGCTTGCGGCCGATGGAAACCAACACCCGGTCGTAGGACTTGGTAAAGATGCCCTCGGGGCCTTCCATCACCACCTCGACCGCTTCGCCGCGGTCCTTCAGTTCCAGCACCCGGGTTTTCAGGTAAATGGCTTCCAGTTGTTTTCGCAATCGCTTGGCCAGCGGGGCCACCAGGTCGGGGTCCATGCCGGGCAGCAGCCCGTCGGTCAGTTCCACTACTGAAACCCGCGAGCCCAAGGCCCGATAGACCGTGCCCAGTTCCAGCCCGATGTAGCCGCCGCCGACGACCAGCAGGGAGTCGGGCACTTCGGGCAGCTCCAGCGCGTCGGTGGAATCCATTACCCGGGGCGAGTCGATGGCCAGGGCGGGCACTTTCAGCGGCACCGAGCCGGTGGCCACGATGCAGTAGTCGAAGGAAAGCTGGGTCAGCTCCGGTTCTTTCTCCCCGACGGGGTTGAGCCGCAACGTGGTGGAATTGAGAAACGACGCCCGGGCCTGGATGCGTCGCACCTTACGTTGCTTGGCCAGTTGGGCCAGCCCACCGGAAAGGGTGCGGATGAGCTTTTCTTTCCGCGCCCGCAGACGGTCCAGTTCCACCTGGGCTGGGCCGAACTGCACACCCCAGTCGTCCAGTTCACGGGTTTCCTCGATCACCCGAGCCACGTGCAGCAGGGCCTTGGAAGGGATGCACCCCCGCAGCAGACAGGTGCCGCCCAGCCGGGAATCGGCGTCCACCAGGGTGACTTCCATTCCCTTGTCGGCGGCCAGGAACGCAGCCGCGTAGCCGCCGGGCCCGCCGCCGAGGACCACCAGTTGGCTATGACCGGCACCGGCCCGGGGGGCCTGCTGGTCGGCTTGCACGGAAAGCTGGCTCATCGAAGCACTCTTTGCTGGCAAAAGGCAACAGCAGTTCGGCCATCTCACCCCATGACGCTAGCGGTTTTCCGCCTCGCGGACAAGTAGTCCCTATTACAGCCGGTGCAACCCTTCCAAACGATTCGCCAACCAGCGGCAAGCCGCCGCGGGGAGCTTGTTCCCAGCGGGCTTTCGCCGGGCGATAGCCTAAGTTTGCCTGGAAGAGTGTTCCCTTGGTTCAAGCGACCGGCTGTTACATGGCTCGCTCTGCGCTTTCATGGATTGTCAATCGCGGCGAGACGCAGCTTTCGGACCCTGCGTGGGAAGAAAACCGCCGCCGCATCGTCCGCTGCCTGCTGGCCCTGTTTCTGGTGCTGAGCAGCGGAGCGCTGGGTTTCGCCTGGACCGAAGACTGGCCGCTGTGGCGAGGGCTTTACTTCACCCTGATTACCGTTACCACCGTCGGCTACAGCGACGAGGGCATCTCGCCCCAGGGAAAACAGTTCGCCGTGGTGCTGTTGCTGGTGGGTATTGCCACCACCACCTACTGCATGAGTACGGTGGTTCAGATTGTCGTCAGCCGCCAACTGGGATGGAAACGAAGAATGCAACGCCAGATCGATCAGTTGAACCAGCACGTTATCGTATGCGGCTACGGGCGGGTGGGACGCACCGTGGCCGAACAACTCCACCAGGCCGGAGTGGAGTTCGTCGTCATCGAACGAAACGAACAGCACTTTCAGGAAGCCGTGGACCGAGGGCTGCTGGCCCTGCACGGGAACGCCACCGACGACGCGGTACTCAAAGCCGCGGGCGTAACCCGAGCGCGGGCGGTGGTCTGCCTGCTCGATTCGGACGCCGAAAACGTGTTCATCACCCTCTCGGCCCGCGACTTCAATCCCAAGGCCTTCATCGTCTGCCGGGCCGAGACAGAAAGCGCCGCGGGTAAGGCCCACCGCGCAGGAGCCCGAATGGTCGTCTCGCCTTACTATGCCGCCGGGGTGGACGTGGCCACGGCGGTCATCCGGCCCAACCTGGCCCAGTTCCTGGAACACGGACGCAACGGCCAGGGCGGCTTCGACCTGACCGAAATCGCCATCACTCCCCGGAGCCCCCTGGTGGGCAAGACCGTAGCCGAAGTGGGCCGGGCCTGCGACACGGTGGTGTTCGTGGCACTGAAACAGCCCGACGGGCAGACGATTATTCGTCCCCCCGGCGGGCTGCGTTTCGACGCCGGGGATATCCTCTTTCTGGCCGGCAGTCGGGAATCCCTGGACGAGTTCTGCCAGATGCTTGCGCCGGACCAGAACGCTGCCCAACCGGCTGCCGCCCTGTAGCGGCTCGTCGTTCCGAGGGACGCGTAAGCCGCCGAATTCCCGGCACGGCGATGCAAACCCGCGCCGGAAAGCCACCGGCCCGGATTTGTCTTTCCACCCATGCGGTGGCATACTCGGTGGCGAACCTTCCGGGTGTGTTTTTCCGGAGACAGACCTCCGACCCCCTTCCGGAGACAGACCTCCAACCCCCGAACTCCGACCACCGGGAGCCCCGCCATGCAACGCACCTACCGCGTGGGAGTGATCGGTCACACGGGCCGAGGGAACTACGGGCACGGGCTGGAGCGGGTGTGGCTCGACGTGCCCGGCTGCCAGGTGATGGCCGTGGCCGATCCCGACAAAAACGGCCTGGCCCAAGCGATGCGGCGCACCGGGGCCAGGCGGGCCTACCGCGATTACCGGCAGATGCTCGATCGGGAAAAGCTGGACATCGTGGCTGTGGCTCCCCGCTGGATCGACCAGCACTGCCAGATGGTGGTGGCCGCTGCGGAACGGGGATGCCACATCTACCTGGAAAAGCCGATGTGCCGCACGCTGGAAGAAGCCGACCGAATGGTCGCCGCCTGCGAAAAACATCACGTCAAGCTGGCCATCGCCCACCAGACGCGCTACAGTCCCAAGCTGCCCGTAGTGAAGGAGCTGCTGGCCTCGGGCCGGCTGGGACAGGTGTTGGAGTTTCGCGGTCGGGGCAAGGAAGACCATCGCGGCGGTGGCGAGGACCTCTGGGTGCTGGGCACCCACATCATGGACCTCATCCGCGCCCTGGGCGGACGCCCCCGGTGGTGCATGGCCCGGGTAACGCAACAGGGACACGACGTGACGGCCCGGGACGTGGCTCCCGGCAACGAAGGAATCGGCCCCCTGGCCGGCGACAACGTGACTGCCATGTACGCGCTGGAAGGCGGAGCCACGGCCTATTTCGCTTCGCGGCGTCGGGCCGCGGGCAAGCCCAGCCGGTTCGGGCTTACCATCTACGGCACCGCCGGGGTGCTGGAACTGCACACCGGCTACCTGCCTCCGATCAAGCTGTTGCCAGATAGTTCCTGGACCCCGGGCCGAACGGGCCGCCGGTGGCTGGACGTTTCTTCCCGCGGAGTGGGCAAGCCCGAAACCCTTGAGGACCGGGGACTGCACGGAGGCAACGTGCTGGCAGTCAAGGACTTGATTCGGGCCATCGAAACCGACACCCAGCCGGAGAGCAACGTCTACGAAGCCCGCGCCGCCACCGAGATGATCGTGGCCGTGTTCGAATCGCACCGGCTGCGGGCTCCGGCCGCGTTCCCCCTGCAAAACCGCAAAAACCCGCTAGAGATGCTGCCGCAATAGACCGTCGCCGTTGCGCGGAGCCGGCGCTCCGCGGGGCTTGCGGCTTGCGCCGTGCGCCTTGCGCGAAGAGCTTCCGCTCCAACGCAAGAACGAGCGACAATTCTTGCCAACGGCGAGCCGCCAGCTTTGCTTTAGCTGGCGGAGGAGAAACAACGAGCAAACGCTTCTACTTGCCTCCCCAGACTAAAGTCCGGGGCTCGCGGGAACCCCGGCCAGCAATGGAGCCGCTGGCCCGCCGGTCAGGCCGAAGCGCTTTGCCGGCCGCTCATCGCTTCGGCCAGGATGCGGGCGGTGCTGGGGCGCATGATCCGCGGGTCCACCTCGCGGCCTTCCATCAGCGCCCGACGCACCTCCTTGCCGGAGATCATCACCGGCTTTTCGTCCGGGTGGTTTTCCATCAGATCGACCCGGCCAATCGATTCGTAGTAGGCGGCAAAGCCGACCTTGAGCGGCTGGATGAGCAACTGGCCGGGCAACTGGTCGAAGATGGCCTGGGCGTCGAAATCGCCCCAGATGGCCGTGCCGTCGTGGTAAGGGGCGTCGGCGTGCTTGCGGCCGATGATGATGTGCGAAAACCCGTAGTTCTGCCGGTAGATGGCGTGCATGACCGCCTCCTTGGGTCCGGCGTAGAACATCTTCATGTCCAGCGCCACCAGGATCACGCGGTCCGGGACCGACTCGCCCAGCGGCTCCCACACGGCCGGGTCGCTGTCGCCTTCGCCCAGGGAGCGGCTTTCGATCAGGGCTTCGTAGGTGCGCATGCGCACCTCGGCGCTGACGTCGTCGGACTTGGTTTCGCCCACCAGCGGGTTCAGGCACGCCCCGGCGTTGTAGCCCTGACGCAGTAGCTCCTCCAGCCCATAGACCAGGGCGTACTCGTGAGCGCGGTGCAGGGGGTTTCGGGTCTGGAAGGCCACGGCCCGCTCCCAGCCTTTGTCGACCAGAAGCTGCCGCACTTCCCGGGGCGAAAGCAGGTACTTGCCGAAGGCCGGATGCTTGGGCTGCGGCAGAGCCCACAACCGCCCGCCCAGCAGATGGGTCTTGTCCGCTTCGTTCTTGAGCACCATGTCCCCGCCGGGGTGATCCGTGCGGGAGGTGCCATAGACGCTCTCCAGGTACCCCTGTTTGTCCCAGGGGTAGATGTCCGTGATTTCCAGCTTGCCGACCACCTCGCCCCGGGAGTTGACCAGAGCGACGGTCTGATCGAGCGAAAGCCCCCGGGCCACTTCTTCCGTGACCGGCAGGGCGAGCGGAATGGTCCACGCCCAACGGCCCTGGGTGTTTTCCAGCACTCCTTCTTCCAGCACCCGCTGCCAGGTGGAGCGGTCCATCGGGCCTTCCAGGGGGCTCAACGCCCCGTCGGCTATCCGGTACACGACCGACAAGTCCCCGTCGCTTACCGGCACCTGGGGCCAGGTGGCCGCCTGGGCCAGCAGTTCCTGGTGTTGTTCTTCGGGAATGGTACGGCAAACCGGCTCTTGCAAGCCGCCGTGCGGGGGCAGGGGTACCTGGTGGCTCATCTTCGTTCTTTCCATTCCAGCAAAAAACGAGGCTTCCGTGGTTCTTCGGTCCGTTTATCCATCCGCGCCGCCGAGCGAGCCGCCGACTTCAGCTAGCGGAGGCGGCTCCAGCCGCAGCCACTGGGTGCTTCCGCACCGAGCGGGAATAGGCTTGCGGCTTGCGCCGTGCGCCTTGCGGAAGGTGCTTCCGCACCAGCGCAAGAATAATCGCCGACTCTTGCAATTCGGCGAGCCGCCGACTTTAGTCGGCGGAGGACGGCGAGCCGGGAGCTTTAGCTCCCGGAGGACGGCACGGCCGTGGGCGACTGGGTGCTTCCGCACCGATGCAGGAATAGGCGTTTTTTGCAACCGGCCCTCCCCGGACTGAAGTCCGGGGCTCGCCGCGAAGTCCGCGTCTTGCCGCGAAATCCGGGCTTACCGGACGCGGGCTACCGTTCGCCTGGCGGTGTACTCAATCGCTATACATCCGCACTTCGGCGTGGGGGTTTTCCGTTTGGGGTAACGGGTACTACTCCACTTTTTTGTCTTCGATCCAGGGCATCAGCTCCCGCAGCCGCCGGCCCACCTGTTCGATCAGGTGCTGGCGGTGGCGGCGGCGCATGGCCTTGAAGGCCGGGGCGTTGGCCTTGTTTTCCAGGATCCATTCGCGGGCGAACTGGCCGTTTTGCACTTCGGCCAGGATGCGTTTCATCTCCTGCCGCACCTGGTCGTTGATGACCCGGGGACCGCGGGTGTAGTCGCCGTACTCGGCCGTGTTCGACACGCTGTAGCGCATGTAGGAAAGCCCGCCTTCGTAGAACAGGTCCACGATCAGCTTCAGCTCGTGCAGGCATTCGAAGTAGGCCATCTCGGGCTGGTAGCCGGCTTCGACCAGGGTTTCAAACGCGGCCAGAATCAGGTGGCTCACCCCGCCGCACAGGACCACCTGCTCGCCGAACAGGTCGGTTTCGGTTTCTTCGGCAAACGTGGTTTGCAGCACTCCGGCCCGGGTGCCGCCGATTCCCTTGGCGTAGGCCAACCCCAGGCGGAACGACTCCTCGCTGGCTCCCTGGCTGGTGGCAATCAGGCAGGGGACGCCCGCCCCACGCACGTATTCGCTGCGCACCAGGTGGCCGGGTCCTTTCGGGGCGACCAGCACCACGTCCACTCCCTCGGGCGGTTCAATCTGGCCGAAATGCACGTTGAACCCGTGCGAACACATGAGCAGCTTGCCCGGGGTCAGATGCGGCCTCACCTGCCGTCGGTAGATATCGGCTTGGACCTCGTCGGGCAGCAGGATGTTGACCAGGTCGCCCTGCTGGACGGCTTCCTCGATGGAGAGCGGCTCGAATCCGTCCCGCTTGGCCGCTTCGTAGTTGGCTCCGCCGGGGCGTTGGGCCACGATGACCTTCACGCCGCTGTCGCGCAGGTTCAGGGCATGGGCGTGTCCCTGCGAACCGTAGCCCAGAATGGCCACCGTTTTGCCCTCAAGTAGCGAAAGGTCGGCGTCGTTGTCGTAGTAGATTTTGGCGCTCATGGTCTTTTCGTCGCGTTGGAGTAGGAAACAGGCAGGGTTTACGTTCCGCAGTGGGTCATGTGCCGGGCATCGCCTTCCCGGGTCGGGGGCCAGGCCGCGGGCATGTTCAAGCCGCGTGGGTATCCTGGCCGGAATTGTCCTGTCCGGCGTAGCCGCGGCCACGGACCATGGCAATGCGGCCGCTGCGCACCAGCTCGATGATGCCAAAGGGGCGCATTACGTCGATGAACGCGTCGATCTTGGACTCCTTGCCGGAGATTTCGATCATCACCTGGTCGCCGCTCACATCGACAATCCGGCCGCGGAAAATCTGCGTCAGCTCGTGCACCTCGCTCCGCTTGCCGCCGGCCGGGGCCTGCACCTTGATGAGCATCAGGTCGCGTTCCACGTAGTCCCGGGCCGAAATATCGTCCACCCGCACCACGGTGACAATCTTTTCCAACTGTTTGCGCACTTGTTCCAGCACCCGGTCGTCGCCGATGACGACGAAGGTCATCCGCGACAGCTTGGGGTTTTCCGTCTCGCCCACGGCCAGGCTTTCGATGTTGTAGCCGCGCGAGGCGAGCATGCCGGAGATTTGGGCCAGCACCCCCGGCACGTTCTGCACCAGGGCCGAAAGCACGTGTCGCATGTTCGTTTGGGCCATTGGCGATCCCCAAGGGAAGGAAACCGGCGGTCGGGCCGCTTCGTTCGGGCGGGGGAAGAAAACTATTGTGGCGATATTAGTCCTGGCTGACCAGGGCGGCAAGGGCCAGCCGGCGCCCTCGTTCGGTTCGGCCGAAAACCCCGCCTAGTCGTACTCGATCAGCGCCCAGGGGCGATAACGCTGGATGCGCTGCCAGCCGGGCAGACCTTTGAGCACGATAAGAAACGCGCATCCAGCCACTTCGGCCCCGCAGCGCTCCACCAGCCGGCAGCAGGCTTCCACCGTGCCGCCGGTGGCCAGCAGGTCGTCGACCACCAGCACCCGCTGGCCCGGCTCGATTCCGTCGATATGCACCTCCAGCGAATCGGTCCCGTATTCCAGCTCGTAGTGGAAGGCATGCGTATCAAAAGGGAGCTTGCCCGGCTTGCGGATGGGCACGAACCCGGCGTTCAGTTCCAGGGCCAGGGGGGCGGCGAAGATGAACCCGCGGGCTTCGGCCGCCGCCACCACGTCGATCCGCTCCTGGCGATAGTGTTCGGTCATGCGGTGGACCGCTTCGCGAAACGCCTCCGGGTGACGCAAAAGCGGCGTAATGTCCCGAAACAAAATCCCCGGCTTGGGAAAGTCCGGGATGTCGCGGATGAACTGCTTCAGGTCTAAAGTGTCCGAGGTGCTCATGACCGGCTTCCTTCCACGTGGTTAGAATCCGCCGATACCGGGGGCAAGTATAACCCATCTTCCGGCTCAGCCGGAGAGCATCGCGTCTTTTACTCGCCAGTTCAATAACGCCGCGAAAGCATCCACCGCACCGGGCCGGGAAGCCAGCGCACCACGCGGTACAGACACCAACTGCTGGCGTCGGGGAACAGTTCCTTCTTGCCCCGCCGCAGGGCGCGCAGCGTGCGCCGGGCCACCGTCTCGGGGCTGACCGGCCGGGAGCTGCGCCACGGGGTGTCGCGGCTCTTGTCCAGCACCGAGTCGAAAAACTCCGTATCGGTCGTGGCCGGATGCACCAGCAGCAGGTGGATGCCGCGTTGGCTCAGCTCGGGCCGCAGGGCTTCGCTCAGCCCCCGCAGGGCGAACTTGCTGGCCGTGTACTCGGCCATCATCGGCAGCGGCACGTAGGAGAGAATCGACCCGATGTTGACCACCGCCCCGCGGCCCCCTCGCTCCAGATAGGGAACGCCCCGGCGGATCATCTCCGCGGCGGCGAACAGGTTCAGCTCCATCACCTGCCGCAGACGTTCCGGCGCAGCGTCAAGAAACGGCCCCAAGGCGCCCACGCCCGCGTTGTTAACCAGCAAATCCAACGCTCCCCAGTGCCGCTCCACTTGGGCGTAGATAGCTTGCCGCACCTGGGGCTGGGTCAGGTCCCCGGCCACCACTAGGGCTTGCCCTCCGGCTTGTTCGACCTGCCGGGCCACTTGTTCCAGCTTGTCGCTGCTTCGGGCGGTAAGCAGCACGTGGGCCCCTTGGTCGGCCAATTCCAGGGCCAGGGCGCGGCCGATGCCTCGGGAAGCTCCCGTAAGCACCACCCGCAACGGTTGTTCCCGGTGTTGGTTCATCGCTGGAAGCCGCTCGCACACTGGGGCGAAGTTATACAGGATGGATTCCCGGCCCTCCGTCCTACGGTCCGGCAAACGCCGGGCAAAAGCAAGACGTACCAGCTTGGTGCAGTTTCCGCCCTCGGTGTGTCGGCCCGCAGTGCCTGCTGCGGAAATCAATCGTCCACGACGGAGATGCCCCGGGACTCCAACAGCTCCACGCCTGCATCGGTTACCCAGGTGCCGGTCAAGTCGACCAGTTGCAGCCGGGGCAGTTTGAGCAGATGGGGCATCCCGTGATCGGTCACTTCGGTGAAGGCAAGGTCCAGTTCCTGAAGCTGCCGCAGCGGGGCCAGCAGAGCCAGATCGTCGTCGGCAATCGGGTTGCGCGCCAGGCTCAGTTTCCGAAGCTGTTCCAGTTGGGCGATCCCTCGCAGCGACTCGCCCCGAAGCTGGCAATCGTAGGCGGCCAGGTGTTCCAGCCGCGGGCAGTTTTTGAGCTGCGCCCACTGCCGGGCCGAAGGGGCCAGCGTTTGCCGCAAAAGGGCAACGGGCAGCTCTTCGCGCAGTCGCGGATCCATTTCCGGCAAACCGACGAACACCCCCCGCAGGTGCCGCAACCGCGCGAGCCGGTCCAGGTCGCGTCCCGGGTCCAGAGAGCGTACGGCCACGAACCACACGCGGCGAAAAATCGGGAGCCTGCCTCCCAACAGGTCGTCCAGCCAATCGAGCGTCTGCTCTTCTTCGGTGGTGAGCGAAATCGCTTGGGCCACATCGGGGGCACCCAAGTGCTGCTGGAGCCATTGGGCGTCCCGGTCGAGGTCGCGCCTCAGTTGGGAGACAACGCGCTGGTCGTGCTGCCCGGACGACCACACGGCCACCAGCAAAGCCGCGGCGGCCACCAGGGCAAACAGCCGAGGAAGCGTCAGCCGCCCGGGGCGAGGCTGGGCCAGCCACCGCCGCACAAGGTGCGTTCCGGCAATCGCCAGAGCAAACCACAACACCAGGTCGGCCGCCAAGGCCCAGGCCGAAGCCTGTTCCAGGGAATCCCAAAACTGCCACCGCTTGCCAAGCGGCAGCGGCCCTCGCACCCGACGCACGGCAAACTCCCAGGGCCAGCCGTGACGCAGCAGAGTGCCGTCGGCCTCGTAGCCCAAGGCGGCCGCCAGACTCACCAGAACCACCAAGCTCCAAAGCGCCCAAACCGCTTTCCACCACAGCGAGCCGGGCTGGGAGACTTCCGGCTCCGGCGAAGCTTGCTCGGCCGGGGTTTGCGGGCAGGGGGTGCTCATTCTTCCAACAGCGGCGGCAGAGGCACATGGAGCCGCTGGGCCAGTTGGACCAAGGGGGCCCAGTTGCCCGGGTCGATTGGGATTCCCTCGCGACGGCGCGTTTGTTCGGTGCGGCGCTCCGGGTCCCCGGGCAGGAGGATTTCTTCCACCCCTTCGGCCCGGGGACACCCGCGCAGAAACGCCACCAGTTGCTTCAGCTCCTGTGCAAAGTGGTTCCAACCGCGGCCCAGCCGACTGGGACTGATGACCTGCATATAGACGCAATTGCCTTTCTGGTTAATGGGCACCTCGCGGCTGGTGACACCGCCGGAGAGGGCCCCGGCGAAGATTTCTACCATCAGCGCCAGGCCGAACCCCTTGTACGTCTGCCCCGGTCCGCCCATGGGCAGGATGGTGCCCGGCGGCTCGCCGTAGAGGGCGTTCGGATCGGTGGTGGGCCGTCCTTGGGCATCCAGCAGCCAGCCTTCGGGACACGGCTGGCCGGCCAGTCGCCGCAGCCGCACTTTGCCTTCGGCCGTGGCGCTGGTGCCGAAGTCCAGGATCAGCGGCTCTTCGTCGTAGGGAACGCCGAAAGCAATCGGGTTGGTGCCCAGGCGAGGGGCGGTTCCACCCGGGGGAGCCACGCGGCGGGTGGCCCCGTGCGTGTTGGCCATGATGATTGCCACCCGATTGTGCTCGGCGGCCTGCTGGCAGTATTCACCCAGGCGGCCGATGTGGGCGCAGCGAATCAGCGTGCCCACGCACACGGCCTGGTCTGCCGTGCGGCGGATGAGCAGGTCCATCATCCGCCGGGCCTGGACCTGGCCCAGCCCCCAGTGGGCGTCGGCGCTTACGGCCTCGGGCCGGTCGAGGAACACTTCCAGCTCCACGCCGCTGCGAACGTTGCCTTGGGCCATCTCGTCCAGGTAATAGGGGATGCGCATCACCCCGTGCGAGTCGTGCCCGCAGAGGTTCGCCTGCACCAGGCTGCGGGCCACAAGAGGCGCTTCTTCTTCCACCACGCCGCCGCGGCGGAGCAAATCGGTGGCAAACTCGACCAGTGCTTCGTAACTTACCCGGGGCATGCAACATCTCCCGAAGTCAGGTGCCGTCGCAGCGGATAGTCTCCCCGATGCCCCGTGGGGTTTTCAAGCCGCATGGGGGTTCGGCCCTTGCGTTTTCTGAGCACGCCGCCAAACGAACACTCTCCCGGTGAGGCGAACCCCAGACTTTCAGTCCGGGAAGAGCCAATGTTTTGGCAGTTATTCTTGCCTTGGTGCGGAAACACCTTGCTCAAGACACAAAACCCACGACACAAGACTTTCTGGTGCGGAAGCTCTCCCCATCCTCTCACGCCCCCACGTCTCCACGCCCTCTGCCTTGGCGGGAAGCGAAAACAAAAAACCGGCTCTCCCCTTTGCGGGGAAAGCCGGCCGGGGTGGGGAAAGAGGGGGCGGACCGTTGTTTCGGTTCGCTGGGTCCCCAGGGGGGCGGACTAGTACATGTCGAAGTCGCCGCCTCCGCCGGGACCACCCTTTTTCTTTTCTTCCTTGGGCTTCTCGGCAATCAGCGCGTCGCTGGTCAGTAGCAACGTGGCCACGCTGGATGCGTTCTGCAACGCGGTGCGGACCACCTTGGTCGGGTCGATAATGCCGGCCTTGACCAGGTCTTCGATCTTGTCGGCCGCGGCGTTGTAGCCCACGTTGCCTTTCTGCTCCAGCACTTTCTCGCAGATGACGCTGCCGTCTTTCCCGGCGTTGGAAGCGATGGCCGTAATCGGGGCCCGGCAAGCCTGCAACACGATGTTGTAGCCCACTTCCTCATCGTGCGAGAGTTCGCCGGGCTTGACCGAAGCCGAAGCTCGCAGCAGCGCCACGCCGCCGCCGGGCAGAATGCCTTCCTCCACCGCGGCCCGGGTGGCGTGCAACGCGTCCTCGACGCGGGCTTTCTTTTCCTTCATCTCCGACTCGGTCGCGGCACCGACCAGGATCTTGGCCACCCCGCCGGCCAGCTTGGCCAGGCGTTCTTCCAGCTTTTCGCGGTCGTAGTCGCTGGTGGCCTCTTCAATCTCGTGGCGGATTTGTTCGATCCGGGCCTTGATGTCGGAGGTCTTGCCGGCCCCTTCGATGATGGTAGTGTTGTCCTTGTCCACCACGATACGCTTGGCCCGGCCCAGGTCCTTCAACTGGACGTTCTCCAGCTTGATGCCCAGGCTTTCGAACAACGCGGTGCCGCCGGTCAGGATGGCGATGTCTTCCATCATCGCCTTGCGGCGGTCGCCGTAGCCGGGGGCCTTGACCGCGCAGCAGCGGAGCGTCCCGCGGAGCTTGTTGAGCACCAGCGTGGCCAGGGCCTCGCCTTCCACGTCTTCGGCGATAATCAGCAGCGGCCGGCCGGCTTGCACCACCTGTTCCAGCAACGGGATCAGGTCGCGGGCGCTACTGATCTTCTTTTCGTGGATGAGCACATAGGCGTCTTCCAGCTCGCAGGTCATGTTTTCCGGGTTGGTGACGAAGTACGGCGAGAGATAGCCGCGGTCGAACTGCATCCCCTCGACCAGCTCGACTTCAGTCTTGAGGGTCTTGCCTTCGTCCACGGTGATTACGCCGTCCTTGCCTACCTTGTCCATCGCTTCGGCCAGGATTTCGCCGATTTCGCGGTCATTGTTAGCCGCCACGGCCGCCACTTCGGCCATCTGCTGGCGGGATTTGACCGGGATGGACATCTTTTCCAACTGGGCAGTGATGTCGGCTACGGCCCGTTCGATCCCCTGCTTGAGCTGGATCGGGTTCACCCCGGCCACCACGGCTTTCAGCCCTTCGACGAAGATGGCTTCGGACAGCACGGTGGCCGTCGTGGTGCCGTCACCGGCCACGTCGCTGGTCTTGGAAGCCACCTCGCGGACCATGCGGGCGCCCATGTTTTCGTAAACGTCTTCCAAGTCGATCTCCTTGGCCACCGTCACGCCGTCCTTGGTGACCGTCGGCGAACCGAAGCTCTTTTGCAGAATGACGTTTCGGCCCTTGGGGCCCAGGGTCACTTTGACGGCCCGGGCCAGCTTCGTCACCCCGCGGCGGATGGCGTCGCGGGCTTCCTGGTCGAAGGCGATCATCTTGGCCATCGTCGTTGTTCTCCTTGCTAGGCAGAATCAGGAAAGGGAGTTAAGCACGCGGGTTCCACTGTGGCAAGCACTCACCCGGCGGCAGAAGTTGCCGGCGGTGAGTGCAGGGCCGCTAGTCTTCGATCACGGCCAGGATGTCGTCTTCCCGCATCAACAGGTATTCCTCGTCGCCCACTTTGAACGTCTCGCCGGCGTAGGAGGAGAACAGCACCCGGTCGCCGGGCTTGACCTGCATTTCGCTCCGGGTGCCGTCATCCAGCAAGCGGCCGTTGCCCACGCTGATGACCTTGCCCCGAGCGGGCTTTTCTTTGGCCGTGTCGGGGAGCACGATTCCGCCGGGGGTTTTTTCTTCCATCTCCTCGCGTTGGACCACTACCCGGTCCCCCAGCGGCTGGAGCTTGATCTTGGCTTGTTTCTTGCTCTTGGTCGCAGTGGCCATCGAAACTCCTCCAACGGTGGGAATGTTCGTGGAACAAATCCTCCAAACGCCGTCCGCCAGTGTAAGAACACCCCGACCCTGCCACTTTGGCCAGCCAAGTGGGGTGCGGTGGTAAAGGAGTGCAAACCGCGTGCCGACCGAGGGTGGATGCCCTAACTGATTGCAGAAAATCATGTTATGGCAACGGCCTACTTCCCCGCTCCCCTCGCGTCAGAAGCTGCCAACTTGGCAGAACCGCATACGGCAAGCGTTTGCCCCGGGCTGTGTGCCCACGGCCGGTTCCGATTTCGCTGGCAGAAGGCCGGTCCGCCGAGTGCCTATCGCCGGTCCGGTCGCGGGGGTTGGGCCAGGTCCAGCGATTGGGCGTCTTCCACCCGGACCTGGTTCGTCCGCCGCCAGTAGAGAATCTTCCTCGCCGTGGCCGTCGAGGCTGGCCCGCCCGGGTAAGCCCAACGCTGCAACAAAGCGGGGCTGCGAGCGGTGCCTTCCAGCACCAGGCGTTCCTTCGCCTGACTGTAGGCGGCCCGGTGAGCCCGGGCGGTGAACAAGGCTCCTTCGATTACCGTGTTCTGGCTGGCTTGGATTTCCAAGGCCCAGCGGCCACCGGCCACCGGGAGTTGGGCCAGGGATAGTTTTTCGCAGTGGATGGCAATGCCCCGAGGGCCGAGCCGTTCCGGCTGGTCGGCATCGAGCGTGGCTTCCCAGTGGGCCACCGGCCCGTACACCACTTCCACCTGGCCGGAAAAGAGCATTTCGCGGCGATGCAAGTTGCCGGTGAGTCCCTTGCGGAACGTGATGCCTAGATACCGCAGCGGCAAGTTCTGCTGCGGCTTGGAGCCGCCGCGGACCGGCCCGGCCAATTCCTTCACCTGGTCGGCCCGCATCACACGGCGCAGCCACCCGGGCCCTTGGGCCACCACCGCTCCACTGATTTGGTTGATGGACAAGTCGGCCGCGCTCATCTGTTCCCAGGAAACCAGTCCGCGGCCGTCGTACTGGCGGCTCTGGGCAAACACGCCTTGCGAGCAGACAATCCGGGCCAATTGGGGCCGGTTCTGCCTGGCCGCCTGGTGGAACAGCAACGGGTCTTTCAGATGGACTTCCAGGGTTTCGGTTTGCAGGTGGTCGTCGCCCCGGCGGGCCACCACCGCGCGGTCGAAGACGGCCTTGCGACCGTCGAACTGCATCGAACCCATCCACTGCACCACCAGCGGCTGGCGGCTGCCGTCGACGGTCCCTCGCCAGGAACGATCCACCTGCACCCACATTTTGCCCGCCGAGTCGATCCACAACCGGTTGGTCTTCTGGTCCAGTTGAATCACCGGGCCTTGGAGGACCAGGGAGCGGCCTTCCAGATGGGCCGGATGGCCTTCCAGCCGCAGTTGTCCCTGCTGGGTGCTCAGGTTCCGGGCCTGGATGCGGTTTCCTTGGAGTACGAGCGGCTTTTCGGTGCCGGTCCCGGGGAGCACTTCGCGCAATTGGGCCTGTCCGGTCACAAGCAGATGTTCCGGCTGCGGATTGCCGGGGGAGTCGATCACCCAGAGTTGCACTTCCTGGCCGCGCAGCTCGTAGCGGCGCGAGGCCAGCGGGGCAGCAGCCACCCGGCCCCGCCCAGGCCGGCTGCGCGGCGCAGTTCCCCCGGGGGGATTCGCGGCGGCGACCCAGTGCCCCGGTGCGTTCCCCGCCGGTGCAATGGCCCCGGCCGGGACGACGCGCCTCGCCGGCGCACCCGGCGGCGGCAAGTGCCCCGAGCCTGCCGGAGAACCCCGGCGGCGATCCGCTACCGGATAGGCCACCACGGGCCAGGAAGCTCGGGCGGACGTTGCTACAGGCCAGGATGGTCTTTGAGCAGCCCCCGTCCATCCGCTTACCGGGAACTGGGAGGGCGGTACGCGAAGGCCGGTTCGGGCTCCCGCTGCGGGAGCCGTCACGGGCCTGGCAGGCCGCCCTGGGGGAGCGATGCCCGGGGGTGGAAGAAACTCCACGGTCAGCTTTTCGGTTTCCACGTCCAGTTGGGGCGAAGCCACCCGCACGGCCCCCTGGGCTTCCAGGCGCCGGGGGCGGTAGCTTAACCGCTGCTGCCCTGGCTGTTTGGCCGGCACGGGCCGCTGGACCAGTCCGATGCGGATTTGCTGAGCACGCAGTTGTCCCTGGCCCCAGGCGCGCAGCATCGCGTCGCGGACCAGTACCACCTGATAGGTACCGTTGGGGCCGGGAATCCCCTGCATCTGGGCGGCCCAGGCGGCTTCGAGCACCTGGGGATTCGAGTTCGGTGCCGGACCGGCGTTTTGGGTTCCGCGAGGAGCGTTTTTCTGCTGAAGCAACCAGCGGATATCGCCCCGGCCGGTGGCCTGGAAACGCCCGGGAGCGTTTCCAGTTCCCGGTTCGTAAACCAGCTTGCGTGCCCGGAGCCGATTGCGCCCCTGCTGCAACAGTCCTTGGCGCAGGTCTTCCAGCTCCACGCGCCCCGTGGGCACATGGTAAGCCAGACGGTGCCCCCGAGCCAGCAACCCTGAACGCGGTGCCTGAAGCAAGGCCGGATGACCGGTGGCTTCGAGCAGTTCGATTTTCCACCGCCCGCGGAGCGGATCGGCCGGTTTGTTTCGTCCGCGGCGAACCTGGCCCTCGGCGGCGTTTTTCTTCCCTCGGGGCTTCGCCTTCCCCTTTTTTCCCGCGGTGGTAGACACCCGGGGTAGCACGGCAAACTTGAGCCGCAGCCGGTCGGCCGTGAGCCGATCCGGGGCCGAGTCCTTCCAGCGGCGGGTTACTTCCACCTCGCGCTGGAACGTGGCTTCGTGCCGCAGAAAGTCAATCCGCATCGGGCCGGTACAGTTGATATCCAGCGGCTGCGGTCCTCGGGCCACCAGGCTAAGCGACGGCGTTCCGGCCGCCGGCGGTTTGCTCGGCTGCCTGGCGCTTCGGCCGGCGGGCGTTCCGGCGGTGGTGCGTTTCGTCGGGGGGGTGCTTTCGGCCTGGGGGGCTTTTTTCTCCTGGAGTACCAGATGGAGCGAGACGTCGTTTTTCAGCTCCAGGGATTCCACCAGCAGTTGGGTGCCGCGTCCCCGGCGGCGGTTCTGCACCAACTGCACGAACAGTTCCCTGCCGGAGCCGTAGTTGGCTCCCCAGCGGAACTGGACCGGATGCGGCGTATAGACCGAATCGCGGCTTAGCTTCACGTCGTAGGTGGAAAGCCACAGGTCGTCCTCGGGACCGGGGGAACGGCCTTGGCTGCGGATAGTGATCTTGCCCAGCAGGGTGCCCCCACCCAACTCGCCCACCTGGCCGCGGCGCAGATCGAAGCCGCGATCAAACTGCAAAATGGCCCCCTCGGGAGCTTGCAGAATGATGGCCTGGCGCTCTCGCAGCTCGGGATCGGCCACCTGCTCGCGCGGCAGCAGCACCAGCGAACAGGGCCAGATTTTCACGCGGCCCCCTTGCAGCACCTTGTACTTCTGAAACAGCAGAATCCCCTGATCCGTACGCAGCACTTTGGGCGTGCGCAGCTCCCAGGCGTCCGGCTGATCGCCGAACCAGCGAAGCATACTCTCGCTGGGCTTGGTGCCGCGGGCGGCTTGCGGCTGGTCCTGCTGAGCTACCGCCTCGGGGGCCTGTTCCGGGGCAAGCCACCAGCCCACGCTGACCCGATAGAGCAGAAACGCCACCAGCACGCACAACCAGCCCAACAAGGCGCGGAGCACCGCCCCTTGCACCGTGCCGGCGGCGGCCAAGTCGGCCAGCGTGTTCAGCAGGCTTCCGTGCCGGGTTGCTGAGTTCATGACGGTTCGTCGAGGATGGTTTGTCCGGGCAGCGTCCGTGGCCCGGTTCCACTTACACCGCACCGCTTTCGTAACGGCGGACGATTTGTTCCCAACGCCCTTGGGCCTTGAGAATCACTTCCACGGTTTCCCGCACCGCACCGCGGCCTCCGGGAGCTTGCGTAACCAGGTGGGCTGCTTGTCGTAGCTCGGGTGCGGCGTCGGCCACGGCCACGCCCAGGCCCACATAACGCAGCACGGGCAGATCGGGCAAGTCGTCGCCGATGTAGCACACCTTGTCCGGTTCCAGGTTTTGTTGTTCCAGCACTTCCCGCACCACGGCCAGCTTGTCTTCGCTCCCCTGGCGCAACAGCGTGATGCCCAATTCGGCCGCGCGGAGCTTTACCGCTTGGGAGCTCCGGGCCGTAACCAACCCGAAGCGGTGTCCGGCCCGTTGCCACAGCCGCACGGCCAGGCCGTCGCGAATCGAAAACCCTTTCAGTTCCACGCCCTGGGCGTCCAGCCACAGGGTGCCGTCGGTCAACACGCCATCGACATCCGATAGGATCAACTCAATCGCTTCGCAGCGTTGTTGCAGCTTCATGGCGCGGTCTTTCCGGAGGGTCAGGCGCTTCGGGCCCGCGGCAGGCTCGGGCTCCGTTGCAACAGCTCCGGAAACAATCCTACCACATCGGTAATGTCGAGCATCCCCACGGGACGGCCCTGGGGATCGACCACCGGCAGTTCGCTGATTTTCCGCCGGGCCAGCAGCTCGACCGCTTCGACCATTGGGGTATCCACCTGCACGAACACGGGGGAACGGGTCATCACGCCGCGGATTGGCTGATCCAACGCCTGGTCCTGCTTTCGTTCCAGCAGCCGGGCCAGGTCGCTGTCGGTAAACAGGCCGCTGAGCCGCCCTTGCTCGTCCACCAGGATGATGGCCCCGCTGCGGCGGCCCGGACGGCAGAGTGAAACATACACCTGCCGCACGGTCCAGTCCTGGGGAGCGACGCGGCACTGGTCGCGCGGCCGCATGTGCTGTTGCACCCGGGAAAGTTTCAGTCCCAGGCTGCCGGCCGGATGGAGCGTGGCAAAGTCGGCGGCTTGGAATCCCTTGCATCGGGCCACGGTCATGGCCACCGCGTCGCCCACGGCCAGCATGGCCAAGGTGCTAGTGGTGGGAGCCAACCGCAACGGGCAGGCTTCTTCCAGCGGTCCCAGTTCCAGCACCACTTGGGCTGCTTGAGCCAGTGGGTTGTTGCGCCCTCCGGTGGTGGCCAGCAACGGCGTTTGCCAGCGGGCGAACACCGGCAGCAGCCGCACCAGCTCTTCGGTCTTGCCGCTGAAGGAAAAGGCCCACACCAGATCGCGCCGGCCCACGCGGCCCAAGTCCCCGTGAACCGCTTCGGCCGGATGCAAGAAGTGGCTGGGCGTGCCGGTGGAAGCCAACGTGGCGGCGACCTTCTGGGCAATCAGTCCCGCTTTGCCCATCCCGGTGGTGATGACCGCCCCGGAACACTCGCAAATCATCTGCACGGCCGCTGGGTAGGCGCCGTCGACTCGGGAGGCAAGTCCCGCCAGATAGTCCCGATAGGTGGCAAGCACCCGCTTGATGAACTCGATCTGTTCCCAGGGGTTCATGGTGGCGTGTTTTTCCGGTGTGCGGTTCGGGTGGGCAAGCTGCGAGCTTGTAAGCTGCGATTGCTCGTTGTGGCAAACCTCCGGCGGTGGCAAACCAAGACACGGATGCAAAAGCACCGGCACAAGTCGTCCGCTCGACGCCTTCGCTATCGCCGGCGCGGAGCTCGCCAGCCCTGACTGGTGCGGGCCGTGCGTTTGTTTGGGACTCGGGCCGAACCGGTCGGTGCCGCTTGTTGCCCGGGGGCTGCTTCCGCCGAGGCTTGCCGCCCGGGATAAGCCGCCCGGGTGGAAGGCAGAAACCGCATCGGCTGTGGGTCGGCGCCGGCTTTGGCCTGTTCTGCGGCGCGGCGCGGAGCACGCCAGCGGCCAGCCAAGGCCGTGCCGGAAGAGGTCTTCCCGGACGCGGAAGCCCGTGAAACCGAACTGCCGAGCTTCCCCCCAGCGGCCGCTACCGGCACCAGCGGTCCGGCGGTTACCACGCGGGCAGGCTCCGAGCCGGCGGGAGTCGCCGGAGGGTCGGCGCTTTGGGCGCGGTAGATCAGGTTGGGCCGAGGCCGGGGCAGCCTGGTCGTTCCGGCTGCGGGGGCTCGGTTCCCACGAGGTGTTTGGGCCTGGGCCAGCAGCGCCGGCTGCTCTGCGGGGCCGGAAGGCAGTGCCGGCGAGCCGCGCCGCACCCAATCCAGCCACGCCTGCTGCAACGCACCCAGGCTGGGGTAACCGTAAAACTGCCGCGTTACCAACGGCCAGTTCTCATTCTGCAAACCGGCTTCCAGGTATTGGATGAACTTCCGCTTGCCGCCCTGCTGGATGAGGAACGTACAGAGCGAGTGACCTTGGGCGTAAAGCGGGAGCACGTCGCGAGGGTACTCCTTCATTAAAAACATCCGCGAGAAGGCAATCCCGCGGCCGGTGCGCAGAAACTGGATTAGCATCCGCTGTTGCTTGGCCCGTTCCGAAGGGTGCTCGACGGTGGAACAGGCCCCCTCGTCGGCCCAGCGCGGAAGCGGCTGGCGAAAATGGCTGGCAAAGATGGTGTGCGTCACCTCGTGCGGCAGCACCGAATCCAGAATCCGCTCTCGCGAACCCTGGATGGTCATCCGCCAGCCAAACACCTCGCCCCGGTCGAAGTAAAAGCTGGTGGCTCCGCCGGCTCCCAGGTGCGGGCCGACCTTCACGTAGATGGGACAGGGGCGATACCACCGCGGCAACGTATAGCCGAGCCACTCCTGGGCCAACTGGCGGCGGTACTGTTCGGCGGCTTGGGCCACCTCGCGAGCCAACTGCGGCGTGGGTGCGGTTACCACAAAGTTGGGCGTCCGGTACGTGGCTCCCAGGGCCAGAAGCGAACCCAACAGAATCCAACCGCGGACGACTCGGGCATCCATGCCGCAGTCTCCTGAGGGGAGGGAGAGCCGGAGATGCAATTTCCGCTCCGGCCACACCAGGCCATCCAAGGGCTTGTTCCGACCGGCGTCCGCCGGTGGCAGCCGGGTGTGGCAAAGATACTGGGGCGGCCAATGCCGGACCAGTCCGGTTTCCTTCGTGCTGCCAGTGCTGCCAGTGGGGGACCTGTGCTGCCAGTGCGGGAGAGACGCGGTATGTCTTACGCACGGAGAGGAAGCAGAAGTGGCTTGAGCAAAGGGCATCCCTTGTCCCCTCCGGGGGCTTGTCCCATAATCGGCTCACCCCGGTGTTACTTGGGCTTCCGGGGAGCAACTCGCACGCGAAGGACGGTTTCATGCCGCTTCTGGTGGTCGGCTCGGTGGCGTTTGATACGGTGGAAACCCCCACCGAAACCCGGGAAAACGTCCTGGGCGGCTCGGCTGTGTTCTTTTCCTATGCGGCCAGCTACTTTTCCTCGGTGCGGCTGGTCGGGCCGGTGGGCGAAGACTGGCCCGAGGAACACACCCGACTGCTGCAACAGCAGGGGATCGACACCACCGGGTTGCAGGTCGTTCCCGGTGGCAAGACGTTCCGCTGGCGGGGCAAGTACCTGCCGAACATGAACGACCGGGAAACGCTGGAAGTGCATCTGAACGTACTAAGCCACTATCGGCCCGAACTGCCCGAGCCGGCCCGGCGAGCCAAGTACGTGTTCCTGGCCAACGGTTCGCCCGAGACCCAGCTCCAGGTGCTGGAGCAGGTGCCCGGGGCCCGACTGGTGGTGGCCGACACGATGGACCTGTGGATTCGCGAGACGCACGACGAGTTGCTTGAACTGCTGCGGCGGATCGACGGACTGGTGCTCAACGACGCCGAGGCGAAACTGCTGATGGACGACGAAAACCTGGTCCGCGCAGGCCAGGGCGTGCTGGAGCTGGGGCCGCGGTTCGTCATCATCAAAAAGGGCGAACACGGGGCCATGTTCTTCAGCCGGCACGAAACCTATGTGCTGCCGGCCTATCCCACCCCGCGGGTGGTGGACCCCACCGGAGCCGGGGACAGTTTTGCCGGGGGGATGATGGGCTATCTGGCTTCCGAAGACAAGCTGGACCCGGCTACGCTCAAACGGGCGATGGCTTACGGCATCGTCGTAGCCAGTTTTACTGTGGAGGATTTCAGTCTGGATCGGATGCGGGCCATCGGGCGGCACGACGTCGATGACCGCATGGCCCATTACCAGCAGATGCTCAGCTTCTAGAAAACTTTCCCCGCCATGCGCAGCCGTGTTCGCACGTTCGTGGCCGTGGAGTTGGCCCCCCGGCTGAAAAAACAAGTGGAACGGCTCATCACCCGGCTTTCTTCCCAGGGAGCGGGCGTGAAGTGGGTGGAGACGGAAAACCTGCACATCACGCTCAAGTTCCTCGGTGAGATCGACAACCCCGAAGTGCCCCAGGTGTGCCGGGCGGTGGCTCAGGCCGTGGCCCCCTACGACCCGTTCGAGCTGGAGCTGGAAGGCGTGGGAGCGTTTCCGCGGCTCCAGCGCCCCCGGGTGCTGTGGGTGGGGGTGGGCCGAGGTCGCGAACAGCTTCAGCAACTCCAACGAGACATCGAAGACCGCCTGTACAAGCTGGGCTACCCGCGCGAGGCGCGCCCTTACGAACCGCACCTGACCATCGGCCGGGTAAAGCGGGCCGGGCCGGAGATGGACCGCCTGGCCCAAGAGCTTGAACGGCACAAGCAGTTCGCCCCGGGGGCAATGTGGGTCGAAGAAGCCGTGGTGTTTGCCAGCCAGTTGGGCCGAGGCGGGCCTACCTACACCCCGCTAGGCCACCTGGCACTTGGCAAAACCGAATGACCGCCGTTTGGGGGCTACTATTGGGCGGGGGGAGAGAACGTTCAGCGGCGGATGACCACCTTCGAGCCCACCGAAAGAATATCGAACACGTCGGCCATGTCCTTGGGCCGCAGGGCGATGCAGCCCACTTTGTCGCTTCGCCCGATGCGCGAAGGGTCGTTCGTGCCGTGGATGGCCAGGTTCTGTTCCAGTTGAATCAAGCGCTGGCCCAGCGGATTCTGCGGCGAGCCGCCTTCGATGGGCTGCTGAGCCGGGTCGGCCGGCACGTACTGGGGATTGACCACTTTATTCACCACGCCGAACTCGCCGGGCACGGGCGGGATTTCCTGGCCCAGTCCGATGGGAAAACGTCCTGCATAACGCCCCCCCGCTACGAACAGCGTCAACTCCATCCGCCCCAGGTCCACTTCGGCATGGAAGGGGCCGCGGACCACTTTGAGCGTCTCGCCCGGCTGAAGCGTGTAGGGGGGCAGGATGCCGTTGATTTTGGCCAGCAGTTGCCAAGGGACCTGGTACTGCTGGGCGATCTGCTGCAATGTTTCGCCGGGTTTGACCACGTGGGCCGGTTCCAGCCAATGCTGCCGCGAATAGACGACCGTGCCAGCCAGTTGGTCCAACAGGCCGACCAGTTGCCGGTGCTGTTGTTCGGAAAGCTTGGGGTGCCCATACCACCGCGAGAGTACCAGCAGGGCTTCGGCTAGTTGATTGCTCTGGAGCAGCTTTTCGGCTTCCCGCATCGCTTGCTCGAAGCCGCTGCCGGAGCCTTCCGAATCCGTTTCGGGAGCCGCGACTCCCTGCTGCACCTGGGCGGGAATGACGCCGGGGTCGCGATGATGCTGCGACACACCAGCCGGAGCGTCCTGTGGAGTAGTCTGGCCGTCGGCTTCTGCGGCCTGGTCCGTCTTACCGGCGCTGGCGGCCGCCGGCGGAGTTTGCAGCGGCGGGGCGCTGTTCCCCTGCTGGTCGGACTGTTCCGGAACCGGCAGAGGGGGCGTACTTGAACTCTCCTGGCCGGGCAGCGGCGGCAACTGACTTTCCGAGCCGGCGCCTGCTCCCGCGGGCGGTTGCAGGCTGCCCAGGTCGATTTGCGGCGGAGCGACGCTTTCCACCGCGGCTTGCTGCACTTCGGCTTCTTTGGGCTGCGGCTCGGTGCCCGGCTGGTTCAGCCAGGCATAGACCGCATAGACCAGGAATCCCAGCAGCCCCAAGACGAGCACGGATCGAACCCACTTCACGGCGATCCTCCTTGATTCCACCTGGAGTGGACGAAACACGACGCGCCGGCCGGGTGCGACCGCCCGGAACGGTCGCCGGCCCCTGCATCAAGCATCGGACGGGTCCGGCCGAAAAAGTCGGAAAAACCGGCCGTGGCCGCTCCTCCGAACCGGCCGGCAGTGCCGGCCCGGATCGAGCCACAAGCGGCGGGATGGTAGCCAAAGGTTTCCCCCGGGACCAGAGCATTCTGCCGGGTTTTTTGCCGCTTGCCAGCAGTGCCAGCGGGCGGTATGAAGCAGGCAGACTCGGGTTTGCCCCCCAGGGGCGTTCCGGTTTTTCCCGTGCTTGAAAGCGGTGTTCTATGACCACCGATTCCCCCCCGCACCAGCAGCGAATGCAGTTGGCCTTGCAACAGGCCCGGCGGGCGATGGCCGAGCAGGAAGTGCCCGTGGGAGCGGTCATCTTCCGCGGGGATCGTCTGCTGGCTGCGGCCCATAACCAGCGGGAACAACTGCGCGATCCCACGGCCCATGCCGAAATGATTGCCATTACCCAGGCCGCCCAGGCCCTGGGCGACTGGCGGCTGGAAGACTGTACGCTCTACGTCACGCTGGAACCCTGTCCCATGTGCGCCGGGGCCATTCTCCAAGCGCGGATTCCGGTGGTGGTCTATGGAGCCGCCGATCCCAAAGCCGGAGCCGTGGAAAGCCTCTACCACCTGTTGCAGGATGCGCGGCTGAACCACCGCTGCCAGGTCGTCTCCGGCGTGCTGGCCCAGGAGTGCGGGCAGTTGCTCACCGAGTTTTTCCGGCAACAGCGCCGCTTGGGCAAAAAGTAACCCCGACAACCGACGGAAACCCTTGGCGACAAACGGCCCGGTGGTCCGCCCGGTCGCAGCAAGCCGCTTGCCCCAGGAGGCCGGGACGGTAGCCCTTTCAGCAGTACCCAGCCAACAGCCTTTGGGCACACCAGCACAAATGATTCGCCTCGGCGCCTCGGCCAGCCCCGGATTTCCGCTCGGGGAGGTCATTCGCAATCGCCTGTTTTGCTCGTTTTTCTCCGGGGACTGACGTCCCCGGCTCGCCGTTTCCAAGAATCAGCGTTTATTCTCGCCCGGAGCGGAAGCTCCCGCGCAAGGCGCACGCCGCACGGCGCAAGCCGACTTGCACCCGGCGAGCCCCGGACTTCAGTCCGGGGAGAGCCGGAGAAAAACGCTTGTTGTTGTTTCTCCGCCGACTCAAGTCGGCGGCTCGCTGGGTGCAAGAATCGGCGTTTGTTCTTGCACTGGAGCGGAAGCTCCCAGTGGCAGCGTCCCCGCCGTGCTCCGGGAGCTGACGCTCCCGGCTCGTTGTTGCTCCGCCGACTCAAGTCGGCGGCTCGCCGTTTCCAAGAATCAGCGCTTATTCTCGCCCCG
>WFOE01000043.1 GCA_015488215.1 Planctomycetales bacterium
GACGTAGGCCAGGTTGGCATAGGCGGCCGCGTCGTCGCCCGTGCGACGGAACATGGCCAGTGCCTTGTCGAACTTGCCTTGGGAACCGAGCACCAGGCCCAGGTTCACTGCCGCCCGTTTGTGGCCCGGGTTGGCCTGAAGGGCCTGTTCCAGATACTGCTGGGCGACATCCAAACGGTGCTGCAAGTAGTACAGGTAACCCAGGTCGGCCAACAGATCAGGCGAGCGTTGGCCCAACTGGTAGGCTTGCTGGAGGTACTGTTCGGCTTGCTCCAGCTTCCCTTCCCGGGCGGCCATCACCCCCAGGCGATGGTACACGCGGCCGTCGGAAGGGTTCTGCTGCAAGAGCAACTGGTAGGCCCGGCGTGCCCGATCCAGTTGGTTGCGCCGTTCCAGGATGCGGGCCAGTTTGAAGTCGGCTTCGTACTGCTTCGGGTTGGCCGGGGCGGAGGCCGTCACGGCGGCTTTGCCGCTCGGCGGCGAGGGCCGTTGCACCAAGGCCTTTTTGCCGGTGCCAATCTGCGAAATCGACGGCAACGTGGATTCGGTCGTGGTGGCACAGCCCACGGCGGTTCCCAGCACCAGCAGTGCGAGGGCTTTGCGCCAGGCGGAAAAACGCATGGTAACTCCTTTTACCGTAACGGTTCGGCAAGTGTTCAGGCGATCCGTCGCCCCTGTTCTGCGGAGGAAGCTCCAACTGGACACTTCAGGCTAGAACCCTCCGCCGAATCCCATTCCGAATCCGAACGGGCCGAACGGTCCCAGGCCGAAGAAGTTCCGCGACCCCCAGCGGCCGATCGCCCGCCGATACGCCGCGGCGTCTTCGGTGGCTTTCATGCCGGGCACATAGGCCGGGGCGACGACCACCCGTTGCTCGGCGTCTTCGATACCCATGGCCGTCAAGGCACGCACGACCACCTCGCGGCGTTTCAGGTCCAGTTCGCGATTAGGATGAACCGGATAGCGGAAGCGGGTGCCCGGACGGACCGAGGTCGTGCTCCGTTCAATCACCACGGGGAAGTCCTGCCCTTGACGCAGGCGATAGGCGATTTGTTTCACGTGATCCTCGCCGGCCGTGTTCAGCACGTGATCGTTGTATTGGAACTCGTGCTGGTGGACAACGAAGTCGGACGCTTCGGCGTTGGCTTCCTGGGCACGCATGATTGCGTCGTGCTTAGCTCCCAGGGGTTCCACCGGCGGGGGAGGCTGGTACACCGCCTGAACCTTGTGCAGGTAGTGACATCCGCCACTGGTTGCCACAACGGCCATCAGTCCCAGTACAAGCAGCTTACGCATTGTATCGTCTCCTCCGTGGATTCTTTGGCGTAGGAATTTCGCCCCGGAGCCTGTTGCGGTTAGTCCGAAAATCCGCAGGGCCCCTGCACATAGTGGCTTTCCATCACCTGGTAGGTGGGAACGTGTTTGGCGTCGATCAGCGCCTGGTGCTTGGCCTTGTGGTAAGCCTGTTGCTGTCGGGGCCAGACGGTGCTGCGGTAGTGGCAGTTGGGATCCCCTTCGATCCAACCGTGGACGTAGAAGGTCCAGTCGTCCGGTTCGGTCAGGTCAGCTCCCGGCAACAGCAGCGACACGTCTTCCGGCTCCAGCGGATGCACCAGCTCGGGCGAGACGAGCACGATCAGTTCCGTCTCGTCCCGCTGGACGCTCTTGCGGGTAAACAGGGCGTTGAGCACCGGGATGCTCTCCACGAAGGGCAAGCCGACCCGGTTTCCTTCCTGCTGGTCCTTGATCAACCCGGCGATAGCCAACCACTGGCCTTCGCGCAGTTCCACGGTGGTGAACACAGCCCGAGTATCCAGCCCCGGAATCCCGTCCACCGTGTTGTCATCATTCAGCGTGCTGAACGAAGGGATGACCTGCAGCCGCACGCGGTCTTTGTCGATGATGGTGGGAATGAAGGTCAACTGGGTGCCGAAACCGCGGAACGTGGTGGTGGCGGCTCCCACTCCCTGCACGCCGACCACGGTGGGTACGGCAAACTCGCCTCCGGCAATAAAGCTGGCCGGACGACCGTTCAGGGCCACCAGCGTCGGCTCGGCCAGAATCTTGGCATACCCTTGCGAGGAGAGGGCATCCAGGGCCAGGAACACGTCCTCGGTATTGAGCACCACGCTCCCGGCCGCGTCGGTCAGCCCGAGCAGCGTGTTGAACGAAAAGTCGCCCGAGGTGACGTTGATCCGGTTGCCAAAGCGACGCAAGGCGGTCCGACTCACTTCGGCAATGCGAACCTTGAGCATCACCTGTTTTTCGCCCGGAACGTCCAGCAGGTTGATGACCTTGGTCGAAGGCAGATCCTGCCCGGCAATGGCCGGCGCGGCGTCGCCCGCCCCCACCGCGTTGAAGTACCACAAGTTGCCCCCCTGCTGGTTGGCCAGTTGATTGCTGACGATGGCCAGGATTTGGGCCGCTTCTTCCGAGTCGCGGGCTTGCCCCCGCACGATGATCTTGTCGGCCACCGGGATCAGTTGCACGAAGCTGTTGGGAAACAGCTCGTTGATCCGGTCCTGCAACCGGCCGTATTCCAGCTCCAACTGGTCCTGGGCCAGTTCGTCGCTGGCCACGCGAACCAGGTACCGCAGCACCTGAGTTTGATTCTGATGCTCGAACCACAGGGTCATCGTCGTGTGGCCGGACTTCTTGCCAATTAGCTCCAGCTCCGTGGGACTGAACTGCAACACTTCGGCGATGTCCGGGTTGGTGATCGAGATGCGAAGCACCGGGCTTTTGGTGCGGATGAGCTTCGACTGGTTCGGTTCCAGGTCGAAGGTCAGCTCCGGATTGACCACGTCGGCGATCAGATTCTTTTCTTTGGCCTTGGCCTGTGGCGAGGCCGGCACCGGCGAAATGGTGTACATTCGCTCGTCGTTCGGTGGCGGCGACTGCTGGGCCAAAGCGGGCGTTTCCAGGCTCCCAAGCCCCAAACCGAAGACCCACACCCAGAGAGTGTGTGCAACAAAGAAAGGCTTGCGGGTCATTGGTCTTCCCCCTTGAAGAACGCTTTCAAAACTGGTGAAGTCGGTTGTGTTCCATTTCCGCTAGGAACGGTTCCCACGTCTCGCAGGCCATACGTCTTTGAGGCCAACGTCTTTGAGGCCATCGGTCCTGGCGACCAGGAGGTGCCCGGCAGATTCTTTTTCTTTGCCCGGCAGGAACCGACACCTGGGCCATCGCGGTAAGGGTACGGCTGTAATGTCGGTATCGGCTCTACGGACAAAGCCGATGAAAAAAATCCTGCCAGTTCTTCCCCTGTTGGGGAGCCCGATCACTGATCGCTGTTACCGGACCAGACCGCAAACTCGGTGTCATTTATTCCGGCTGCCTGACCGGCAACGTCATCCTCCCGCGAAGGCTCCAAATTTTCACCGTCCAGGGGAGCGTATCGATTTTTCCTCCAAGTTTGTTCTCTTTGCCGCCCGATGATGAACGCTGGAGTACCCGAACTGGGGATTCGATTCTGCGCCGCAGGGCGCGTTGGACTGAGCAAGGGGCAGCCTTCGGGGATCCGGGCTGCTAGCACGTGTCATAACTGAGGGAACAAGTCATGCAAACTCAAATAGTGATCTTTCTGGGATTGGTTCTCCTGGGTGGCGGGCAACCCGCCGACGACAGCTCCCCTTCGGATGCTCCGGCCCCTGTTGCCCGGCAAGCGGAGCCAGCCGAGGCTCCCAGTTGCTGTGATCCCTGCGATGATTGTTGCCATCACGGCCGCTGCGGGCACGAGTCGGTCTGCCGGTGGATGATGCGCGAAATGTGCCTGGGACCGCTGTTCCACGGCGATTGCAACATGGTTCCCCATTCTGCTTACTTCCCGGAACTGCACGGCTACTACTACTTCCGCCCCTACCACTACAGCCACATCCGGCAGCACCAGGAGTTTGTCAGTAGCTTTGGCGAAGACCCGCGAGCCCCTTACGCTAACACGATCTTCCAGCAGGTGTACAAGCAGATGACGGCCAAGGGTTCCGGTAGCGCCGCGCCCCAGCGGTTGCCCTTCCCGGCGGCCAAGGCCAAAGCTAAAGGGGACCGCTCAGTGCAGACGTCGGCCCGGCCGGTACTCAAACAAGTCTCGCACCAGCGCGTGATTAGCCGGTTGGCGACTCGGCGCGCTCGTAAGCCCGTCCTTTCCCGACGCAAATAACCCGCACCATCCGAAAAACAAGCACCTATAGCGGCCGGCCCAATGGGGCCGGTCGTTTTTTTACGGCCCCGAAGCCCCCGCGGCCCGACCGGAATCTCCCGTAATCTCTTCCAGCGGGGGAACCAGCAGCCGGGCCGGAACGGCTGCATGCACTGGGGTCGATTCAGAGCCCTGGGGGAATAAACGAGCCAGGAACTCCAGGCGCGCCGAAACGGTCGGATGCGAATCTTCCACCACGCCGGCTTCTTCTTCCGACAGGCGGCGGCGCAGATACTCCAAGGCCAGAGGGCCCGGCTCCTGCCACTGGGCGGCAAACTCCGCCAGAAACGCCCGCCACTGGGTCCAGTCCTGCGGCATCTCTCCCCGTTCGGCCAGCCGCAACTGGAACTGCGTGGCCACCCACCATTCCTTCAACAGCGTGCGGCTGGCCAGCTCCGCGCCGACGACCGTGGCGCTTGCCCAGTCGGCCAGGTACTCCTGCGTGTGCTGCAAGGGGCGATAGACTCTCCGCAACACCCAAAGCACTCCCCAGCCTAGCCACCACAGGGGGTCCAGCATCCGCACCCTCAGCCACAGCGGCAGCACCAAATCCCGGTGCAGGGCCTCGGAAAACCGGTACAAGAACACCGTTGTGGTCGTATCCTGGCCCAGATGGGAAAACTCGTGAGCCAGCAGGGCTTTCAGCTCTCCTACGTCGAAAACCAGCAACTGGGGAATCCCCAGCACCAGCACCAGCCGCCGCCGTGTATAAATGCCGAACCGCCGCTGCTCGACCACAAAGCATTGCGGCTCCACGCTCAGGCGAATCTCGTCCGGACACGGCTTGTGCAACTGTTCGGCCAGATTCCGGCAAAGCTGGTAAAGCGGCTCGGCCTCCTGCGGACTGAGCGAACGGCAAGACGACTCGGCCGGTTGGTCTTCCAGGACCGGGGTGACCAGATACCGTAACAGCCGTACCGCTTGCCAGGCATAGTACAAGCTGACTGTTCCGAGCAAAGCCAGGACCACTGCTGCCTGGGAGCTGTGCTGTTCGGCGCTGGCCCAACGAATCCACCCCCCGATGCTCCACCCGGCCGTGACGAACGCGGCCATGCTCCCTCCCACGGTAAACACCACCACTGCCGTCCAGGCCGCCAAACGCAGGGTCCAGGCACGCAGACGTATCCCCCAGGGTGGCTTTCTCTCATGGCTCCAGGAGTGTCGGAACAGGGGTTTTGCGAACATGACATCAACTCAGTCAAACAAGCCAAACTGTTCCGGCAACCGGCCCCCCTGGAAATGTAACAACACACTCTGCCCGGCAAGGACGAAGATTGTCTCTCTCCAAGCCAGGGCAAGAAGAGTCTACCAGAAATAACGGAAAAATGGAAAAGATTGGGTATGTACAAAAAATAGGTTGAATGGGAGGTTTTCCCGGGTACAATCGCCCATGCCACCGCTCTTGTGCTTGATTTGTCGCTTGGATGCGGTGAGGTCTTCTTCTGCTGGGAACAAGCGGACATGGGCCAAGCTGGCAGCGGACTCTGGGGAGTTTTGACCGACGATCCGGCTCAGGCCGAAATGCTGCGGCAGAGCTGGCCTGGGCCGTTGCAGTCGTTTTCCTGGAGTGAGCCACCGGCCCGATTCCCCGGGGACGGCGTTTTGCTGGACCTGTGCCATCCGTCTCGCTGGTCGGATGTGCCGACCATCTGCCACAAGCTCCGCCAGAACCGGGCAGGGGCACTTGCAGTTCTCGGCCTGGTGCACCAAGGCATCCCCGTTTCCCAACTCACCTGTGCGGATCAGCACCTGACGGCCGTCCTGCCCATCGATCAGGTGCCGCAATGGCTAGCCCGGCAGAGCCTCGACTCCTTGCTGAGAATGGAGCAGCAGCTTGCCCCGCAACGGTTCCAGGGACGGCGGGAGCTGACCCTCGACGGCAAGGGCATGTTTTTTACGTACACGCCCCGTTTGTTCTCTCTGTTTGAAGAACTGCCGGTGGCCGCCCGGCACGATGTAACGGTCCTTTTGACCGGAGAGACGGGCACCGGCAAAACCACCCTGGCCCGGCTCATCCATCAGATGTCCCCTCGGGCGGCTGCTCCGTTCGTCCACGTGGCCTGCGGCGGACTGGCCAAGGAGCTGATTGATAGTGAATTGTTCGGTCACGTTCGCGGCGCATTTACTGGCGCGGATCGGAACAAAATCGGCAAGTTCCAGTTGGCCGATGGGGGAACCATCCTGCTGGACGAGATCGAGGTTCTTGGCCCGGCCCAACAAGCCAAGCTCCTCCGCGTGCTGGAAACCGGCGAGTTCGAGCCGGTGGGTTCGAACAACACTATCCGAGCCAACGTGCGAATCATCGCCGCCAGCAACGTCGATCTGGAAGCAGCCATCCAGCGGGGCGAGTTTCGCGCCGACCTCTACTTCCGGCTTAAGCAACTGGTGTTTCATCTTCCGCCGCTGGTCCAACGTCCCCGGGACATCGTTCCCTTGGCCCAGTGGATCATCGAGGAAGCCGCTCAGGAAATGCAAACGCCGATCAGGCTCGTCGAGCCGAAGGTGTTCGACGTGTTGCGAACCCACCGCTGGCCGGGCAACATTCGCGAACTGCGCAACGAGATGCGCCGCCTGGTGATGTTTTGCCGGGATGGAGTGATCCGGGCCGGAAGCCTTTCGCCTACGCTGGCCTGCCAGGAAATCCTTGCTCCGGCGGCGGTCGAAACAGCCAATCTCAGTGCCCAGTTGGCCCAGACCGAACGGGAAAAGATCGAACAGATGCTCCGCCAGCACAACTTCAATCGCACGGCCACCGCCAAGGCACTGGGGATCAGTCGGGTGACGCTCTACAACAAGATTCGCAAATACAACATTCGCCTCACCGGCCGTTCCGAGCGACCCTCGGCGGAAACAGACCCATAGAACAGCAAGTCCCGGAAAAAGAGAGCGTATACCACACACCACGTGCGAAAAACGCCGGCGCTGTTCTCCGAAACCCCGAAGCCGTACGTCTCTTTCGCACGCCGACGAGGCTATCTTCTGCTGCCAAATCAGCACAGCAACCGCTCACCCTTGACGAAGCGGCTAGACAGTCGCCGGCGGACAAAGCGGAGCGGCGGAAGCAGGCTCGCTTGCGGCAGGCGAAACAGCCTTTTGATGTACGGGGACCAATTCGGCACGGTGGACGGGCACGTCTCGCGGGGCTTCGATCCCCAATCGCACCCGATTGCCGCGAATCTCCAGCACCGTAACCACGATATCGGAGCCGATGACGATCTTTTCGTCCACTTTGCGGGAAAGAACCAACATCTTGAACACCTCCTTGCACAAGCGGGCAGCGATGGGAACTTTCTTTTGCTGGGCTTTTCCGTAATGGCCCAAGCGAATGTCAAAGACCGGTTTAGATTGGCGGGAACCAGCAAGGCAGGACAATCGCTTTGTAGGGATTGTAGCAATCAAAATGCCAGGGGAAAGTGTTCAAGCGGGTTTTTCCCTCAAGATTCAACCCAACCAAGTGAGATGGAAAGATTTGAGAAAATGAATCTCCCTCATGCTAGCATTGCTGTCATGTGACAGGGGGGAACACCGCATTGTGCAATCGGTCCCCACCCGGTCAATCTGGCAACAGCAAGGCCCCCAGCGGGTAAGTCTTTCCCGGCCGCGCCAGGAAACGAAAATCCCACCAGAACCGCAACGGGCCTGGTGGGATGTAGTCGTTTGGGCGATGGGAAATGCAAACGGCTATTCCACTGGCAGCGTATAGCTCAACGCGCCGATCGGTTTGCCGTTCTTGTAGTCTTCGTAGTGCGGGTGGCACATGGTGCATTTTTTCAGCACCACCGGCAGGGGGGTGGCCGCCCGCAAGTAACGCCGGCCGTCCTTGGTCACCACCTGCTCGTAGTAGCTTTGGCCGCTCTTCAGGGCGGCGATGGCTTTCCGCTCGAAATCGTCGCGAGGGCTGTTGGCCTCCTCCATCGGCTCGCCAGTGGCATCCAGCAGCCGCACCTCGTGCCAGCCCTTGTCCTTAATGGCGGCAAACAGGGCGATCGCCGCGCTACCGGCCGGCAGGTCCGATTCGTCGTTGACGTAGTGCTTCGTAATCAGCACCACGGCCGTCTTATAAATGTCGTCCAGCATCCGCACCGTCTTACGGGCGCGAGCTACGGCCGGGTCGTCCTTCTTGCCCTGGTCGCCGGCAACGGCCACGGCAAGCAGCATTAGGGCCGCCAGGCCCCCCAGTGCCCAGTGTCGCATCGTCATACTTCTTCTCCTTGTGCACCGTGAGGAAAACAAAAACCACCAAACTCGTTCGATTGCTTTCCGGCAGGCAACAAGCCGGACCGCTCCTTGACAGCGATCCGCCTGGCCGGGACACAGACGCCGTGGTTCGGGGGAGGGTTTGCCGAGGGCGTAAAGTTCGTGGGGAGGGTTCGCCGGCCGGGTGCGTCTCCTTTTTCACTAGGGAGGCTGCTCTCCGGTGGCCAACTGCACAAACGCCTCCTGCTGGGGCAGCACGTCGGCCAGCGTAAATCGGTTCAGGTAGTCCAACTGCACCTGGGTGGCCTGCCGCAGCACGTTTCGCAGAGGACAACCGCGTTCAATGACACATACTCCCTCGGCGTGAACGCACTCCAGCAGGTCCAGCGTGCCTTCGAGCTGTTCAATCACCCAGCCCAGACGAATCTCCTCCGGGGATGCGGCCAGTTGGATGCCTCCTCCGGCCCCGCGCATGCTGCGTACCAACTTCAGCCGCACCAGGGATTGAACCACCTTGGCCAGGTGATGCTCGGAAATCCGGTAAAACCGCGCCACTTGTGCCACGGAGGCCCGCCCTGGATGCAACGCCAGGTACATCAGCGTTCGCAGGGCGTAATCGGTATGCAGCGATAAGGCCATCGTGGACAAGCCTTACACAAAACAGGTAAAACAAGTACTGAATATACCTGTAAAAACCGGACCGTCAACTCCTTTTCGGCTTCTGGGGCACAAAAACATAGCTTGAGGTTTTTACCCCTGCCAAAAACTTTTCCCCATCGTTGCCCTTTGCCCCGGGGGAAAGTAGCCTGCATGGCAAGCCGGCAAATCAGATATGCCGATCCTTCAATTTCCCCCTCCCTTCCCGGAAGTCTGCTGCCATGAAACGCCGAGGACTTGCCCAGTGGCCTCCGACGCGGCTGCTCCTGCCGGCCGTGTTGACCGTGGGTTGCTTCTTGCCGGCTCTGACCATCGGCACAGTACGGACCGTCCGGGCCGAAGCAAAACGGCCGAACTTTGTCATCGTGCTGGCCGACGATCTGGGCTACGGCGACTTGGGCTGTTACGGCAACTCCCAGGTCCGCACCCCGCATCTGGATCGCTTCGCCGCTCAAGGGATGCGGTTCACCGACTACTACGCCCCGGCCCCGAATTGCTCGCCTTCGCGTGCCGGACTGATGACCGGACGCACGCCCTACCGCCTGGGCATCTATAACTGGATTCCCTACGGCTCGCCCATGCACGTGCGGCGCGGCGAGTTGACCATCGCCACGCTGTTGCGGCGTCACGGATACAGCACGTGCCATGTGGGCAAGTGGCATCTGAACGGCTCGCTGACCGATCCGAAGCAGCCGCAGCCTTCCGATCACGGGTTCGACCACTGGTTCTCCACGCAGAACAACGCGTTGCCTTCGCACCGCAACCCGGAAAACTTCGTCCGCAACGGCCGTCCGGTGGGACCGCTGCGGGGCTATTCGGCCCAGTTGGTGGTCGACGAGGCCATCCGCTGGCTTACCCGGCTGCGAGACCCGCAAAAGCCGTTCTTCTTATTCGTCTGTTTCCACGAACCGCACGAGCCGATTGAAACCGACCCGCGATTCAGCCGGCTGTATCCCCAGCAGGGAAAACCCAGCCCGTTTGATCCCTGGACTTCCACGCTGGCGGCCCACCACGGAAACATCACTCAGATGGACCATCACTTCGGGCGACTGATGGCCGCGCTGGACCGGCTGGGAGTAAGCGACAACACGCTGGTGTTCTTCACCAGCGACAACGGACCGGCCATTACTCGCTGGCATCCGCACGGCTCGGCCGGACCGCTCCGCGCCAAGAAGGGGCACTTGTACGAAGGCGGGATTCGCGTTCCGGGGCTGTTACGGTTTCCGGGCCGTGTCAAGCCCGGCGTGGTGTGCCGCGAGCCGGTCTGCGGCGTGGACCTGCTGCCGACGATCTGCCAACTGGCTGGAGTGCCCTTGCCCCAGGATCGCCCGCTGGATGGAACCAGTTGGGTGCCGCTGTGGGAGCAAGGGGGCCGGTTGCAACGTAACCGGCCGCTTTACTGGCAGTTCAACTTCGCCCGCAGCGAGCCTCGGGTGGCCCTGCGTCACGGCCCCTGGAAGCTGTTGGCCACGATTACTCACCCGCTCCCCGGCGGAGGCGACATCCGGGCCGAGGACCAGGAAGCAATCCAGCAGGCCCGACTCGTCCGGTTCTTTCTGTACAATCTGCGCGACGATCCGGGCGAGCAGACCGAGCTAGGCCAGCGGCATCCGCAGGTGCTGGCCGAAATGAAACAGCGGATGCAGAAGTACTACGACGACGTTCAGGCCGAATCCCCCCGCTGGCCGGCCTGGCAATGGCCCCGCGCCGAAGGCAAACGTATCCGCCGCTACATCCAGCAGCGGCGCCGCCAGTGGGAACGGAATCCCAGGCAGCGGCCCGAGGAAACCCTCTCCCCCGGCCGGTCGTCCGAGTAGTCCCATGTCCCGTCCCCCCGACAGCCTGCCGTCGCCCGTGCTGGAAGTGTGCCGGGTGTCCAAGCGGTTCGGGGCCGTGGTGGCCCTGGACCGCGTGGAGTGGGAGCTTCGGCCGGGGCGAATCCACGCCCTGGTGGGAGCCAACGGGGCGGGCAAGAGCACGCTGACCAAAATCCTGGCCGGCGCCTTGCAACCGGACGAGGGCCAGTTGCGGCTCGACGGCCGTCCGGTCCGGTTCGCCTCGCCCCAGGATGCCCTGGCCGCCGGGGTGGCCACCGTGTACCAGGAACTTTCCGGCGTGGGAGCCCTTTCGGTGGCTGAGAACCTGTTTCTGGGGCGCCAGCCGGTGCGGCGAGGCCGCGTGGACTGGCCGGCCATGTACGAACAGGCTCGCCACATCCTGGCTCCTTTCGGCCTGAAGATCGATCCGCGACGCCGACTGGACCGCTACCCGCTGGTAGTGCGGCAGGTGGTCGAAGTGGCTCGGGCGGTGCATCGGGGGGCCCGGGTGCTGTTGCTCGACGAGCCCACCAGCGCCCTAAGCCGGGCGGAAGCCGAGCAACTGTTCGGCATCGTCACCGGCCTGGCCTCCTCGGGCGTGGCCGTGGTGTTCATCAGCCATTTTCTGGACGAGGTGCTGCGGCTTTGCCAGCGGGTAACCGTGCTCCGCCAGGGACGCGTGGTGCTGGATGAGCCCACGGCCCAAGTGGATAGGCACCATCTGGTGCAGGCGATGCTTGGCAGCGGGCACCAAGCGGAGCTTCAGGCCTGGGAACAAACCCTGCGGCGTCTCTCCCCTCCGCAGGGCCCCCTGGCTTTGACCACCTGCGGCCTGGAAGCACCGGGGCTGTTTCGGCAAGTGGAGCTGGCGGTCCACCGGGGGGAATGTTTGGGGCTTTTCGGGCTGGCCGGGGCCGGGCACCTGGAGCTGGTCGAAGCCCTGGCCGGAGCACTCCGCCCGCGGCAAGGCACAATCCGCCTGCGGGAAAATCCGCTCCCGCTGGGCAACGTCCAGGCGGCCGTGCGGCGCGGCGTGGTGTTCGTCAGCGGCGACCGTGCCCGGGAGCTGAACTACCTGGGCACCGTGGCGACCAACACCACCGTGGGTACGCTGCGGCAGCATTTCCCTTGGGTGGTAACACGCCGCCGGGAAGAAGCCCTGGCCCGAGGCGTGTTGGAACAAGTCGGCTGCCGCCCGCTGGCGCCGGCCCTGCCCGTGGGCCAGCTTTCCGGCGGCAACCAGCAAAAGGTGGTCTTTGCCCGCTGGCTGCTGGGACAGGTGAACGTACTGCTGTTGCAGGAACCGACCCGAGGGATGGACGTCGGAGCCAAAGAGGAAGTGATGCAACTGGTCGGCCGGCTCAAGCGGCAAGGGGCCGCGGTGGTGCTGGCCAGCAGCGAGCCGGAACTGGTGCTGGCCCACGCCGACCGGGTGCTGGTGATGCGGCGGGGACGCATCGTGGCCCGACTGGAACAGGGCACGGTGGACAAAGCCCGGCTGCTGCAATTGGCTTCTTGAACCGCACCGCCTGCCGTTTAGCCCGGCGGCCACTCCATCACCCGGCCGCCGATGACGTGCACGTGCAGATGCCAGACGGTCTGGCCGGCTTCCACCCCGCAGTTGATTACCACACGATAGTCGCTCAGCTTGTGTTGCTGGGCTACCTGGTTGGCTACCAGCAGCAGATGGCCAAGCAGTTCCCGGTCTTCCTCCGTGGCGTCGCGCAGCGCGGGAATCTCCTTGCGCGGAATGACCAGCACGTGGACGGGAGCCTGCGGGTTGATGTCGCGAATGGCCAGGCAGAGTTCGTCCTGATACACCACGTCGGCGGGTAGCTCGCCGTCGATAATCTTCTTGAACACGGTTTTTTCAACCATGCGGGAACTCCCTCCCAGTGATACAGCAAGAGGACGCGGAATCGTTTGCTTTCCAAGCACCTTGCCGGCTACGGCGATTCGTCCAGGCGAACCGCTTCGTCGGCCAGCATGCGGGGAATGCCGTCCAGCACCAGGTAGGCCACTTGCCCGTCTTCGCGCACCAGAGCGGCGTCAATCCGTCCCTGAACGGCCCTGCCGTTCACGTCGGTCAACTCGCCTTGTTCTTGCCTGCGGCGCAGTTGCTCTAGCAGCGCCGGCTCGGCCAGCGACAAGCTCTGGCGGGTTTCGGGGCAGCGGAGCAGGGCCAGCAGTTCGGGGGAGATTGCCGAATCGCTCATGAGGCAGACTTTTCGGATTGGGGAAACTGGTCCACTTAATCCCCTTATAGGAAATCTGCCGATATAGGACCAGCGGCGGCTGGACCGCCCTTCCCGTGGGCTGCTATCGACCAGAAGCCGCCGGAAAGATGAGTTCCAAGTCACAAGTTTTTTTGTGGCAACGTCTTCCGAAGAAAATGGAGCTGGGCCATGTCTCTGCCACCGGTGATGCGGCACCTGGCCATCCTCATGCTCTTTGCCGGGGTCACACTCGCCCCCCGGGGGGCCTTTGCCCAGGAAATCCGCTACGTTCGCCGCAACGGGGTGCTGTACCAGGAGCAGGTCTGCCGTCGCTGGCGGCCGGTAACGCAAACCACCTACCAGACCATCGAGCAGGTGGTTTACCGGGAAGAAGTCTCCACCCAGCAACAGGAAGTAACCACGGTGGTGCGCACGCCGGTGGTGGAGTACGTCTGGGAGCCCTACCTGTACGGGCGTTGGAACCCGTTTCGGCGGCCGGCCCTGGCCTATCGTTGGGTGCCGCGAACCGTCTGGCGCGAAGAGGTGCGCAAGGCGAAAGTGCCCGTGACGGTGCGGAAGCTGGTGCCCGAAAAACGCATCCAGCGCGTGCCGGTCGTAACCCAACGCTGGGTGCCCGAGGAAGTGGTCATTGCTCGCATTGCGGTGCAAACGGCCCCTTCACCCTGCCGAACCGGCCCGGCACCGGTCATGGTGGCCGGAGTGCCCATCGGTGGGGTACGGCGTTTGGAAAGCGACCCGCCCCGCACGGCCAACATCGCCTGGCGTCCGGCTCGCTCTACCGCGCAACGCTAGCCCTGCCAGCATCGCGGGCGATTTCTGGTGAGAAAACCGTACACTGCCCAGCCAGTCCCGGTGCGCCGATGAGCCAGACCATGTTCCATTGACGCTGGCTGGCCGAATCCTCTAAAAGCCCCCGGTAAATCGGTCGTGGCGGAGTAAGTTCCGTTTGATGGCAATGGGACGCCATGCTGTTGGCCCAAGGACTGGCCAGCCACCTGTTTCTGGCAGGGGTGCTGGTCATCACCGTAACGCTTCTGTACCGCACACAGCGGCGTTTGTTGCAGATGCGCCGTAGCAGCGGAGAGCGTTTGCCGGCCAAGAGGGCCCCGGCTGCTTCGCTGTCCGCCAACCTGGTTCTGGCCGGGCAAACGAATCCGGCCGCCCGTTGGGAAGTGGAACTGCACCAGGTGGCTCGGGACTATCTGGCTCAGATGCAAACCCAATCGGCGGTGCTGGAACAGCAGCTCCGCGAAGCCAGGGCGCTTTCGGCCCGGCTGGCCGAACAACTGGAGCAACTCCAACAACTGCAAACCCTAACGTCGGAACCCGGCCAGGGACAAGCCGGTTCTCACACACTGGATTCGGAAACTCTCCATCCCGGCATTCCGGATCAGGTGTTGCAACTGGCCGCCCAAGGGCTTACGGCCCGGCAGATCGCCGCCCGGCTGCACCGCCCCCAGGGCGAAGTGGAACTGCTGCTGCGGCTCCACGGCGGCTCGGCTGCGGCGAAGAAGGGCTGATCCGCGGCGGCTCTCCCGGCGGGCAGTTGCTTGGAAACGGGGCTGGCTTCGGGAATAATGGGGGAGTTCGGAGGCGAACCCTCGATGCGGGGGTTGCCTTTGCGATGGTTGCTTTGCTGCGGAGCAAAGGAGTCCCCCGTTGGCATTGTCCCGCCGCCAGTTTCAGCAACTGGTCGAAGACCACGGGCCGGCTTTGTACCGTCTGGCCTACCGGCTGGTAGGCGATGCGCACGAGGCCGAAGACGTGGTGCAAGAGACGTTTCGGGCGGTGTGGCGTTGCCGGGCACGGTTCGACGCTTCGCGCAGCCAGCGGGCGTGGTTGGTGGCGATCCTGCGCCGGCGTGTGGCCGACCACTGGCGTGCTCGGGCTCGCCGGGACTGGGTTACCGGAATCGATTTGCCTGAAGAGCCCGTCTGGTCCCCGGAACCCGGCAGCCAGCAGTTTAGGGACGAAATCCAGCACGCGCTGGAGCAACTTCCCGAACAGCTTCGGGAAACCCTGCTGCTGGTGGTCGTCGGCGAACTGACCCACCAGCAGGCCGCCCAGGTGTTGGGCGTGCCGCTGGGCACGGTGCTTTCGCGCGTGGCCCGAGCCAGAACCCGGCTGCGAAAGCTGCTCCAGGACAAACGGGATTCCCTGATTTCCTGAGCAGAACGAATCGGGCACCAGGGAACGTGCCGCGTAGCGATGCCCTCAAACCCCAGGGCAGAAACGCGGCTCCGCAACCAGGGGGTGGCTCCGTGTTTGGGTTCCGCGCAATCGGCAAAGTTCTGCTCTGCCGGACCGGCAAAGTCCTGCTCCGATTGTTTGGCCGCGCGGGGGGAGGAGGCGGCGGTGAACAGCCCGGCGGCCCATCCGAATCGGCCGGAACCGGTTTGAGCGACGGTCCCAGTCCACGAGCCGCCGCTGTACCGCCGGAGGAAGCGCAGCAGGCGGGAGACGCTCGTAGCAACCAGCAGCCGAGGGCGGACTCGCTCGGCTCTCTGGAAGAACAGCTCCGGCAGGTCCCTGCCCCGGAGTCGGTGGCCCGAACCGGAAACTGGCAACACTGGGCCAGTTCGCTGGCCGAGCGGATCGTGGAGGAGGAAACGCCTCCGCTGCCCTGTGGTTCCCCCGGGCACTTGCTGCGTCTTTGGGTTCCCCGGCCCATGCTCTATGCCGCAACCGGGGCGCTTTTGCTCTTGCTGGGTTGGGGCACTTGGCTGCTTTGGCCCCCGGGAGGCTCAGCCCCCGGACCGCAGAATCCGGTGACCGAAGAACTCCGCCCCCAACCAACAGGGGGGAATGCAAACGGCCGTGGCGTTTTGGCTGGTCGAAAGACGGACCGGTCCCGGGCCGAGACGCCCCGTTGGGAAACACGACAGATAGCCCTGCCGCCGCAGCAGCCGAGGGTGCCGTGGGCCGTGGTGGTAACGGGCCTTGGTCGCGAAGAAGCCTCCGCGCAGGCTGGTCCGGCTCGAACCACTTGGCCCTTGAGTCCCAGACAGGACGCTATCGTGCGGCTGCGTCCCTGGACCAGCACCCGCGCCTGGTGGCAGGCGAAACGGCATTGGCCGCCTGGGGAACAAACGGCCCCGCTGGATTTTTTGACCGCCACGATTGCTCGTCCCGCGGCTGGATTAGGCTCCGCAGCAGTCCCATGGGAAACCGCTCCGTGGCATAATCGTCCCCGATTGTGGGCCGAGGTGGCTCCCGACCCGCTCGATCCGCAAACCCGCTGGCTGCTGGTGTTGGTGCAGGCACCGGCTCCCGCACCGCAGGACGATCGGGCGCAAGACCTGATCGTGGTCGTGGCTCCTTCCGACCAGTTTCGGAACAGCTACGGCTTTTTCGCCCTGGGCGAAGAGTTGACTCACCTGGCCTCGCGGCTCCGGCCGGCCGATCGGCTGTTGGTGCTGGGCAACGGAGGGCGTCTGCACTTTCGGCTCCAGGGCCGGCCGGATCGCGATGCCTTGGAACGCACGTGGCAGCGCGTGCAAAGCCAGACTCCAGCCCAGTTGCGGCAATCGCTCCAGCAGGCCGCAAGTGTGGCGCACCGCTGGACTCGTGCCGACGTGGAAGCTCGGCGCCACTGCAATCTGCTGGTGGTAACAGACCTGCCGTGGTGGACCGCGACGGCGCCCGAGGCCCTGAGGTGGGCTCGTCACTGGGGGCAAGCGATTCGCCGCGTGCGAAGCGTGGCACTCCTGCGTCCCGAGGGAGAGGTTGTTCCGGGTGACGGATGGCCGCTGGTGGCCGGGGTGTGGCGGATGCGACACCACCGCTGGCAAGACGCGGAACAGCTCCGGCACGTGTTCTGGGAAGCAAGCGGCGGGGGGTTCGGTCGGCCGGTACGGATGCGTCTGCAAGTGGGCTGGTGCGGCCAGCAGGTTCGCTGGTTCCGTTTGCCTTCGGTTTCTAAACAGCCGGGGGGGACCCGTCAGCTCTCGGCCATAGCCGACTTAACCGGCACAATTGCCCCGGGTGGTCTGGTTGCGGCGATGCTTCAGTTTGCTCCCCGACAAGGTGGCCCAGGACCTTTGTTGGCGAATCCCCGGTCGCAGACGCTTGTCGGCTGGCTGGAAGTGCATTGGCAAACGGAGTCCCAGGGGTGGAGACGTCTACGCCAGCCAGTCGGCGTGCCCCGCAGCGGGACACGGCAAGACGGCTCGCCGTTGTTTCGGGCGGCCTGGTTGAGCGTTTATGCAGCCGGGGGCGTTCGTCATCCGCAAAAGCTCCGCAGGTGGCCGGCTCTCTGGAAAGGGTGGTTCCCCGGACCGGATGCTCCTCCGCGCTTGCGCGAACTGGTACCGTTGGTTGAAAGACGCACCGGCTTCAACTAAAACGAAATTGCTCCCATCTCGGAGGCAACCATCACTTCTGGAGCTGGTCCGGGAACAGGAACAGGAACAGGAAGAGGAACCGATGCACCCCTTCCGCCAGGCGGCCCCGCCGGGCACGCAACGGCCAGGTTGTTTGCTTGGGAAAACCAATCCCTCTAAAATAAGCTCCCCGCCGGCTCTGCTTCCCGGCGACGAGCAGTCTTCTTTGATTGCTTGCCGGGTCGGTGGGTCGCATTCCGAAGGCAAGAGGAAAGTTGCCTTCTTTGCAGAGCACATCACCCCGATGCAGCCGCCTCGACGCGAGGAAAAAACCATGAAACGGATTCTGCTTTCGGCCATTGTGTTGGTCGCATGGGTCGCTTTTGGGTTCGGCCCGCTACCGGCTCCCGCACAAGAGCCCGTTTCGGAGTTCCTCCAGGCCTTGCGAACCAAGGGCTACTACGACGCGGCCGAGTGGTATTTGAGCAGCCTGCAAGACAAACCCTACGTGCCGGCCGAAGTCAAGCAGACGATCCCCTACGAACTGGGGCTAACCGCGCTCAGCGCAGCCGGTCAGGTCCGCAACCTGAAGCAGCGGATGGAGATTCTGGACCGGGCAGCCGACTACTTCCGAAGGTTCATCAAACAGGCCCCGCAGCATCCCTTGGCTCCGGACGCCAAATTGCAGTTGGGCAACGTCGAAGTAAGCCGGGCCGAAGGCGTGCTGTTCCAGGCTGAACGTACCGACGACCCGGAAGAAAAGAAAAAGCTGACCCAGCAAGGGCAGAAACTCTACGAAGGGGCGCTGGAGATTTTCAAAACAGCGGCCGCCGAGTTTGAAAAAATCTATCGGAAATATCCCAAAGCCAGCTCCGATCCCAAAGTCAAGGAAGCCCGCCGCAAAGCATACTCGGACTGGGCCAAGAGCCGCCTGCTTTGGGGGCAGACCGAGTTCCAGTTCGCTTTGCACTTCGATGAAAAGAATCCTCGCCGCAAGCAACTGCTGGAACAGGCCCAGCAGCGGTTCAACAAACTCTACATCCACAACCGGACTCGGCTTCTGGGACAGATGGCCCGGCTGTTCGAAGGCCGCTGCTACCAGGAGATGGGACGCCTGCGCGAAGCCCTGGGCGCTTACAAGGATGTGATCGAAGTAACCGAAGTGGCCGCCGAGGAACCGGCGTTCCGCAACCTGATGAACAAGGCCATTGCCTTGCAATTGGAAGCCTGGAACGATCCCAAACAGGCTAAGTACGAAGCGGTCGTCGAGACGGGAATCAAATGGCTGGAAAACGCGCTGGGCGAAGAAGACCGGTCCCAGGAAGGGCTGATTATCGCCTACCAGACGGCCAAGGCGGCTGATGCGCTAATCAAAAAATGGGGAAAAGACCCCAAGCGGAAAAACGACACCGCCAAGCTCCGCCGCGAGCTAGTCAAGCGCCTGCGGCCAGTGGTGCGCATCCCAAATCCCCACCGCGAGGCCGCACGCACCTTGCTGGCCAAGTACGAAAAGCTGAGCGATAAGCCAATCGACTTCGCTGACGCCCGGGATCGGGCCACCGTGCTGCTCGAAACCGCCCAGGAAAAACAGGCCGAACTGGACGAGGAACTGGCCAAAGGAGCCCAGGCCGACAAGAACAAAGTGGAACAGCTCCGTCAGGAGGTGCGCGCCCAGTGGGAAAACGCCATCAAGATGCTCCGCACGGCGCTGGATATGCAAGATGAAAGCACCACGCTGGAAGACCTTCATACCCTCCGCACTCAGATGGCATTAGCCCACTTCCGCCTGGGCCACTACTACGATGCGGCCATACTGGGCGAATACCAGGCCCGCTTCTACCCCACCGCGCCCGGTTCGTTGGATTGCGCCAAAATCGCCCTGCGTAGCTACCTGGATGCTTACAACCAAGAAGGGGTCGATGCCCGGCCGTTCCATGCCCGAAAACTGATGGGCGTGGCCGAACTGCTGGCTCGCAACTGGCCCAACGATCCCACCAGCGACTTCGCCTGGATCGTCCTGGGTAAACTGGCCGCGCGGGAAGGGGATATCGAGCAGGCTGTCCAGTATTACGACCGCGTGCGTTCTGATTCCCCGCAACGCCCGTTGGCCGATCTGGAGTCCGGGGCACTGCTCTGGCGTCAATACCTGGAGCAGCTCCAGGCCAAGAAAACCCCTTCGGCCCAGTTGAAGCAACTGGTCCGCCAGGCCCAGGAGCGGATGGAACGAGGGATTACCAAGCTGAAGGACCAGCCGCTTTCTTACAGTCGCCTTAGCGGAATGCTTTCCCTGGCCCAGCTCTACTTGCAGCAGGGCCGGGCGGCCGATGCGCTGAAGTTGCTCCAGGCGCCCCAGGGTCCCTTGGCCGTGGCCGCCAACGGGGATCCGGTCATTCGGGACAAGCTGAAGTTCGTTGAGGAAACCTACAAGGCGGCGTTGCGAGCCTACGTGGGCGTCCGGCAAATGGACAAGGCCAAAGAGATGATGGCCAAATTGCGGCAATTGGTGCAGCAAGAAGGCGGAGCCGACGCCGAACGCTCCCAGCGGTTGATGGCCATTTATGCCTCGTTGGGTAGAGACCTGGAGCGCCAGATCGCGGCATTGAAACAGGATTCCTCCAAGCAACAGGAACTCAAAACGCTGATCGAAGGGTTTGAATCTATCTTGGGCGAAATCGCCGCCAACCCACAAGCCAGCCCCGGCATGCTTAACTGGGTGGCCGAGACGTTTCTGAGCATGGGTAAGGGGCTTAGCGGTTCTCAGACTGCCTCGGCCGACGCGGCCCGCTACTACGCCCAGGCCGCCGCCGCCTACGAGCGTCTGATCAAGCTCATGGAAACCGAAAAACCGGAAGCAGTTCCCGCGCTTCAGGTGCGGCTGGCCCACTGCCTGCGGCAGCAAGGCAAGTTCAAGGACGCAATCAATCTGCTGATCAAAGTTCTGGCCAAAAAACCCAGCGCCCTGGATGGCCAGAAGGAAGCGGCCTACACGTTCCAGGAATGGGGACGAAAGGCGAAATCGGACCGCTACTACCGCTACGCCATGGCCGGTCGCTTCAGCAAAAAGACGCGCAAGCGGCTTGTCTGGGGCTGGGCCTACATGTCCCGCATCCTGCAACGCAACGAAAAACTCCGTAGCGATTTCCACGAAGCCCGCTACAACCTGGCCTTGTGCCATTACGAGGTGGCCCTGTTGCAACAGGATCCGGCCAAGAAGAACGACTACCTGAAGCGAGCCAAGCAGGACATCGCCATTACCTACCGCTTGTTTCCCGAAATGGGCGGCCCGGACTGGCAACCCCGCTACGATCGGTTGCTGAAACGCATCCAGCGCGAACTGGGGGAACCAACCGAAGGACTGCTGGCTTTGAAACCCCCGGAGAAACCCCAGCAACCAGAACGAACTTCGTCTTCGGACTCCGGCACCGCGGTGGCTGCCAACACCCCTTCGCCGCCGCAGTCGGGCTCGGGAAGCGGCGGTTCTTCACAATCCTCGTCCACACCAGCAGATCCAGGAGGAACCAACATGCTGATTTGGCTTGTGATTCTCGCCGTTGGTTTTGGTGCAGCTATCGGCGTCCCGATTTTCATGTACAAAAAACAACGCCGACGCCGTAAAGCCGTCTTGGTCCCCTTGCTGCTTCTGGCTCTGCATCTCCCCGGCCAGGCAATGGCCGATACGATCCGTCTCAAGGACGGCAAGGAAATCATCGGCACCATCCCTCAAGGAGGCATCACCCGGACCGAGCTCAAAATCCAGCGGGCCGGCAAGACGGAAACCGTCCCGGTCAACCAGATCGAATGGATCAGCCTGGACCGAGAACCCCCCGCGTTGCGGACCATTCGCCGTCAGGTAACCAACGGGAATTACGATCTGGCATTGAAGAACTTCGCCCAGTACCGCGACCTGGACCCCAACAATGTGCAAGACCTGGTGGTCAAGCAAGAGGTGGAGTTTTACAAGGCGATGGCTCTGGCCAGAAAGGCCCTGCGCGACGGAAACCAGAACGAGCTGAAAACGGCCGGCAAGGCGTTGACCACGTTTCTGAAAAACAACCAGGGTTCGTGGCACTATTTTCAGGCCAACGAGCTGATCGGGCAGTTGCTCATGGCCTTGAACATGCCCGACCAGGCCGTCAAATACTACGCTCGCCTGGAAGAGGCTCCTTGGCCCGACGTGAAGCTGCGGGGCATGGTCCTGCAAGGGCAAGCACTGCTGAGCCAGAAAAAGCCGGCCGAAGCGTTGCAAGTGTTCCAGCAGGTGATCGCCCAGGCGCAAGGCAAGCCGGAGCTGAAAGACCTGTTGCTCAGCGCGACGGTTGGCCGGGCCGAAGCGCTGGCCGCCCAGGGCAAGTTCGAGCAGGCAGTGCCCATTCTGGAAGGAATTGTGGCCAAAGCCTCTCCCACAGACTACGAGCTGCGAGCCCGGTTGTACAACGCCCTGGGACGCTGCTACCTGAATGCGAACAAGCCGCGCGAAGCTCTGTTGGCTTTCTTGCGCGTGGACCTGCTGTATAACCGCAGTTCCCAACAGCACGCCGAAGCGCTGTATCACCTGACCCAACTGTGGCGCAAGCTCGGCCGTCCGGAACGGGCCGACGAAGCGCATGCCCGGCTGATGACCCGCTACAAGAACAGCCCCTGGGCCAAAGCGGCTCCGTAGCTGCCCATCCGGGGCTGCTTTACCCTTGTTCGGAAACCAAGTAGGATCGACGGTGTGGTCCCTTCGTGGAACTCCCTTCGCACTTCCAAGCCGATTCACAAAAGGAGCTGAACGAATGCGTGGTGTAACCCCCTGGTTGGTAATCGGATGTCTGGTCGGTGCCATGGTGGTCGCCTGGGCTGCCATGCCGCTTTCTTCGGCGGCGCTTTCCGTCGCTGCGGCCCAAGAGGAAGAGTTCGAAGAAGACGGCGGCGCGGCGCAGAACCAAGGGGGAGGTCAGGCCGCCGGAGAACAACAGGGTGATCAGGCCCCCGCTGGAGCACAGGCCGGAGGAGAAGAAGAACCGAAAAAACAAAGCCAGCTTCAGTGGGTGCTGGGCGCCTTGGGGTGGTTCTTCTCCCTCGTCTTCCTGGCCCTCAGCTTCACCCTAGTGGCCTTGATTGTGATGAACCTGCTGACCACCCGGCGGGACAACATCGTCCCCCTGGACCTGGTCCAGGCGTTCGAGGAGTTCCTCAACGCCAAGAAGTACAAGGAAGCTTACGAACTGGCCCGCGAGGACGAATCCCTGCTGGGCCAGGTGCTTTCGGCCGGGTTGAGCAAGCTGCAGGCCGGCTACAACAAGGCCATCGAGGCGATGCAGGAAGTGGGCGAACAGGAAAACATGAAGCTCGAACACCGCCTGAGCTACATGGCCCTCATCGGGACCATCAGCCCCATGGTCGGGCTGTTCGGTACGGTTTGGGGGATGATTTCCTCGTTCAACGTAATCGCCACCGCCGGCGGGCAGCCCAAACCGGCCGAACTGGCCGGCGGTATCTCCACCGCGTTGCTGACCACGTTGATTGGTCTGGCCATCGCCATTCCGGCCATTGCCGCCTACAACATCCTCCGCAACCGTCTGGCCCGCCTGGTGCTGGAAGCCGGCATCATCAGCGAAAACCTGATGAGCCGCTTCGAGCCGATGGCCGGCGCCCGCAAGGCATAGTCCCGGCCTGGGCAGGTCCCTGTGTCCGCAGTTCCCCGTCTCCCGTGAGGCGTGCCCCATGAGGTACAAAAAGGCCGACAACGAGCTGCTGGAAGCCGATCTGACTCCGATGATCGACATGACCTTCCAGCTCATCGCCTTTTTCATGCTGATTATCAACTTCACCGAAGCGGAGCAGGATCAGCGGATCCAGCTTCCCAAGAGTGAATTGGCCCGTCCCCCCGAACAGCCCTTCGAGGTGGCCTTGACCATCCAGTTGATGAAGGACTCGAAGACCGACCAGGAGCTGATCATCTACGGGGGCGAGGTCATGCCGCTGGCCAACCTGCAACGCGTGCTGGCCCGGGAACGCGAATACCTGACCCGGACCAAACGCAGTCCCGCGGACGCCACGATTATCATCCGCGCCGACGGCAGGGCCAAAACCGGCGTGGTCCAACAAATCATCGAAACGTGCCAAGAGGTGGGATTCGAGCAGTTCGCCCTGCGCGCCCAACAGGAAGAAGCCGGCTGATCCCGTGGAGGTCCATCGCCGATGAAAATACGCCATCGTGACAGCGACAGCGGAAAAATCCAACTGGAAATGACGCCGATGATTGACATCGTTTTCCAGTTGCTGGTGTTTTTCATCATGACGTTCAAAGTGGTGGCCGTCGAAGGGGATTTCAACATCAAGATGCCCCGGATGTCGGCCGGAGGGGCCCCTTCGGATCAACTGATTCCTCCCCTGCGGGTGCGGCTGACCACGCCGCAAGACCCCAACGCCCCGGTCTGCGGCATCTATTTCGGCCAGCGGCAGCTCGCCTCGTTCGAGGACCTGCGCAACGAAGTAGCGGCCACCGTCGGCGGTGGAGGCCCCAACGCCGACGCCGACGAATACGAAGTGGAACTGGATTGCGACTTCGACCTGCCCTACCGCTTTGTCATCGACGCCATCACGGCCGTCTCCGGCTACCGCGACCCCAGCTCCGGTCAGATTGTGCCGCTGGTACGCAAGATCAAGTTCGCCCCGCCTCGCCAGGCAAGCGGCGGTTAGCCGCCGGCAAGGGGCCTCTGGGGGGCCGCATTTCCGCTTCGTGTGCCCTTTCCGGTGCGGTGCGCATCTTCAACGTTTTTGGTTTCTTGTAACCAAACTGCGGCGGCAGTCCAGTCCGCCCCTGACTCGGGGTGGCGGCGATGCTATCGCCAGGGGAAATGTTTCGCCACAAAATTAGTAGTCCTGCCGGGGACGTTCGGGTAGAATGACTCGGTGTGGCTGGTGGCAACTCCGGCACCGCCGGCACTGGCCCAGTGGTTCTGACCGGCAACTTGTTCCCAAGGGGGTGTTTCGCATGTCCGATTCAACCCGTGCCGAAACTTTACCCACTTCACGACAGGATACTCCTTGCGAAGCGGGCGTCCTGGAATCCGGGAAGATTCTTAGCGAAGAGCAAATCCAGCGGATCAAGGAAGTGGTGGAACAGGCTTCGGCCCAAGTCGTCCTGGACGACGAAGCCGACGGCGATGGGGCCGTGGTGGCCACGATGAGCAACGGGCGGCATCTGATTACGCTGGCCCTCCCGCTGGGCGACCGGATTGACCCGGCCACCGCCGAAGCCGACGCGCTGCTTTTCTGCCATGCCCGGCAGGTCATTACCCGGCTGCTGCAAGATCGGGAATGTCTGCTAGAAGAAAACGCCCGACTGCGGCAGCGGATTGCGGAGCTGGAAGGACTGCTACGGGACCAGTTGCGCAAAGAGGATTCCCTCTCGGCCTCGCGTCCTCGTTAGCCCCTGCTGGCCGCAACACGCCGTGTAAAAGTCTCGAAATTTCCTCTAAGCAGGTCTAGACAGCAGCACCTCTGCGGCATCGGCTTTGTAGGCTCGGGCCGGACTTTTCCCTGCCGGACGAACTCTTTGGGCAGAGTGACGCATTCGACCGGCCACGGGTAAGAAGCGACGCTCTCCCCGTTCGAGAGAAGAAAACCCGCGGGGATTTCCAGACCGCTGGGTCGGGCACAAGCGTCGTTTCGCCCTGGGGCGGAGTTATTCTTCTTCCTCTCGCTGGCGGCGGATTTTGTCCAGCAGCTCGGCCACGTCGTGGTAGCCGAAATCCATTCCGGCCAGTTCGGTCAGGAGTTCCTCGGCCCGATCCAGGTTCTTTAGCCCCAGGGCCAGGCGTCCTGCGCGATAAAGGGCGCGTTTTTTCAGTTCTTCCTGGTGGTCGGGGATTTGGGCCAGGGCTTCCTCGTAGTTGGTCATGGCCAGCTTGTACTGTTTGATCTGCTGGAAGCACTCGCCCAGGGAAAGCAGCACTTCGCCTTTGCGTCGGGGGTCCTTGCGGGCTTCCTGAAGCTGCTTGATTGCTTCCTGGTACTTGCCCAGCCGCTTGAGCCGCAGCCCCAGTTCCAAACGATAACTCACCTGGTTGGGGTACCGCTCGCTGCGGCTGCGGTAGTAGTCCAGCTCGGCCAGCAACTGCTCGCGGAGTGCTTGCTGGGCGCGGGCTTTGGCTTCTTCGGTTTTTTCTTCTGCGGCGCGTTGCTGGGCCACGGCGGCGTTTTCGCGCACGCGCCGCAGCCGGGCGTCCTCCAACCGTTCGCGCACGCTCAAGTCCCCCCCGGAGACTTCCAGGGCTTTTTCCAGCGTTTGTTCCGCTTCGGCCAGCCGGTTTTCGGCCGTGTAGTAGTCGGCCAGCTCGATGTAGTTGGACACTTCCTGGGGATTGCGCTTGATAGCCCGTTGGAGCTCCTCTTCGCGACTGCGTTTGGTTTCGGTGGCCTGGGCGCCAATCATCTGCCCGGCGGCGGCCACTTCGGCAGCCGATTCGGCCGATTCGTAGCCGCCCTTGGTGATGGTCTTTTTCACCTGGGCGTTGGCCAGTCCTTTGCGGGCCTGTTCGTCTTCGGGATTGGCCTTGAGCACACGGCGCCAGTAGAGCATGGCTTTGTCGAACTGCCCGGCCCGTTCCATCGCCTGGGCCATTTTGCGGTTCAGCTCGGCGTGTTCCGGATCGGCGGCCAGTCCGGAAGAAAGGTACGTGACGGCGCATTCGTTGTGGCCCAGCTCGGCGCAGGCGTCGGCCAGCGTAAGCAGCGTGCCGATGTCCCAGGGGTTGAGCTTCAGCAGCTCCACACCGTTTTTGAACACGGCGTCCCAGTCCTGTTTGCGAGCGGCGGCGGCCAGCGCCGTTTTGTTTTTCGCCCCACGGATGGCGGCCAATCGGGCCCCCTTTTTGTTGTTGTTGTAGAACTTTTGCAGGGCTCCCAGCAGGTTCTGGGCATAGACGGCGTTGCCCGGATCGCCCACCACGCATTGGGCGAACAGGTCGGCGGCGTATTCGTAGTTGCCGCGTCCCACGGCCCGACTGCCGTGATCGAACAGTTGCTGCAACCGCTTTCGGGCCGCAGGCGACAGTTCCTGGGGAGTGGATTGGCTGCTCATGCGAACGGTCGTCCTGTAGAAAAGGTGCCTAAGGGACTAGGCCCCGGCCGGTTCCGCCCCGGGGAGCGAGCGGCTCGCGGCTCCCCCGAGCCGCTGGTCAGCGGCCCCCAAGTCGGCCAAACTTGCACTGGGGAGTTGTCTGCCGCCGGCCGGCTTCGGCAACCCCTCTTGGCTGTTATTCTAACTCTCCCTGCTTGGAATTGGAAACGTCCGCCATGAACGTCCCGGCCTTGGGCAAAGTTTACCTGGTGGGAGCCGGTCCGGGAGACCCCGGGCTGATTACGCTGCGCGGAATGCGCTGCCTGCAACAGGCCCAGGTGGTCTTGTACGACTATCTGGCCTCCCCCCAACTGCTGCACCATGTTCCCGCCGAAGCGGAGCGGATTTGCCTGGGCAAGCACGGCACGGGACGCATGCTCTCCCAGGCCGAAGTGAACCGGCGGATGATTGAAGCGGCTCGGGCAGGCAAAACGGTCGTGCGACTCAAGGGAGGCGATCCGCTGCTGTTTGCCCGGGTGGCCGAGGAGCTCGAAGCCTTGCAACAGGCGGGCATCCCGTTCGAAATCGTGCCTGGAATCACGGCCGCCCTGGGGGCGGGTGCCTACGCCGGGGTGCCGCTCACCTATCGGGGAACCGCTTCGGCCGTGGCGCTGCTGACCGGCCGCCAGGAAGACAATCCCCAGCAGCCGCTCGATTACGCCGCGCTGGCCCGGTTCCCCGGCACGCTGGTGGTTTACATGGGGGTAACCACCGCCGGGGAGTGGAGCCGCCAGTTGATACAGCACGGCTTGTCGGCCGAGACGCCCGTGGCGCTGATTCGCCGCTGCTGCTGGCCGGATCAGCAGACGCTGCGCTGCCGCCTGGGCGAAGTGCCCGAGCTGATTGCCCGGGAACATCTGCGCCCGCCGGTGCTGGCAATCGTGGGCCAAGTGGCCGCCTTGGAGCGGAACTGGCCGCTGCCGCAACGGCCGCCGCTTGCCGGAGTGCGGGTGCTGGTTACCCGAGCGGCCGAGCAAGCCGGGGAGCTGGCCCGGCTGCTTGAACAGCACGGGGCCGAGGTGTGGTTCCAGCCGGTCATCCGCATCGAGCCGCCGGAGGACTGGGCCCCGGTAGACCGCGCCTTGGACCGGCTTGCCGACTACCACTGGCTGGTCTTTTCCAGCACCAACGGCGTGCAGTGGTTCTTCCGGCGGCTTTGGCAGCGGGGCTACGACCTGCGCCGGCTGGGCGGAGCGAAGCTGGCGGCCATCGGTCCGGCCACCGCTCGGGCCTTGGAAGAACGGGGGCTGCGCGTCGATTGCCATCCGGAGCAGTATCGGGCCGAACGCCTGGCCGAAGCCCTGGCTCCCGAAGCTGCCGGGAAACGTTTCTTGCTGCTTCGGGCCAGCCGGGGCCGCGAGGTGCTGGCCGAACGGTTGCGGCAGGCCGGTGCCGTGGTGGACCAGGTGGTGGTCTATCGCAGCACCGACGTGACCGAGCCCCGGCCCGAGGTCGAACGCCTGCTCCAGCAGGGAGGCGTGCACTGGATTACCGTCACCAGCTCGGCCATCGCCCGTAGCCTGGTGCGAATGTTCGGCCCCCGGTTGCGCAGCGCCCGGCTGGTGAGCATCAGCCCGGTTACCAGCGACACGCTGCGGGAACTTGGCTACCCGCCGGCAGCCGAAGCGACCGAGTACACCATGGCCGGAGTGGTCGAAGCCCTGCTGGCCGCCCAGGGGAAACAAGCCGACTCCAGCCGGTGATTCCCGCAACGGAACCGCTTCCCGCCGGAAAGTCCGGCGCGCGGGCGGGGAGCCTGGGCCGGGGCTTCCGGCCGCCGCGGTGCCGGTGGGAGCAAGGCGGTTGGCGCCGCGGGGCGACTGGGGCATCTTTTACTGGCTGTCCCAAAACTTCCGGCTGCAAACACCACGCCCGAGGATTGGAGCACCACCGGAGAGGGTTTGGGGACACGCTCTTAGGGCGAAACCCCGCTGAGCTTTTTTGCCGACAGGAGCCGCAGGATGGGACACGGTTGCGCGCTGCTGGCTGCCGCCGGGGGCGAGCCAGGACAGGTTTCCGCCGCAATAACGGCCGGATTCGCCCTGCTGTTGCTGGGGCTCATCGTGGCTCTGGCCCTGGAAGAAAAACTGCACGCCAAAAAGTCGGTCATCGCCGGTTTCTTTGCCATGGTCTGCCTGCTGGCGGGCACCTGGTGCGACATCCTGCCTTTTGAGCCGGTGGTGGTCGGCAGCCAACTGGTCAAAGACAACCCCGAACTGCACTCCGGCGGACACGAAGTGGCCCTGCCGGTTTACGTACCGGCCATCGACTGGGAAGTGCTGGCCATCATCTTCGGTGCGAGTTTGTTCGTCGATGTGGTTTCCCGCAGCGGACTGTTTTCCTGGATCGCCATCAAAGTGACCAAAGCCACCCGTGGCGACCCGTTCCGGCTGCTGTTGGCCTACGGCGTGCTGACCGTGGTGTTTTCGGCCGTGTTGAACAACGTAACGGCCATGATTATCGTCGGCTCGCTCACGGCCGTTTCCCTGGAAAAGCTGGGACGCAGCGACAAGCTGCTGGGGTTTCTGCTCATCGAAGGGCTGCTGACCAACGTGGGCGGGCTGCTGACGCTCATCAGCTCTGTGCCCAACATCATCCTGGGTTCGGCGGCGGGCATTTCGTTCGTGGAGTTCCTTTTGCGCAGCAGCCCCTTCGTGCTGGCGGCCACGGCCGGCACGCTGCTGCTGGGGGCGTGGCTGTTCGGCATCCGCCCGCTGGCCGACGAAGAGCAGCGCCGCCAGGCGGCCGAGCAGGTGGCCGGCTTTGATGAAAACAACGACGTAACCAGCCCGGGATTCTTCTGGTTCTCGGCAGCCATGACCGCGCTGTTCATCCTGACGATTGCTTCGGCTTCGGCCTTGCCGCTGGTGAAGGATTTGCGAATGGGGTTTGTCGCGCTGAGCTTCGGCGGCGTGATGCTGCTGCGGTACAAGGACGTGGCGGACCGGTTCTACAAGGCCATCGACTGGGACCTGCTGGGCTTTTTCGCCGCGTTGTTCGTGGTCATCTACGTAATGGAGCACGCCCAGGTGTTGCATGCCCTGGGCCGGGCGGTGCAATGGGTGGTTCGCTTCGACGAACCGGGAACCAAGGACGTGGGCGTGCTGCTGGTGGGTTCGGCGGCTTTCAGCTCGGTTACGGACAACATCCCCCTGGCAGCCATGCTGGCTCAGATTCTGGGAGCCGCAGGCGTGCCGGGCGATTCGCCCCTGTGGTGGGCGGTGATTTTCGGGGCCAACCTGGGCGGGAACCTTACGCCCATCGGGTCGGCTTCCACCCTGGTGGCCGTCACGCTGATGCACAAGCACCAGGTGCCGATGAGCTTCGGCGGATTCGTCAAGGCGGCCCTGCCCTACGCGGCAGGGCAGTTGCTGGTGGCCTTGTTGTACGTGTTGATCTTTCTAAGCTAGTAGAATCTTTTGGCTCCTGAAGGGGCCAACCCTAACCAACAAAGGAAACCCGGCCATGGCACTGTTCGAAGGCAAATGCGGCTTGATCCTGGGAGTGTTCAACCGGCAGTCGATTGCCTGGGCAATCGCCGAGGAGATTCTCCGCCAGGGGGGGCAGTGCGGTTTTTCCTACATGCCGGACCGGCCCGACGCCCCCCGGCCCAAGAATCGCGCCCGGGTGGAAAAACTGATCCAGGACCAGCCCGGAGCAAAGTTCCTGCACCCGATGGACGTAACCCGAGACGAAGACATTGACGCATTCATGGCAGAAGCCCGCAAGCACTTCGGGCAAATCGACTTTCTGCTGCACTCCATTGCCTTCGCTCCGCCGGAAGACCTGAAGCGGGACACGATTGACACTTCCCGGCAAGGGTTCCATACGGCGATGGACATCAGCGCCTACAGCTTGATTGCGGTAACCCGAGCGGCACGGGACTTGTTCAAAGACCGGGCGGCCGTGTTGACGATGACCTATTTCGGCGGCGAAAAGGCCGTGCCTGGCTACAACGTCATGGGCGTCTGCAAAGCGGCCCTGGAAGCGATTGTCCGCTATCTGGCTTTCGATCTGGGACCGCAGGGCGTGCGGGTCAACGCGTTAAGCGCCGGGCCGCTGCAGACCATCTCCGGCCGGGGGGCGGGCGTGGACCGCATGCTGGCCCTCTACGAGGCGATGGCCCCCCTGGGCCGCAACATCACGCACGAGCAGGTGGGCCGTGTGGGGGCGTTTCTGCTTTCGGACCATTCCGACGGCATCACCGCCGAGGTGTTGCACCTGGACGCTGGCTACAATGCCATGGGCTCCCCGGGCCGGCTGCTGGAACGTCTGGAGCAGGCCGACGGTTCGGGCCGATAGGGCAAAAGAGCGTGCGTTGACCCCTGCCGGAGCCAGCGCTATACTTGGAGTTGATCGCGGTTCGGCGGCTGGCAAAGGCGGAGTAAGTGGTTCCGTTGTGCAGCTCCCGGCCCGAGATGTTTTGCACGGTGGCTGTAGCTCAATTGGTTAGAGCGCCAGACTGTGGATCTGGAGGTCGGGGGTTCGAGTCCCCTCAGCCACCCTGGGTTTCTCCAGGTGCAGGTGCATTTCGGTTCCGGGGGGCGCAGTCGGCCAGAGTTGGTAGGCTGGTCCTCGTCTGACTGCGAGTGGGGCACTGATGCGTGTGGCATTCCATTGCGGGTGTGGGACGGTCATCCAGGTGGACCCGTCCACCGTTGGCCGCTGGATGCGGTGTCCGGTATGCCACCGCAAAATCACTCGCAGTCAACTACAAGGCCCTCGGGCCCGCCCGGTGGGCGCTTCCGGGCAAGAGGAAGCCCCGGTTTCTGAGGGCAGCGGGTTGCCGGGGCATTGGAGCCAGTCTCCCCCGCCTTCGCTGCCTTGGGGGTGGATCGGTGCCGCAGCCGGGGTGTTGCTGCTGTTGGTGTTAGTACTGCTTGCTCGTAGCCTTTGGCAAACTTACGGAAAGCAACTGCTTGTGCAGCAGCAACCCAAGACCGATGCCGCCTCCGATTCCGTACCGGAGCGGGGGGCCGCTCTCCAGGGAAAAAAAGGCCAACCGGCGGCCTCGAGCGTCGAAAACAACACCGGTTCGAGCCAACCACCTGCCGGCAACCTGGCCTCTTCCCAGCCCGCCGCCACGCCTCGACCATACAAGGGACCTGCCCCCAGCCCCAGTCTGGCGACCGGCGGCGGTCAGCTTCCGGCTACCGGGCCGCCGACTTCCACGCCCAGGCAACCGACCAGAGCGGTGACTCAAACGCCCTTACCCTCGGCAACCGCTTTGGCACCGGTTACGGAACCCTCGTGGAACCGAGTCGTGGATCGCCAAGGAGCCTTTGAGGTGATGTTCCCTCAGGGACGCATTTCCCGGGAACAGACCGCCGGAGCTTATGGAACGATGCACATGCAGTTGGCCCTGACGCGCTGGGGAGAGTTCCGCGTCATCTACACGGACTTTCCGCCCAGTGTGCCCCTGCGGAATATGAACGATGTGCAGCGGACGCTGGCTCCGATGCTGCAAGAATCCTACGGCCAAGTGCAAGGTTCTCCGCGGCAGCTCCAGTTGCACGGATTTCCCGGGATAGAACTCCGGCTCGTCAAATCGTCCAAGTTGACCGTGACCAGGATGTTTCTAGTTCGCCGCCGGGTGTATCTGGTGCTTTGGACCGGCTCGCAACAACCCAGATGGCTGGACCGCTTCTTCGGCTCGTTCGATCTGCCCTGGGCGCGCCGGTGAGGCAAAAAGGGCGTGGAGGCTTGGGGGGATGGGGGGAGCTTCCGCTCCGAGGCGAGAACAAACGCCAATTCTTGGAAACGGCGAGCCGGGGACTTCAGTCCCCGGAGGAAAAGAACGAGCAAGCGTTTTTCTCCGGACCTCCCCGGAC
>WFOE01000044.1 GCA_015488215.1 Planctomycetales bacterium
CAAAGCGCACATTCGGGCAATTCGCTACCCTTGCGCGCAGATTCGGGTGCTTGCCCCCTCGGCGCTGGCCCGCCTGCGACACGCTGGCTACCTGGGGGCTCACCGGGCCAAGGGGTTGCTGAAGCCCCGACCGGGCAACTCGGCCGGGGCGAAAGCCTCCTCCGCCGAGCCGGACCGGCGCTGGCGCCCCTTGTCGGAAGAGGAGCTTGCCCGATGGCTCTGCCAGACCGGGCCGGAGCCGCTTGTAGCCCAAGAGAGGCGGCCCTCCACCGAGCCTCGGGAGCAAACTCCCGCTCCGGTCTGAGCCAAATGCCGACCCGAAAGCTATGGTTGAATATGACCGAGCAGACACGGGGCCGGAACCGGCACAGCGACGGTAAGGGAGCGAACCTAGGGCGGCGTTCTCCCTGGTGGAGACGCCTGGCCCGCACGCCCTGGTACTGGCTTTCTCGCCCGTACTGCCAGTGGCAGTTGCGCCGTCTAGAACGCCAGGGGCGCGCGCCAATCACCGTGCTTTTCTACCACCGCGTGGCCGACTCTCCGGTGGTGCCTTGGACCGTGTCGACTCGGGCGTTCCGGCGGCACCTGGACTGGCTGCAACGCCACGCGGAGCTGATCTCGCTGGCCGAAGCCTTGCGGCGGCTGGCCGCCGGGGAGAATCGCCGCCGGGCAGTGGTCATCACCTTCGACGACGGCTATGCCGAAAACTGCGATTTCGCCCTGCCGCTTCTGCTGGACCGGGGCGTTCCGTTCACCTACTTCGTGACCCTGGAGCCCGTGGTGCGGCAAAAGCCCTTTGCCCACGACTTGGCCCTGGGAGTTGCCCTGCCGCCCAACAGCGTGCAGCAGCTTCGGCAGTTGGCCGCCGCCGGGGTGGATATCGGCTCGCACACCCGCACTCATGCGGACCTGGGCCGCATTGAGGACCCGGACCGGCTGCACGACGAAGTGGTGCAAGCCACCCGGGAACTGGAAGACCTGATCGGCTCCCCGGTGCGGCACTTCGCGTTTCCCTTCGGCCAGTGGTCCAACTTGAACCCGCAGGCGTTCCTGCTGGCCCGGCAGGCGGGGCTGCGGTGCGTCTGCAGCGCCTACGGCGGGTACAACCTGCCGGGCGAGGACGCTTTCCACGTCCAGCGCTTCGCGGCCGACGAGCCGCTTAGCCGCTTGCGTCTGGTGGCGGGCTACGATCCGCGCCTGCAACGCCGCTTTGCCCGTTACCCTTACCCGAAGCCGCTTCCGCAGGAAGAACAAACCAGCGACCCTCTGGCTCCGGCCGGCACGTGAACATGGCATCTTCCCAATCCGCTTCCCGACTGCGCCGTCTTGGCGAAGAAACCACGCTAGCCCAAAGCGTGCTGTGGCTGCTGGTGGCCACCGTGGGGGCCAAGGCCGTGGGCTTTGTGCGCTCGCTGCTTACTTGCCGCCTGCTGCCCGAGCAGGAACTGGGGCGTTGGGACCTGGCCTACGGGTTTCTGCTGCTGGCCGCTCCGGTCATCATGTTGGGCATTCCCGGTTCGTTTGGCCGGTACCTGGAACACTTTGCCCGGCGGCGTTCGCTGCGGCGCATGTTGCGCAGTTGCTTGCTGGTGCTGGCGGGGCTGACGCTGCTGGGGACCGGGCTGCTGCTCTTGTTTCCCGGCTTTTTTGCCTGGCTGGTGCTGGACTTGCCGCAGCAACGGGCGTTCATCTTCTACCTGGCCGCGGCGCTTGGGCTTTCGATGTGGATGTTCGTGTTACAGGAAATCTTCGGCGGGCTGCGGCGATTCCGACTGGTGGCCTCGCTCCAGGCGCTGCACACGCTGCTGTTTGCCGGAGTGAGCCTGGTACTGCTGCTTTTCTGGCGAGCCGAAGCCGTGGCCGTGCTGGCCGGATTCGCCGCCGCGGCGGCCGCCTGTACGGGGCTGGGGCTCTGGTGGCTCCGCAACACGTGGAACGAGCTGCCTGCCGACCGCTTGCCTCAGCCTGCCTTCCCACTCTGGCAGCGGATGATGCAGTTTGCCCTCTGGGTCTGGTTGACCAACTGGCTGGCCAACCTGTTCCAGGTGATGGACCGCTACATGCTGTTGCACCTGGGCCGCCTGGCGCCCGAACAGGCCCTGGCCCAAGTGGGAAACTACCACGCCGCCTGGGTGCTGCCGCTGGTGGTGATTACCGTGGCCGGGGTGGTCCACTCGGCGCTGGTGCCGCACCTGAGCCGCAGTTGGGAGTCGGGCCGCCGAGGCCACGTGCGCCGCACGTTGCGGCGGTTCGTGCGTCTGGGGGCCTTGGCCCTCTGCCTGGCCCTACTGGGCATCCAGGTGCTGCGCGGCCCGATGTACGACTGGTTCCTGCAAGGCAAATACCCGCTGGCGGGCGACGTTCTGGCTTGGATTTCGGTGCTGGCCGCCTGGGCTGTGTTGGCCCTGCTGGTGGGCTGTTATCTCTGGTGCGCCGAACGGGCCCAATGGGAAACTGCCGCCGTGGCCGTGGCCTTGCTGCTCAACGGAACGCTCAACGCCCTGCTGATTCCCCGCTGGCAACTCCAAGGGGCCGTGGTAGCCACCACCGGGGCCCATCTGGGGCTGCTGCTGGTCATGCTGGCCGTGGCCGCCCGGCAAGGGTGGCGCATGCGCCGCCGGGAACACGTGCTGCTGTTTGCTCCCGCGGCGTTGCTGCTTGGCCTTTGGGCTCTGGCCGCCGTGACGCTGCTGTTGGTTGTTGACCTTTGGCGAGGGCACCTCTTCTTTCCCCGCGGCGACCGGCAACTGATTGCGGACATGCTGCGGCAGTTGGGGCAACGCCTAGGCCGCAAGGCCGGTGGGGCTCCTGCCAGCCAGGCTCCGCCTCCGGACCCCGTTTGCCCTCCGGTGCCCGTTCCGGATGACGCTGCCCCGGCAGTGGAAGAACCCCTGCCCGGGTGATACGGCGGCCCTCAGTTTTTCCGGCGATGGCTCACCTCGCGCGAAGGAGTCCACTGACTCCGGGCATACCCTCCCTTGCGCACCGCCACAGGCTGCGCCGATTCGGCCCGGGTGCTGCCGGCCCTGGACAGTCCCCCCTCGGCAGCTACACTGCCGGTACGGAAAACCGCGTGCCGAAAGTGCGACTTGCCCCATCCGAATTGCAGGAGCCCCAGGCGATGAAAGCCGCTTACATCGAACGCACCGGACCGCCGGAAGTCATCCAGTGGGGAGAGCTGCCTCGCCCGGAACCCCAGGGCAACCAGGTGCTGGTGAAAGTGGGAGCCGTGGCGCTTAACCCGGTGGATACCTACATCCGCGCCGGCACCATCGCCATGGAACTGCCCCGGCCGTTTATCATCGGCTGCGACGTGGCCGGCACGGTCGAAGCCGTCGGGCCGGAGGTGACGCGGTTCAAGGTGGGAGATCGCGTCTGGGGAAGCAACCAGGGGCTGTTGGGCCGCCAGGGCACGTTCGCCGAGTATGTGGCCGTGGAAGAACAGTGGCTCTATCCCACCCCGGAAAACGTCTCCGACGAAGAAGCCGCCGCCGTAGCCCTGGTGGGAATCACGGCCCATCTGGGGCTGTTCCTCCACGCCCGATTGCAAGCCGGCGAGGTGGTCTTCGTACACGGGGGGACCGGCGGGGTCGGCTCGATGGTAGTCCAAATGGCCAAGCTGGCCGGAGCCAAGGTGATTACCACCGGCGGCAGCGAAGAAAAGGTCAAACGCTGCTACGAGCTGGGGGCCGATCTGGCCATCAACTACAAGACCCAGGATGAAGCCGAAGAGGTGCGTAAGTTCGCCCCCGAGGGCGTGGACCTGTACTGGGAAACGCTGCGCGAACCGGACTTCGACCGCACCGTGGAACTGCTGGCCAAACGGGGGCGGATGGTGCTCATGGCCGGCCGGGACGCCCGGCCCCCGTTTCCCGTGGGTCCCTTCTATGTCAAAGACTTGTCGGTGCACGGGTTCGTGATGTTCAACGCTTCGGCCGAAGAGCAACGCGCTTGTGCCGAGGACATCAACCGCTGGCTGGCCCAGGGGAAACTCAAGGCCCAGATCGACCGCGTAATGCCGCTTTCCCAGGCTGCCCAGGCCCATCGCCTCCAGGAAGAAAGCACCGTGGGCAAGAAAGGCACACTGGCCGGCAAGATTGTGCTCAAGCCGTAACTTCGCGGGCCCTGGCGTTGCAAACGCGCAATCCAGGGGGAGAACCGCCCCAGACGACAAGGGGAGCGGTCCTGCTGCTTTCTTGGGGCGGGTGCTCTCGTCAGTGTGGCGGGATTGAAGTACCATGAAAAAAACGTGCGACTTCGCTCCTTCCTGCTCCCCTGATGCCGGAAAACTGCATGCTTCGTTCTGCGACTTCTTCCGCCCCTGTGGTCGGTTCCGCCCCAGCCGAAAAAGACACGGCCAAGGGTACCTATGCGTTTGTGAGCCTGGGTTGCCCCAAGAACCTGGTCGATAGCGAACGGATGCTGGGACTGCTCCAGGTGGAAGGATACCGCCTGGTGCAAGACCCCCAAGGGGCCGACTTCGTGGTGGTGAACACCTGCGGGTTCATCGAGCAGGCCCGGGCCGAATCCTACGGCACCATCGAGGAAATGCTGGAGCTGAAACGCCGCGGCCAGGTGCGCGGGGTGATTGTCTCCGGCTGCCTGGCCCAGCGGGAACAAGCCGCGTTGCGGCAACGCTATCCGGAAATCGACCACGTGCTGGGCGTGTTCGCCCGGGACGAGATTGCCCGGGTGGCCGACCGGCTCATCGCTGGGCTGGACGAACAGCGGGAAGTGTTTCGCCCGGCCACCACGCGGCCCTGGGACGACCGGAACCGGTTCCGTGTTACGCCGAAGCACTTCGCCTATCTGAAGATTTCCGAAGGGTGCGACCGGCTCTGCACGTTCTGTTCCATCCCGCGCATGCGCGGCCGCCACGTGAGCAAGCCAATCGAGCAGATCGTGGACGAAGCCGCACAACTGGCCCAGGACGGCGTGAGAGAGCTGGTGCTGGTGGCCCAGGACCTGACCTACTACGGGCTGGACCTTTACGGGCGCCCCCGGCTGGCCGAGCTGCTGCAGCAACTGGAAGCCCAGGTGCCGGAGCTGGATTGGATCCGGCTGATGTACCTGTATCCGATGTATGTAACCGACGAGCTAATCGACACCGTGGCTTCCAGCCGCCGCGTGCTGCCGTATCTGGATATGCCGCTACAGCACGTGAACGACCAGATGCTGCGGCGCATGGCCCGGCGGGTGACTCGGGCCCAGATCGAGCAACTCATCGACAAACTGCGCCGCCGGATCGACCAGCTTGTGCTGCGCACCACGTTCATCGTGGGGTTTCCGGGCGAGACGGAGCAGCAGTTCCTGGAACTGGTGGAGTTCGTCCAACAGATGCGGCTGGAACGAGTGGGCGTGTTTACTTACTCACTGGAACCGGACACGCCCAGCGCCCGCTTGCCCGACCAGGTGCCCGAAGAGGAAAAACTCCGCCGCCGCGATCATCTGATGCAGGTGCAACAGCAAGTGGCCTTCGAGTTCAACGCCCGGCAGGTGGGTCGGCGGCGGGACGTGTTGTTGGATATGCCGCTACAGGGGGAAAAGAACGTGTGGCTGGGGCGCACCTGGGCCGATGCACCCGAGGTCGATTCGGTGGTTTATGTTACCGGCAAGCGGCTTCGGGCCGGGCAGATCGTCCCTTGCGAGATTGTTACCTGGAAGGACTACGACCTGGTGGCCGCCCCGGTGGGCAAACCGCGTTAGCCGAAGCGAGTGTTTGTTGCAAATCCTTTTTGCCGGCAGGGAAGTGGAGTGCCCCATGTCGATTCCGGCCGAAAAGTCCCGTGCCCCCCAGGCCGCTTCCGCCGAATCGTTGCGGCAGGTGGTCTTTTCGCTGCCCAATCAGCTTACCTGGGGGCGGCTGGGGCTGACCGTGGTGCTGTTCGTGCTGCTGGCCTGGCAGTGGTATCTGGCCGCTCTGGCGGTGTTCCTTGGGGCCGTGAGCACCGACTGGCTGGACGGCTACCTGGCCCGGCGGCTCAACCTGGTCAGCACCCTGGGGCGGATTCTGGACCCGTTTGCCGACAAGCTGCTCATCTGCGGCACCTATGTGTTCCTGGTGGCCGATCCCACGCCGGGGTTCGCCGCGTTTTTCCAGCCGTGGATGGCGGTGGTCATCTTGGGCCGGGAACTGCTGGTTACGGCCCTGCGCAGCTTCCTGGAACAACAGGGGAAGGACTTTTCGGCCCAGTGGTCCGGCAAGCTCAAGATGGTGTTCCAGTCGTTGGCCGCCGGGGTGGGCATTTATGTGTTGCACCGGCTCCAGGCGGGCGAAACCTTGTCGGTCTTCTGGAAGGTAGGGCTGCACGGGCTGGTCTGGACCGCACTCGGGCTGACTGTTTACTCCGGCGCCGGCTATATCAACCGGGCGGTGCGCCTGATGCAGAATCAACCGGGCGAACCGGATTCCCACTAACCTGCGTGCCGCTCGGCCGCCCAGGGGGCATACGACGTTGCGGAGCCGAAGCACGGAGAATCCCGATTTTCCTTGGCGGTACGCAAATGCGGGAAAACGGGTGTTGAACCACCAAGAAACAGCCATTTCGCTCATGGCCTGGGTAGCCGGGGCGGCTTTGGTCCTGGCCGTGGCTGTCGCCTGGGGGTACGCGCTCCGGCGGCTGGTCCGGCGCAAGTGTCTGCTGCCGCAATGGCCCCGGAGGCCCGTCCCGTGGACTTTCCCCCTGGTGGTGGCCGCGGGGGTGATGACGTTCGGGCTGCGATTCTTTCTGGTGTCGGTCGTGCAGGTGGCCGAGATGTTCCGCCTGGGCAAAGTCGCTCAGGAGCTGACCAGCGACAACCTGCTGCGAATTCTCCTGGCCGACTCGCTGGGGAGCATCCTGGGCAGCGGGACCGTGGTGGTGCTGTTGGCCTTTGCCGCCCGAGCCCGGGCCGAGGACCTGGGCTGGAACCCCCGCTGGTGGAAGCTGGATGTACGTCTGGGCCTGCTGGCCTTTCTGCTGGTGCTGGTGCCGGTTTACGTGGTGCATCTGTCCGTTCAGCATTTCCTGCAAAACGAACAGGGGCATCCGTTGCTCGAAGCGCTGGAAGAGGAACAGCCCCCGGTGTTTGTTGCCCTGCTGATGTTCAGTGCCACGGTAGTGGCTCCGGTGTTGGAAGAACTGCTGTTTCGTGTGGTGCTGCAAGGATGGCTGGAACGAGCGTTGGGCTGCTTCGGCCGGGAAGAGCCGATGGGGGCCGTCCCTTTGGCCCCGGAAGCTCCATTGCCCGAGCCATCTGAGGTCCCTTTCGCCCTGCCTGTTCAGGAGAACTCCGCCCCGCCGCTTCAGACCGGTTCTGCTTCCTGTCCCCCTTGGCGGTGTTGGGTGCCCATTTTGACCACGGCGCTGCTGTTTGGCTTGGTTCACTGGGGCCACGGAGCCGCTCCGGTGGCACTGACCCTCTTCGGCGTGGCCTTGGGCTACATGTACCAGCGCACCGGGCGCCTGCTGCCGGTGGTGATGCTGCATGCCACGTTCAATCTCTTCGGCGTGGGTACAGTGTTGCTCCTGGGGCCTTCGTGGTAACCGGCCCACGGGCCTTGCACGTTGGCCGGTACCGGAACGCGCCCCCGGACTTTCTTTATGGCGAGCCCCGGACTTCAGTCCGGGGAGAGCCGGAGAAAAGTGATTGTTGGTGCTTTTCCTCCCCGAGCTAAAGCTCGGGGCTCGCCGGATGCAAGAATCCGGCGTTCATTCTTGCACTGGTGCGGAAGCACCCAGTCGCCGATGGCCGTGCTGTCCTCCGCTAGCTGAAGCTGGCGGCTCGCCCAGTGCAAGAATTGGCGCTTATTCTCGCATCGGAGCGGAAGCTCCTGCTCAAGACCCAAGCCCCAAGACGCAAGACCTTCTGGAGCGGAAGCACCGCGCAAGGCGCAGGTCGCATAGCGCAAGCCGATTGCCGCCTGCCGCTTTTCGGCGGCTGGGGCGATCCGCTGGTTACTGGTCCCGGCCGGAGGGTTCGGTTGCCCTTTATCAGCCGGTCGGCTAGGGTAAAGGGCAGTTCTGCTCGGCCTGGGGCCCCCTTGGGGGGCCGATGCCAACCGCTTCAGAAAAGGGGGAAGGCAATGAATCACGTCTTTCGTAGCGCTACGTGGTTGGGCTGGCTGCTGGTTGCCAGCAGTGCTGCAGTCGCTCTGGGCCAACAGGGCAAGCAGGATAAGGACTCGTCCCCTTCGGCCCAAGAGATGATGGTTCGGGCCCACCGGGCGCGAGCCCAGTGGAAGGACTTTCCCGGGTTCGAAGCCGACGTGGTGCTGGTAGTGGAGAATCGCCGCATCCGTCGCAAGGTCACCGTTACCCCCGAGTTGGAACTGAAATGGGACCAGCCGCTACCCAAGGCGTTCGCCGCCGCGGGACGCCGGCTGCTTTCCGTCGTGCAGCACCGCCGGGCCAACGAGCAGCGGGAATACGACGTGACGCTGGTGCCGGAAAAAGGCGCCCATCCCCTGGGGCGGCTCATCCGCTTCAACGACGACGCCATGCACAGCCAGTACCGCATCCGCGGCGACGTGATCACCCAGGTTTCGCGGCAAACCCCCGGCGGCAGTTTTACCATCACCGTGTTGCAGGTAGTCCGCAATCCGGAAAAGAAATACCTGCCGCGGGTGTACACGGTCACGTTTTTCAACAAACCGCAGCAAGGACCGGCGACCATTCGCAGCAGCAACGTGGTGGTGTTGGATTGGGAACGGGTGGGCCGCTGGGACTTGCCGCGGCGGATTCGCAGCGTTGGTTCCAGCCCGGCCGGAGTAAAAATGGAAGTCATCCGTTTACAAAACCACCGGCTGTTGGAAAAAAACGAATAACCTGCCCCCAACACCGTATCACCGGTGTTGGAGTAGAATAGAAATGGAAGGGTCGGGGATACCAACAAAGCCAGGCGGCGCAGAAGGGGGCCTTCCGCGTTTTGTTTTTTCTCCGGACGCCGGGCGTGTTCGGAAGTGCCGCTTTCGGTCACGCGGGCTTTTTCGTTGCAGAGTGGTTTGTGTGCATGTCCGAATACGACCCTCCCACCGACGGTGATTTGGCCAGCGGGTCGCCCGCCCCCGAGCCCAAACCGACCCGAAAACAGCGACTCCTGGGGGCGTTGCTTCCCGGCGGGATTCTGCTAGGCGGCATCTGCGTGTTCGCCGTGCTATGGGCGTTGCGGGAAGCCCCCGGGCGACGGCAGCACGAAAGCGACCGGGTGCTGGTGCGCACGGTGGAAGTGGCCCAGCCGGTGTTTGAAATTCCCATCCGCCTGCACGGGGTGGTCATGCCGCCGGAGGAAATCCAGGTGGGGGCGGAGGTGGCCGGCCGCGTCGTGGAAAAAACCCCCGAGTGTCGAGCCGGCAACTACGTGCGCAAAGGTACGCTGCTGCTGCGGATTGATGACCGCAAGTACCGGCTCCAGGTGGAACAGCTTCAGTTCCAACTGGAACAAGTGGCCGCCGAGCTGGACCAGTTGAACGTCGAGGAAAAAAACCAGCAGGCCCTGGTCGCAATCGCCCAGGAAGAACTCAAACTGGCCCGACGCGAACTGGAACGCCTGGACGCCCTGGTGAAGAAAAACGTGGTTACCGAAGGGCAGCGGGACGAAGCGGCTCGGCTGGTCGTTCAGGCCGAAAACCGATTGCAATCCGTAGTCAATACGCTGGAGCTGATTCCTGTGCGGCGCAAACGACTGCAAGCCCAGCAAAAGCTCCTGCAAGCCCAACTGGAAGCCGCCCGAACCGACCTGTCCCGCACCCGCGTGGTGGCTCCGGTGGACGGTCTCATCGTAGCCGAACTGGTCCAGGTGAACGACGTGGTGCAAGTTTCCTCGCCCCTGCTGCGGATGATTGATAACAGCACGATGGAGGTCCGCTGCCACCTGGAAATGAAACACTTGTACTGGATTTGGGGCACCCTCACTCCCCAAGAAGGTGAGGTGCCGCCGGATCGGTACTACGAAGTGCCGCCCACACCGGCTGAGGTGGAGTTTTCCATCGGCTCCCGCACCTATCGCTGGGAAGGCGTGCTAAGCCGGTATGAAGCCGGCCAGATTGATTCACGCACCCGAACGGTCCCCTGCCGGGTGAAAGTGCCTCAGCCGCGGCGCAAACTGGGGGAAGGTCCCCCTGCGTTGATGCGCGGGATGTTTGTTACCGTGGTGCTGCGCGTAAAGACCAAGGAACCGCTGTTTCGCCTGCCGGCAGCAGCGCTTGTGCCGCCAAGCACGATATGGACCGTACGCCAGGACAAACTGCACGAGGTGGCCGTGGAAGTCATCCAGGCGGATCAAGAAACCGTGCTGGTCCGCGCCGCCGAGGAGTCGCTCCGCCCCGGCGACCAAGTGGTTGTTTCGCCCTTGCCGGTGGCCTACGAAGGGATGGAAGTGGAACGTGCCCCCACGGCCCGCGACTCCCGGCAACCTCCGGCCGAAGCGTCCCCTTCGGGCTAAACAGGCCGGGGGCATCCCGAGCTCCTTCCGGTCTTCTCCTGCACTTGAGCTGACGCGATGCGAAGCATTGTCCGCTGGGCGGTGCGCAACTCGCCCGCTATGAACACGTTGCTGGTGGCCCTGCTGCTGGTGGGGTTCGGCTCGGTGTTTCTGCTGCGGCGGGAGTCGTTCCCCAACTTCGACATCGACATCGTGCTCTGCTCGGTCCCTTACCCGGGTGCCACCCCGGAAGAAGTGGAACGGGGCATTTGCCAGAAGATTGAAGAAGCGGTCCGGCCCATCTCCGGCGTGAAAAAAGTAACCGCGGTGGCCCAGGAAGGAGCCGGTTTTGTCATCTGCGAGCTTCAGGCCGAAGTGAGCGATCCGCAACGGGTGCTGGGGGACATCCGCTCGGCGGTGGACCGGATTCCCAGCTTTCCGGAAAACGCCGAAGACCCCACGGTGCAACTGCTGGTGATGCGCAATCCGGCCATCAAGGTTTCGGTGGTCGCCCCTCCAGGAACGGATCCGCACAGTTTGCGGGTGCAGTGGCAATTGCGGGAAGTGGCCGAACAGGTCCGCGATCGCTTACTGCTGTTGCCGGCGGTTTCCTTTGCCGAAATTATCGACGGCCGTCCCTACCAGATCGACGTGGAGATTCCTGAAGAAACGCTCAAAAAATACGGGCTCACCCTCCAGCAGGTGGCCCAGCGCATCCGCCAGCAAAACGTGGAGCTGCCCGCCGGCGTCATTCGCACCCAGGGGCAGGAAATCCTGGTCCGCGGCCGCACCCACTATTACTGGGGCCGGGAAATCGCCAAGCTGCCGCTGATTACCTTGCCCGACGGCGTCGTGCTCACCGTGGGAGAACTGGGCCAGGTGCGAGACGGTTTCGAGGACGTTCCCCGCTACTCTCTGTTGAACCAGCGCCCCGCTCTCACCATCCAGGTGAGCAAGACGGCCGACGAAGACCTGCTGGCCATCACCGACCAGGTCCGCCGCTTCGTGCAAACCCATCCCATGCCGCCGGGATTCCAACTCATCCTTTGGGACGACCAGTCCAAGATGGTCTATGACCGCCTGTCGCTGCTGACCCGAAACGGCATCCAGGGGTTGGTGCTGGTGTTCATTACGCTGATGGTCTTCTTGCAGCTTCGCCTGGCCTTTTGGGTGGCCGTGGGGATTCCCATCTCGCTGCTGGGTACCTGCGCGGTGATGTGGGTTTCCGGCGACACGATCAACATGCTCACCATGTTCGCCTTTTTGATGGGGCTGGGCATCGTGGTGGACGACGCCATCGTCGTGGGCGAAAACGTCTATGCCCACCGCGAACAGGTTAAATCGTTCGTTCAGGCGGCCATCGACGGCACGGCCGAAGTGGCTCCCAGTGTGATTAGTTCGGTCAGCACGACGATTATCGCCTTCATGCCGCTGTTTTTCGTCGCGGGCATCATGGGCAAGTTCATCGCCTGCTTGCCCGCGGTGGTCATCTCCATGCTGACCATTTCGTTGCTGGAAAGCCTGCTGGTGCTTCCCTGCCACCTGGCTCACGCCGGACGGGAAGCCGCCGGCCGGTTGCAGCGGTTTCGTCAATGGGTGGAACGCGGACTGTTCGGCTTCATCCGTCGCGTGTACCTGCCGCTGCTGGATCGGGGACTCAATCATCCCATGGTCGTTTACGCCGGCGCGGTGGCTTTGTTGCTGGCTGCAGCCGGGCTGGTGGTCGGAGGGATTACCCCGTTCGTCCTCTTCCCCAAGTTGGACGGCGACGTGATTGTCTGCCGCATCACGTTCCCCAACGGAACCCCCGCCCAGGTGACCGATCAGGCCACCGCCCGGCTTGAAGAGGCCATCCGCCAGGTGGCCCAGGAACTCAAGCCCCAGTATGGCGAAGTGGTTCGCATGGTCTATCGGGCCGTGGGCAGCCAGACCCAGGATGGAATCATGGGCGGGGCGCCTCGGATCATCGGCGGGCACGCCGGCGAGGTCTGGGTGCAACTGAAAGAAGTGGAAAACCGCGGCGGCCTGTCGGCTGCGGAACTTATCCGGCGCTGGCGGGAAAAGGCCGGACGCTTCGTGGGCGTGGAACGCATCCGCTACAGCACCTCCAGCATCGGCCCCGGCGGCAAGGCCATCGAGTTCAAGGTGCTGGGCGAAGACCCCGAGGTGCTCGAACAGGCGGTCCAGTTCTGCAAGCAGCGGCTGGAAAAGTACCACGGCGTGCACGATGTTAGCGACGACAACGAACCGGGCAAACGCGAACTGCGGCTGCGCATCCGTCCGGAAGCCCAGGTCCTGGGAATCGACCAGCAGCAACTTCTTACCACCGTCCGAGGAGCCCTCTACGGAGTGGAAGTCCAGCGGCTGCAACGCGGGCGGCACGAAGTCAAACTGATGGTCCGCTATCCGCCCCATCAACGCAAATCCCTGGGCAACCTGGACCAGATGCACATCCGTCTGCCCGACGGGGCCGAAGTCCCCCTGACCGCCGTGGCCGAAATGCAGTTCGACCGCGGCTATAGCGAAATCAACCGCGTGGACCAACTGCGCTCCATCACCATCACGGCCGACGTGGACGAAGCCCGGGCCAACGCCAATCGCATCCTGAACGACTTCCAGGCCGAGGTGCTGCCGGAGCTGGAAAAGCGGTTCCCCGGTGTGAGCATCCGCTGGGAAGGGCAACGCGAACAACAGAAAGAATCCCTCAACAGCCTGTTCGAAGGCTCCGTTGTGGCCCTGTTTGCCATGTTCGTGCTGCTCACCTTCGAGTTCCGCTCCTGGCTGCAACCGGCCATCATCTTTGCCATCATCCCCTTTGGACTGGTGGGCGCCATCCTGGGTCATCTGGTCATGGGAATGCCGCTGACCCTGTTCAGTTTCTTCGGTCTGGTGGCTCTGACCGGCGTGGTGGTGAACGACTCGATTGTGCTCATCGACTTTATCAATCACCGTCGCGAAGCCGGGGTCCCCTTGCGCGAAGCCCTGTTGCAGGCCGCCCAGCGAAGGTTCCGCCCCGTGCTGCTTACTTCCATCACCACGATCATGGGCCTGTTGCCCATTGTGCTGGAACGGTCGCTTCAGGCCCAGGTGCTCATCCCGATGGCCGTCGCCCTTGCCTTCGGCTTGGCCATGTCCACGCTCTGGGTGTTGGTGCTAGTGCCGGTGCTTTACCAAACCGTGGCTCGGCGCTTGGAGCAAGAACGCCTGGCCGCCCACGAAGTGGCAGCTTAACGGGGGGTAGTCGGGGAGCACTCCGCGGTACACACCAGCAGTTCCACGCGGCGGAGCTTGCCGTGGAGAATCGCTTCGGCCGCTTCGGTTCCGGGCCGTGGCGGTGTGTCTTCGGCCGGGTACACGAGCGTAAACATCGCCGGCGCCCCCGGGACGATCCGCCCCCAGGTGCTCTCCAGCCCCAGGGCCCGGGCCGCGTCGCGGGTAATCATCCGCAGCAGCACGTGCGGATCGAGGCGATGCTCGGCGGCGGCGAAGCGTGCTTCCTCTAGGAGCGCCAGGTCCGGCGAGCTGGCCCGAGAATCGGTCCCCAACACCACGCGAACCCCCTGGGCGACCAGTTCGGCCAGCGGGTACTTTTCGTGCCGGAAATAGGCGTGCGTGCGGGGGCAGAAGACGAGCGAAAACCGCTTGCGCTGCCCGGCCAGGTAGCGGTGTTCCTCGGCCGAAAGGTAGTTTCCGTGAACGACGAGCACCCGGTGGGCTTTTTGCATCGCTTGCAGCCATTCCAGCGGGCGAACCGGCGAGGCGAACACATCCGGGCACCAGGCGCCGGCGCGGCGCAACAGCTCGGCCAGCGGTCCCGTGCCGCGGCGGAGCAGTTCCAGTTCCGCGGGCGATTCGGCCAGGTGGAACTGAAGCGGCACGCGTCGCTGGCGGCTTTGGGCCACGGCCCAGGCTAGCAGCCGCGGATGGACCGTATAGGGGGCATGAGGGCTAAGTCCCCAGCCGAGCCAGCGGCGGTCCGGCACGTGGCGGAAGAACGCTTCGGCCCGGGCTTTGGCTTCTTCGGCCCGGGTGGGAGTCGGCCCCAACAGCTCGAAAAACACCACCAGCCGCGGCCATTCTGCCGGGGGGATGTGCTGTGCGGGATGGCTGAGGATTTCGCCCAGGACGGCCGTGCCTCGGGCGGCCGCTTCCTCCAGCCCCTGCCGCCACGGGGCTTGCGGCTCGGCTGCCGAAGAGGCTTGCTGGCTGCTTCGCCACTGGATGACTTGCTGCACCCAGTCCGGAAACGACACGCCGGGATGGCCCAGGGGTTGCCGGAGCGTGCTAAACTCCAGGTGGCAGTGCGGGTTGACCAGGCCGGGCAGAAGTACGCAAGAGCCCAGGTCCAGCGCCCGGGTGGTCAATCGCCGCCCCAGCTCCACCACGCGGCCCTGTTCCACGCGAAGTTGGCCATCGGGTAGGGCGTCACCCTGCATGGGAAGGACCCAGCGGGCCTGGAGCACCACGGGAGCCGCAATCCGCCGCACGCCATCGCCGGGGGCGGAGGACGTCGGTGCCGAGTCGGAACGGTTCATCGGGAACGCTTTCCTGCATCCGGCTGCTAGGGGAACCCCGCTTTGTGTTCGAGTGTGCCACAAACTGAATGGACTTCTCGGCGCGACGCGAGCCTGGGGACTTTAGTCCGGGCCGGGTCGTGCTCCGAGAGCTACGCTCCCGGCTCGCTGCCTCCGCCGACTCAAGTCGGCGGCTCGCCGATTGCAAGAATCGGCGCTTACTCTCGCCCTGGAGCGGAAGCTCCTGCCCC
>WFOE01000045.1 GCA_015488215.1 Planctomycetales bacterium
CAAAAACAATTGCTTAGGCCTTTAGAGGCTGTCACAAAACTTCCACCCGCAAGTGCCACACCCCAGGATTGGGGCAAGACCGGAGGGTTTGGCCACACGCTCTTAACCTTTTACGCACTCGGCACTTGGAGCTCATAGCCCGTTTGGTACCCTGGGCAGGAAAACGTGAGAATAAGTCGGACGCTCTCGGCTCCTCAGGACCAGTCACCTTCGACTCCACGGGACCTAGATAAGATCGCATCTACCCGGGGGGCATTCTTTCCCAACGCCGCCGTGAGGTTTTCCACCCGCTCCAACCGCAGCAGGTTGATCGCCGCGTTGCGAGCCGCGGCAAACAGGCGTACAGGTACGGCGTGCGAAAGTCTGGGATTTGCTCAGCGGTGTTTGCTGCCAATGGCCACCTTGATTCGGCGAAGAGCGGGCGGCCAGCCGCGATTTCCGCTACGGCCCGCTAGCGGGCTTCGGAACTTGGGGTGCCGACTTTTTGGCTCTTGGCCGCTTTTGGGGGCGGCCAGCGTTTCGGTTCCAGCGGCGCTTCGGCGGCAAGATGAATCAAGCGCCGGGCCACCTCCGGCTCGAAGCCGCAGACGCAAATGACCCGAGTCCCCTGGCGGCGCAGCGCGGCAAACCAGCCCCGGTGCTGGTACGGCTGGTCGGCCACCTGGGGCAGTTCTTCCTCGACGATGTTGCCGGGCAACCGCAGCCGCTCAGGGCGCTCCGGGCGGCGCGGGTGCAGGCGATGGCGAATGTAGTGATCCCAGGCCAGGTGGAACTCCTCGGCGTCCCGTAGGGAATCCCATTGGCTGACGAATAGAAAGCCCAAACGCCCGTCCTTGTGTTCCCAAACCACATAGCGGTCGCCGTCCCAACCAGCAGCGGCCCGATGGGCGTCCGGCGTCCGGCCCAGCAGCACAATCAACTGGAACTCGCCCAGCACGTTGCGGCCCAGTTCCTGCCAGGCTTGGGGCACCGGAGCGATTTTCTTGGGCAGGACGATCCGCACCGGGTCGTCCTGTTGGGGACCGCGGTATTTTTCGGGATGGAGAATCTGCTCGGTGGAGCGGGGCGGGTTGTCGAAACAGCGGTTCACTGCTTTCCAGCCTCCGCGGCGAGTCTGGTGCAGCACGAACACCAGCCCTTTGTGGTAAGGGAACAACAGCCCATGGCGCAACAGAGGCGGCGACTTCTTGTAGGCCGGCCCGGTGGCCAGCCCCAGAAAAGGAATCATCAGCCCAAAGGCGATGTCCGCCCGCAGCGGAGACATCGCAAGCACTTCCTCCGGCGATTCGCCGCCGAGCCGGGCCACCTCCTGCAACATCAGCAGCGTGGCGTCGCCTTCGACCAGCGCGCTGAAGGCCAGTTGCATGTCGTCATCGTCGTCGGGCGTGCGCTCGTGCCAGCTTTTGAGATCGAAGTGCTGGTCTTGCAGGGCGTGGGTCAGTTCGTGGGCCAGCGTGGTTTTGGCGTCCTCTTTGTCGAAAGGTTCCTCCTTGCCGGAAAACAACCGGGCGAGCAGTCCCCGGGATTTTTCGTTTTTCGGCCGGTCCGTCTCGGCAACCAGAACCAAATGGCGGGTGCGAGCGTTGTAGAAGCCGCCCACTTCTTCCGAAAGCAGCTCCTTCATTACCTTGACCAGGTCCAGGTCCCGGGGAGCTGCGCCCAGGGCCTTGAGGCTGCGATCAAAAAACAGCAGTTCCCCGGGCGTGTATTCCTTCTGGAACTCCTTTTCCATGTACTGCCGCAACTGGCGGCGGTTCATCATCCGGGCTTCGACCGGCCACCGGAACGGGAGTTTGCGCAAACGAGGCACCAGCACCTGATAAGCCTGCTGGTAGTGTTTCAGCGCCTGGTCGTACTGGCCGCGGTCGGCTGCCTGGTCGCCGCGGCGGAGCAGCGCTTGCGGCGGATGGGGCTCTTTGCCCGCAGCAGGAAGTCCAAGAACCAACACGAACCAACCCAGCAACAACACGCCCCGGAGAGAACGAACGGTCATGGCGACTCCTTTGTCCGAAATGCCGGGGGACAACACCGCACTTTTTCCGCCGGACGAAACTGCGGCCCGAACCCGCCCGGTGCCGGCGCCCGGCTACGGAGCAGGCAGGAACCCCAACTGGACCAGAAAGCGGTCCATCTCCTCCAGCGTTTGTTTGAAGTACGGGTTGCCGTTTCCCCGACGACGGTAGTTGAAAAACCCGTGCCCGGCCCCTTCGTACTTTTTCAGAATACACTTGTTGCCCGCCTTTTGCATCGCCTGGGCAAAGATTTCCACGCTCCGCAGCGGCACAACGCGGTCGTTGGTGCCGTGGAAAATAATCATCGGCGGCAAGCCGGGACGGATGTGATGATAGGGCGAAACGGCCTTGGTGTCGCCGCGGACCCGCTGGGCGACCCTCTCAAACTGCCGCCGACTCCAAAACGATTCTCCCGGCACCGGAGCCAACACCACGGCCGGATTGAACGCGGCCACGGCGTTGGGCTGGGAGGAAACGGTGTGATCTTCCCCCGGGGCTTCCAGTCCCGGCAGCACCGCGGTGGCAATAGCCAGGTGGCCTCCGGCGCTACCGCCGGAAGTGACGATTCGCCGGGGATCGATACCCAGTTCCTTGGCATGCATGCGCAGGTAACGCACCGCGCTTTTGGCATCTTCCACGCAGTCGTTCACCTTGGCCTGGTGGCGCGACGCCACGCGGTAATCGGCCACGGCGGCCACCATCCCGCGCGAGGCGAAGTGCCGGGCGTGCTGTACAAACTGCATCGGCGAGCCGGTCCGCCAGCCCCCGCCGAAGAAAAACACCACCGCCGCTCGGGAATCCCCGGGCCGGTGCCCCTCGGGAAAGAAAAACCACAGTTGCAGCCGGGTTTCGCCCACCGTTTTGTAAACGCGCGCTTGCGCCCCGGGAATCTGCGGCGGGTAGGGGCGGCCGCGCTGCGCCCGGGCCGCATCGGCCAGGCACCACACAACCAGGACCAACGCACTTGTTGCCAGAAGACGTTTCATCTTGGATTCTCCATCCGGGGGCGGAAGACGGCCAGGCGAGCGTCATTCGTCTGGACAGGCTCCGGGGTGTTGCTCCACATTATGGTTTCAACCCCGCGTGAGCACAAAAGTTTCCGTTTTCGGAGCCTCTTTCCATGTGGCGAACGTCCCTGGCGCTGTGGATGGTTCTGGCCTTTGTGGCCCCTGGGTGCGACAGTCCGTCCCCCGGTCCGGTTGGAAAACAAGCCTCGGCCCAGCCGGCTCATGTCGGTGGAGAGTCGGCTACTGGTGGCGCTTCCCAGACCGAAAACCGCTCCTCGGCCAGACCGGCCCAAGGGGAAACAGTAGCCCAGCAAAGCCAAACCGGGGACGAGTCTCCCGATTCGCTCAAGCGGCCCGAGCCGGACTCAGCCGGCGGTCACCGTTCACCTGGGGAAGCGACAAACGGTTCGCCAGGTGCCCCGCCCGCTGGACGCCCCCGGGGCTGGCAAGTGGCAGCCCAATACGATGCGGCCCGAACGCTCTGGCCCGGCGGAAAGGAACCGCCCCGGGGCGACCTGCGCACCCGAACCCAGGGCGTGGACTGGCCCGACTTTCTGGGGCCTAACCGGGACAACAAAAGCCCCGAGACGGGACTTCCCACCCGCTGGCCCGAGGAGGGACCACCGCTGGTGTGGAGCTGCACGCTGGGAGCCGGCTACCCGGCCCCCTCGGTCAGCCGGGGACGAATCTACGTGTTTAGCCAATATGGCACCACGGTGCGGCTTTCCTGCCGCCGGAGCGAGACGGGTCAGGAATTGTGGCGGTTCGAGTACCCCAGCCACTACCAGGACCTGTACGGGTACGACAACGGCCCCCGCTGCACTCCCGTGGTGGACGGGCAGCGGGTTTACATCCTGGGAGCCGAAGGGATGCTCCACTGCCTGGACGCCGAGACGGGCAAGCTCCACTGGCGCCTGGACACGGTGAAGCGGTTCGGTGTGGTGCAGAACTTCTTCGGCGTGGGCAGCACGCCCGTGGTGGAAGGCGAGCTGCTGCTGGTCCAAGTGGGCGGAAGCCCCCCGGAAGACCAGCGGGTGCCGCCCGGGCAGTTGGACCTGGTGCATCCCAACGGCACGGCGCTGGTGGCCCTGGATAAAAAGACGGGCAAAGTGCGCTGGGCCGTCGGCGACGAGCTGGCCAGCTACGCTAGCCCCCTGGTGCGCACCATCGGCGGCAAGCGGCGTTGTTTGCTGTTTGCCCGGGGCGGGCTGCTGGGCGTCACGCTGCCCGAGGGGAGTGTGTGGTTCCACTTCCCCTGGCGAGCCCCAATCCTGGAGAGCGTCAACGCCGCTACGCCGGTGGTGGTCGGTGCGGAGGTGTTTCTTTCCGAAACCTACGGGCCGGGCAGCGTGCTGCTTTCCCTCGAAGGCAAAGAACCCCGGGTCGTTTGGTCCGACGCGAAGCGACCTCGCGACAAAGCAATGCAGTGCCACTGGGCCACGCCCATTTATCACCAAGGATACCTCTACGGTTGCAGCGGGCGGCACACGGCCACGGCCGACCTGCGATGCGTGGAGTGGAAAACCGGCCGCGTGATGTGGCGACAGGAAAACACCACGCGGTGTTCGCTGCTTTACGTGGACGGACACCTGGTGGTGCTGGGCGAATACGGCGACTTGATGCTGCTGCGGGCCACGCCGGAACGGTTCGAGCTGGTCCGGCACTGGCGTCTTGCCGACCCGGAAGAACCGCAGCGCCCGCTGCTTCGCTATCCGGCTTGGGCCGCTCCGGTGCTTTCGCACGGGCTGCTTTACCTGCGGGGCGAAGGGCGGCTGGTCTGTCTGGAACTCATCCCCGAAAAGTCATCCCCGAAAAAACAAGCCGTCCCCTCGCAGCAATAGCCGCCGGGAGGATTCCCCGCTGGAGTAAGCCGCACCAGGGAGACTGCGCCGCCTAAGCGCGTGGCAATTAGTTGTTGTAGTTTTTGAGCAGACGCGGGTAGCATCGTTTTCCGGCGAGCCGCAGCAAAAGAGGTCTTGCGTCTTGGGTCTTGCGTCTTGAGCAGGAGCTTCCGCTCCAACGCAAGAATAAGCACCGATTCTCGTAACCGGCGAGCCGGGAACTTCAGTTCCCGGAGAAAAAGAAGAACGAGCGTTTTTCTCCGGCTCTCCCCGGACTGAAGTCCGGGGCTCGCCGAACCGCCGAGCCAAGGCATCTGCTGATGTACTTAAAGACTACTGGCCGGGTACTTAGTTGGCGTCTCCCGGCTGCTGCCCGTTTTCGGCAGAGCCGCTTTACCGCCCCCGACGCAGCGCGTCGAAATACTCCTTGGTGTGCTGGCGATAGTTCTTGGGCAGCCGCTGGTTGGAAAGGGGCGAGGCTTCCTCGGCTCGGGCCGCCTCGTACTGCTGCTGCACCCGGTCGCGCACCTGTCCTTTGACGTTGGGGCCGACCACTTTACCGGTAACGGTAGCCGCGCCGCGACGGACTTTGACCCGGGCCTTCGTATCCACGTAGCGATTGCCGTCGGTCTTTTCTTCGGGGCGGAAACCTACGCCGGCTCCCCGGCCCAGGCCGTCGCCTCGACCGGCGCCCTCCTTCATTCCGGGGGCCTGACCGCCTCCCTGGCACAAGCCCTGCTTGCAGGCTTGCAGTTGCTCCATCATTTGTTCTAGCGCCTGGGCTTCTTCCATCTGCTGCTGGAGCTGCTGCAGTTGCTCGATAGCCTGCTGCAACGATTGGGCCGCCTGCTGGTTCTGCCCCTGTTGCAATTGGCGGAGGGCCTGAGTCAATTGGTCGGCCATCTGCTCCACGGGCTGCATAGCCGCTTGTTGCTGTTGGAGCTGTTGCAACTGCTGCCGCAACTGTTCGGCCTTGGCGTGCTGTCCGGCCGCCTGGGCCTGCTTAATCTGCTTTTCCAACTGCTGGATTTGCCGCTTTCGGGCTTCGGCCATCTGTTGCAGTTTTTGTTGCAGCTTCTGGATTTGCTCCAGCAGTTTTTTCTTCTCCTGTTCGGAGAGCTTGCCCTGGGCAATCTTCTGCTTGAGTTTTTCCAGTTGCTCGATGGCTTGTTTCAGGTCTCCCTGGCGCAGCGATTCGACCAGCTTGCGCGTCGGGTCCTGGTTCAACCCGCGGAGTCGGGCCAGTTGTTCGCGCAGGGCCTGGCGGGAACCAATCTGCTTGCGCCGCTGCTGAAGCTCGCGGCGAAGATTGTTGAGCCGGGCCAGGGCTTTGCGGCGGTCCTTGGGCTTTTCCCGCTGGAGCTCTTCCAGCCCTTTTTCCAGTTTGCGCAACCACTGTTCGGCCTGTTTGAGTCCCTGGCGAGCGAGTTTTTCCTTTTGTTTTTTGATCTGCCGCCGCAGTTTTCGGGCCTGCTGCTCGATCTGTTTTTGAACCTGCTGGGCGGTCTGGGTGTCGGCCTGGGCGGTCTGCCGCTGCCAGGGGGGCAGCCACAACACCAGCGCCGCAGCCAGCAGGGCTGGAGCTACCGGAGCCAGCGCCCAGCGGCCAATCCGCACCGGAAAACCCGCGGCCACATCCACGCGTTTCAGGTGATAAAGGGCGTCCTGCACCACGGCCCGCTCGGCCCGGCTGAGGCGATCTTCGGGCCCCTGCTGGAGCAGACTCCAGGCGGTGGAAACTCGTTCCTGGAGGGCAAATCGCCGATCCAACTCCACGGCCGCCGCCAGTGCCCGAGGGGTGCGCCACGTGGCGATGACCAACGCCGCAACCGCACCCAGCCCCAACGCCCCGGGCAACACCCACAGGGGGCCCACCTGGCCGGTGAAGTACCATCGGGCCAAGAGTGCCACGGCGGCCACCAGCAGCAAGGCCGCCCAGCTCCAGGCCAGGGCCACCAGAAACCGCTGCAACCACAACCGCCGCCGCACGCGCCCCAGAGCCGATTTCAACTCGTTCATGCTGCGTTCCTCCTGCCCCGGTCTGTTGTTCCGGAACCGCCAGTCGGCGCAGAAACGCCCCGCGGGAAGCTCTACCCTCGGTTTATTCTATCGCAACCGGCCAACCCCGATAAGCAAAATCGCCCCTTTCGGTTGGCTTTTCCGGGCAAACGCTTCGGCCAGCGGGGAGCAGCCGGTGCGAGCGTTGCCTGCGGCCATGTTCAGGCAGTAGAATCGCCGCCGGCATGTCGGCTTCCGAGCAAGGGAGCCCGTTTCCCCATTCCGGATGAGGCTGGCCATGAGTGCGTTTTTGGGCATCGACATCGGCACTTCCGGCACCAAGACGGTGGTCATCGACCCGCAGGGCCGCTTGCTGGGCGAGGCGATGCAGGAATACCCCTGTTTCACTCCCCGGCCGCTTTGGAGCGAACAAGACCCGGAACACTGGTGGCAAGCCACGCTGGCCACGATCCAACAGGCGGTCTCCCAAGCCGGAATCGACCCGCAGCAAGTGAAGGGCATCGGGCTTTCCGGCCAGATGCACGGCTCGGTCTTCCTGGACCAGCAGCATCGGGTCATTCGTCCTGCCATCTTGTGGAACGACCAGCGCACCGCCCAGGAGTGCCAGGAGATTGAGCAACGGGCCGGTTCGCGCGAGGAGCTGATCCGGCTGGTGGCCAATCCGGCACTGACCGGGTTCACGGCACCTAAGATTCTCTGGCTGCGGCGGCACGAGCCGGAAAACTACGCTCGCGTGCGCCACGTGCTGCTGCCCAAGGACTACATCCGCCTTCGGCTCACCGGGGAACTGGCTACCGACGTAAGCGACGCCAGCGGCACGCTGCTGCTGGACGTGGCCCGGCGCCAGTGGAGCCGCGAGCTACTCCAACGGCTAGAACTGCCCGAGGAATGGTTCCCCTGCTGCTACGAATCGCACGAACCGACCGGCACGCTCCGGCCCGAGGTGGCCGGGCAACTGGGCCTTTCGCCGCAAGTCGTAGTGGTGGCCGGGGCCGGAGACTGCGCCGCGGGGGCCGTGGGCAACGGCATCGTGCGGTCCGGCGTGCTGTCCACTTCGATTGGCACATCCGGGGTGATGTTCGTCCACTGCGACCAGATGACGGTCGATCCCCAGGGCCGGGTGCACACCTTTTGCCACGCTGTGGCCGGACGATGGCACATGATGGGCGTGAATCTCTGTGCCGGCGGATCGCTTCAGTGGTTCCGCAACCAGTTGTGCCTTGGGCTAACGGCCGAGTGTGCCGCCTCGGGCACCGATCCGTATCAACTGCTGGGAGCCGAAGCGGCCCGAGTGCCCCCGGGCGCCCAAGGGTTGGTGTTTCTGCCATATCTTTCCGGGGAACGCACCCCGCACGCCGATCCTCTGGCCCGCGGGGCGTTCGTGGGCTTGACCCTGGCCCACGGCCGCGGGCATCTGGTTCGGGCCATCATGGAAGGGGTAACGTTCGCCCTCCGCGACAGTTTGGAGATTTTCCGCGAGCTGCAGGTGCCGGTGGAACAGATTCGCGTCTCCGGCGGAGGCTCCAAAAGCCCCCTGTGGCGGCAGATTCAAGCCGACGTCTTCGGCCAGGACGTCGTGCGGCTGGTGGCCGAGCAAGGGCCGGCCTTCGGCGTGGCGCTGCTGGCTGCGGTGGGCTGCGGGGAGTACGAGTCGATCGAAGCGGCCTGCGACGCCACCATCCAGGTGGCCGAACACATCCGGCACGACCCGCAGGCCACGGCCGTTTACGACCAGGTGTTTGCCACCTACCGGGCGCTTTACCCCAGCTTGAAACAGCACTTCCAGGCCATGGACCGCTGGTAAAGCAAGGGCCACGCGGCGGCGGGGAGCTTCCACTCCGAAGGGCGTGGAGGCGGGGGGGGATGGGGGCGTGGAGGGCGCGAGCCTCGCACGTCAGTGCGGGGAGAAAAGTCGGGAATCGGCTTGCGGCTTGCGCCCTGCGACTTGCGCGTGGAGCTTCCGTTCCGGCGGAAAACGAGCGTTCGTACTCGTGCTCGTGCTCGTACTCGGCACTCGGCGAGCCGGGAACGTCAGCTCCCGGAGTTCAAAAGAAAAAAGCGAACGCCGGTATTCTCGCCGCTCCGCCAGTTGACACTCGCGGCTCGCTGGACGCGCGACAATGGGCCGGCTCTCGCCAACGGCGAGCCGCCGACTTGGCGAGGTCTTGCGTCTTGAGTCTTGCGTCTTGAGCATGGAGCTTCCGCTCCGAGGCGAGAATAAGCGCGAACTCTTGCACTCGTCGAGCCGCCAGCTTTAGCTGGCGGAGCAGAAACAAAGAGCAAACGTTTCTACTTGCCTCCCCGGACTGAAGTCTGGGGCTCGCCAAAGCGCCAAGCACCATCGTCTCCTAGCGTACTCAAAAACGATTCGCTGACCGCTGGGAAGCTCCCCCGCCGGACTCAGGACGAAGAGGACTGGGCAGTGGACGAAGGGAGCGTTCCGGCTGCCAGATCGGCAAACGGGTGTTCCGGTGGTTGTTCCTTGGCGGCGGCTTCCGGTTCCGGCTGCTGGGCCGGACCGGTGCGGTACAGCAGCACCATTTCGCGGTACGCCCCCGGCACGTTGACCACCACGGTCGGCAGCGCCAGGACCATCAGCCAGTACTCCGGGCCGCCGGCGGGATTGGCCATCAGCTCATCGATCGTAATGATGGGATTGAGTAGGTGGATCGGGCTGTATTGGCCAAAGGGAATGCCGGAAGCCGTAATCACTTCGACGAACAAGGGCACGATGCAAAACACAACCACCTGCAGCGATATCACGGCAGCGGCCAGCATCATGTTCACCACCACGCGGCGCCGCAACCAGGCCAGCAGCCAGGTGGCAATACCGCCATAAATGGCCAGATAGCACCAGAACGCTCCGGCCAGGCGAACCCATTCGGCAGGACGGAACCGTGCCGAGAACGGGCTAGGCAGTGTGTACCACAGCACCAGCAGCCAAGGAAAGATCATCCCCGCGTACGAAAGTAACACGTAGAAATATCCGAGCCTGGGGCCGGGCAGCAGCCACAGACCGAACAGTCGGCCCAGCACGCTTCGGGGCACGCGGCGGCGCATACGTTGGGAGATTTCGCCGGATTCCCCGCCGATGATCAGCAAGACAGCCGCCCAGTGGATGAAAAAGGCAGAAAAGATGAACAGGGTCAGCTCGTCGTCCATCCCCAGTTGGGGACCGAACCCGGGAGTCATCGCTGCCAGCCAGGCGGCCAGCCACAGCGCCGGAGGAACAAGCAACGCCAGGCGAAGAGCCGTAGTTCGGTTTTCGCTAGGAAACAGCAGCCGAGAGCGCGTGAGCTGGTAGAGCGCGTAGCCGTAGGAGGCCAGCAGCGTCAAAGTGACAAACAAGCCATACCACAGCTCCGGGCTGGAAGCGGCGTTGCCACCTCCTTCCAGTAGCAACACGCCGACGAACAGAAGCACCATCCAGTACAGTCCTAGCAGCGCCACCAGGAACAACACCGACAGGAGCATCTGCCCACCCCGGTTCCGGCTCATCGTGGCCAGACACAATCCCAACTGCGTGGCAAACACCGAACCGGCGAAGATTGCCACCAGGCCCACGGCGATTGACAGCAGGCTTACCCCTCCCAGCAGATAGGTGAAGCCGATGCAGGGGAGAAAAACAGCCGCATACAGCATCATTTGCAGCAGCGCGCTTCCCAGCTTGCCGCGAACGATGTGTCCGGCTTCCAGCGAGGTGATACTCATCAGCTCGTAGGTGGCGTCCTCCCATTCGTTGACCATGGAGCGGTACGCCGCCTGGGGGCCTACCACCAGCAGCGGGAACGCCAGAATCGCGCAATAGCCCAGGAACATGCCCAAGCCAGCCCTGCTGTCTTCATATGCCGGGTCCACCAGCAGAGCCACGCCTAGCACGGACCATCCCCAGGCAAACAGCAGAGCGGCAAAAAAGGTGAAGACGAACAGGCGGCTTTTAAGTCCCTGGCGGGCTTCTTTGACCAGGATGGGGTTGAGCCGGTCGCTTAGCGCCGCTTCCCAGCGCTGCCAGCGTCCTTCGGCCGCCTGGTTGCTCGACGTGTCGGCCGCCGGTGGCGGCGCGGCCGGGCCGCGAGCGGGGTTGGTCATTGTACGTTCCCTTCGGTCAGGGCCAGGAACAGGTCTTCCAGGGTATGCCCCTTGGCCGAAAAGCCCACAACGGGCAATCCGGCTTGCACCATCTGCCGCAGCAGTTCGGCCCTTTCGGAAGCGTCCCCTTCGTGCTGGAAGGTGAGCATGTTTTCTTGCTGGCCGCGTTCCACCTGCGAAACGCCAGGATGTTGTTCCAGCCACCGGACGGCCTGTTCCACCTGGTCCAGCAGCTCCACCTGGACGGTGGCTCCGCCGCGGGCAAGCTGGCGGCGGATGTGTTCGACGGGACCTTGGGCTCGCAGCTTGCCTGCTTCGATGACCCCGACGGCGTCGCAGATTTCGGCCAGTTCGGTCAGGATGTGCGAGGAGATGAACACGGCTTTTCCGCGTTGGGCCAGGCGGCGGATCATCTGCCGCAGCTCGATGCGTGCCCGGGGGTCCAGTCCCGCGGCCGGTTCGTCCAGCACCAGCACCAGCGGATCGTGGATCATGGCCCGGCCCAGACAAAGACGCTGCTTCATCCCTTTGGACAGAGCACGGGTGGGTTTGTCGGCCAGGGGTTCCAGGCCGGTAAAGTGCATGGTGAACTCGACGGCCCGCCGCCGCTGGTTCCCACGCAGCCCGTAGGCCCGGGCGTAGAAGTCCAGGTACTCGACCACGTTGACGTAGGGGTAGGTGTTGAAGTAATCGGGCATAAACCCCAGCCGCAGGCGGACCTGGTCCGGGTCTTCGACCACCGAGAAGCCGGCCACGTAGGCGTTGCCGTAACTGGGCTGATCCAGCGTGGCCAGAATGCGCATGGTGGTGGTCTTGCCGGCCCCGTTGGGCCCGATGAAGCCGAACACCTGGCCGGGATACACCTGGAAGCTGATGTCGTCCACTGCCCGCACGCGGCCAAAGAACCGGTGCAGGTTGTACACTTCGATGGCCGGTTGACTGCGGTCGATCACGGCCAGTGTCCCACCATTACGTGGAAACCTTCGATCACGGTCAGTTCGGTGCCAGTGGGCAGTTCCGGATTGTCGGCCACCACGGCCAGCCAGCTTCCCGGGGGCATGGCCTGGCCGCCGCGGTCGAGCCACCGGGCCAGGCGGCGCAGGTGCCAGTGCAGGGCGTGGGGCGAGTTGGCGTAGGCTACTGCTTCGCCCTTCAACACCGGTTGCTGCGTCCGTTCCAGAACGCCGCGGCCCAGGGTCTGCTCGGCCACCTGGTCCAGTTTTCGGCGCAGGGGACCGGTCACCGTCTGCGCAGGGTCGGCCGGGCGCAACGCGACGGTCTGTTCCGCCGGCAGGTTGCGCACCCACCACAATTTCCCCTCCCGGTCCTTGGCCAGGAGCAGCCGTACCGTGGTGCCCAGGCGGTTGGTCACCCGGGGGGGCTGGTTCCCTCCCGGAGAAACGAACCGAACAGTGCGTGAACTACGGCGGACCCGGGCCAGAAAAAGTCGGCGAAGACTTCTTGCCTGGATCCACCCGGCCTGGAAATGCTGCTGGCGATCCCAGTCGAAGTACGCGACACTGTCCGAAGAAGTGGCCGGATCGAAAAACACCGCCGTGTCCAGCGGAAAGACCAGCCCTTCTCGGGGCGGAATAGCCGAAAAGTAGGCTCCCGTGGCCCACGTTACCTGCTTGCCCGATGGATAAACCCAACTGAGGCTGACGAACCGTCCCTTGTGGTCCAGGCCTTCGGAAAAGAGCACGTAACCCAACAACACCAGCGTGGTC